>WFZC01000037.1 GCA_015489765.1 Desulfobulbaceae bacterium
CAGATGTGTATAAGAGACAGGTATATCAACCGGCAAACCAAAATCTTCTAAAAGGCTGCGTACGGCCTGGGCATCCCCGGACGAGCAATAACCGCCCAAAACGGCAAGATCGGCTGCCGCGCGCATGCCGATTGATATGGCCAACCCGTGGATGAGGGTGAAATTCGATGCGGCCTCAACCGCGTGCCCGATGGTATGCCCAAAATTCAATATACGGCGCAAACCGCCTTCACGTTCATCTTCGGCAACGACCTGGGCCTTTATTTCACAACATCGCGCAAGCAAGGGAAGAAGGGCCTTGTCTTTAAGGGAGAGAATCTCCTTGCGGTTATCGGCAAGAAAATCGAAAAATTCCCTGTCCCTGATAATTCCATACTTGATCACTTCGGCAAGCCCGCCAAGGAGTTCCTGTTTTGGCAGGGTTGCCAGCACATCAGGATCTATATAGACGGCCTTTGGCTGATAAAAGGTGCCGATCAGATTTTTCCCTTCCGGAATATCAACCCCTGTCTTGCCGCCGACCGAGCTGTCAACCTGGGCAAGCAGGGTTGTCGGCACCTGAACAAAGGGAATGCCCCGCATATACACAGATGCCAGAAAACCGGTGATATCTCCGGTTACCCCGCCGCCAAGGGCTACCAGGGCATCACCCCGGTCAAATCCCTTTTGCGCCAGTTGCCGGGCAAGGGAAGAGATGGTCGTAAGTTCCTTGGCCGCCTCCCCATGGGGGAAGGTTATCATTTCCGCATCCACGCCGCCTGCTGCCAGTGAACGTATGAGTGGTTCCCCATACAGGTCAGCCACCAGATTGTCACTGATAACGCAATAGCGGCGGCCAATCCTATTGGAGGCCAGATCGCCCCCAATGTGACCGATCAGTCCCCGGGCAATCCGAATAGGGTAACTGCGCGCTCCGAGACCAACTGTCACAACATTCCCGTCCCTGATCTCTGCCATCTTATCTCACCACTCCACCATTAAATTGGACAACCAGATAAACCAGCATGGCTGGACCAGAATATACCGACCCGGCCACAACGAAAGACGAAAATAGTCCAAAATAACACAATTACTTGGACTTTTTCCGGAATACACCAGCATGGCATAATGACACAATAACCCATGAAAATGATTTTGCCCTGATTTTCCTGTTTACCCGCCAAGCGAGTATGAAGCGTGATGGACCAACAGAATATCACCCTGTTCACCACTGAGCGGTGGAACAAGAATAATCCGCAACCATTTTGGTCGCCATGCCGGGCAAACAAAAAGCGGTTGCAGAAATATCTCTGCAACCGCTTGCCACTGGAGCCGGTAAGCAGATTTGAACTGCTGACTCCTTGATTACGAATCAAGTGCTCTACCAACTGAGCTATACCGGCAGGAACAAAATTTCATACAACCAGCATGACCGCACCATTATTCAGCCGGCGGTCATAACAGATATATGTGCGTTTCCAAGGATGGAAACAGCCGAAGATGATAGTCGACCGACTATTTTTAACTATTTTTTTAACTATTTTGAGGTTTATTGATGTAGCAATTTTATGGTAGAGTGTCAAGATAATGCACTACAAATTTTTCCTCATCTTTCTGGCCCTGACGGCGCTGTTTGCCGGTTGTAAAGACAATGCGCCCCGGCCTGAAAAAAAAGCTGAAAAAAAAGCGGTTACCTCCATAGGCAAGCCTGCGGCTCCGTTGCCGGGGTGTAGGCGTTGTCATGCCGAAGTAACCCTTGATCAGCATCATAACCTGGACTGTATCTCCTGCCACCGGGGCGACAGGACTGCCAGCGAGCAACAACAGGCCCACGCCGGGCTTGTCGCTGCGCCGGCCAGCCCGGCCAACATGGCAACAACCTGCGGCAAATGCCACCCCAGGCAGCTACAGGGCTGCGGCTCCAGTCTGCACTTGACCCTGGAAAAGGCCGTCAACCTCACCCGGCACCACTTCGGGGCAACCGACACCGTCACCACGCTGACAGACATTCCCCGGCAGGAAAAGAACCCAGGCCTCGCCCTGGTTGACGATATGCTCAGACGTCGTTGCCTGCGCTGTCATCTGTACAGCCGGGGCGACGATTATCCCTATATCAGAAGGGGGACAGGATGCGCCGCCTGCCATCTCCAGTTTTCCGGCGGCAGGCTGCAGAGCCATCGTTTCCTGAAATCTCCCGGTGACTGGCAGTGCATAAGCTGCCATTACGCCAACCATGTGGGCGCCGATTATTATGGTCAGTTTGAGCATGACTTCAACTGGGAATACCGGACTCCATACACTACCAGTGAGCCCTTTGTTCGCCCCTATGGCGTGGAACTACATGACCTGGCCCCGGACATTCACCAACAAAAGGGATTGATCTGTATCGACTGTCACACCGGAAAATACCTGCAGGCCGACAATCAACAACCGAGGCGGAAATTATCCTGCCTGAGCTGCCACGGTGAACCTGGATCATGGACCCGCCCGCCAGCAATCAAGGGGCTAGCCATGAACAGGGGCAAACCGGTTTTCATCGACCATTCCGGCCGTACACATCCGCTCCCCATGCTGCGCAATCCCGCCCATAAAAAATACTCCGGCAGGGTGAGCTGCCAGGTCTGCCACGCCCAGTGGAGCTTTAACGATTACGGGACCTATCTGCTGCGCAGCGAGACAGATGACTATGACATGATGGAGAGGTTGACCGTCCAGTCAAGCTCCTGGGTTGAGCAGCTGCTGAATCACAATCTCAATTCCGATGAAGACGAACTTGACCCGGCCATGCCCGACGGGATCACCGGTAAAATCAGGCCCGGTATCTGGTACAAGGGATTTGGCCGCCGCCGCTGGCAGCCGATCATTGTCCGGCGTGATGATGATGGAATCCTCAAGGTATTTCGCCCCATCCTCGACCTCCATCTCTCCGCCGTTAACAGCGACGGCCGGGTCCTCTTTGACGACCTGACCGGCAACGGCGATGGTATGCTCCCCTACACCCCGCATACCACGGGCCCAGCCGGTCTCTTTTATCCTGGCCGTTTCCAGCACCTGCTTGGACAACAAAAAAAAAGCCGGCCATGAAAAGCCGATCACAGGTTTATGGTATATGAAAACATATAGTTACAAATCCTGTGACCAGATACGATTTCATGCCCTTCCCCTTGTGCCAGCGCTCCTGTTTTTTATCGGCAGTTTGCTTTTGGTCACCAGTTGCTCCCGGCCGCCGATCACACCTGGTCCGCATGGACGCAAACAACCGGGCAAGGCCACCCAGCGGCCCTATGTCATCCATGGAAAGACCTATTACCCCATTGCCAACGCCGAGGGCTACCGGGAAACCGGTATTGCCTCCTGGTACGGCAAACAGTTCCATGGCCGCAGGACATCAAATGGCGAGATTTATAATATGTATGGCGGAACGGCCGCTCATAAAACACTGCCCATGGGGACCATGCTGTTGGTAAAAAACCTGGAAAACGGCAAAACAACCGTGGTCAGAATCAATGATCGCGGCCCCTTTGTCAAAAACCGGATAATTGACCTGAGCTATTCAGCGGCAAAATCCATTGGCATGATAGACAAGGGCACGGCCAGGGTACAAATCACCGCCCTTGGCGAGGCCATCCATGTACCGGCCAAAACGGCAACAACGACGACAAAACCGGCCACCCAAATGCCAAAGCTGAAACATAAGGATTTTGATGCCGGCCATTTTTACGTCCAGGTGGGATCGTTTGAACACAAAAAAGAGGCGCGGGCTCTGGCGGAAAAATTTGCCGCCCAAGGGAAGGATGTCATCATTCAGCAGTTCCCGGCGGCCGGGACCTACCTGTTTCGGGTTATGGTCTTTGCCGGCACCTCGCTGAAAAAGGCCCGCGGCTATGAACATTTTCTGGAAAAGAACGGATTTCCCAACGCCCTGATCATTGCCAGATAAACCAGCACACCTTAACTGCACAATAAACCAGGAAAATCAACAGGTCGCGCCCATAACAATGTAATCCTATCTTCAGATAAACCAGCATGGCTGGACCATAATGTACCGTCCCAGCCACAACAAATGATGGAAATAGTCTGAAAGAACACAGCTACGCGGGTGATTTTCGGATAAAATAACGCTTTCCTAAGGCGAATAAATTCTCCCCTACAGCATGTACATTAACGCATGTGCATTTTTCTTTTCGAATAAATCCCTGATTGCAGAGATCTGTTTTTCAGCATCCCTATCCCCGGTTGACACTGTTTTCAAAGGCGCGGACCCGGCCGACCAGGGCCTTGATCAGGGCATGGTCCTTGATCCCTGGCGCTGTTTCAAGGCCGGAATTGACATCCACCGCGTAGGGACGGACCGCTTTCAGGGCTGCTGAGATATTATCGGGGTTCAGCCCCCCGGCCAGCAGCAAGGGCCGATTTAATTTGAGCCTTTCAATCAGATTCCAGTCAAAGGTCTTTCCGGTGCCGCCGACCATCTGCTTATGATAGGTGTCAAGGAGATAGCCCCGGACATGGGCATCATAGGGCCGAATATCTTCAGGTGCCAGTTCCGGAGTCACCCGAAAGGCCTTGATCACCTGACAGGGAGCGCCAAAACGGACCAGCCGCTCGCAATACTTAGGCGTTTCCCGGCCATGAAGCTGGGCATAGGCAAGACGGCAGTAATCGATAATCTCCTCGACCTCCCGCCGCTTTTTATCAACAAATACGCCCACCGTATCAATAAAAGGCGGCAACTGTTCAATAATTGCCCGGGCCCTTTCCGGATCGATGTTTCGCCTGCTCTGCCGGTGAAAAATAAAACCAAGCGCATCAACGCCTGCTGCAACCGCCGCCTCGGCGTCAGCGATTCTGGTCATACCGCATATTTTGATTCGTATACGGGCCATGGCCGTCATCTGATTTTTTGTCTCTCCTTTCCAGGTTTGTAACTATGTGATTCCATACCGGTATAGCCCCAACTCATTCAACATGAACAAAATCGTGCAACAGGGTGGAATGTTCCCCTCTGCGCATCAGGCTTTCGCCAATGAGCGCGGCTGTCACCTCCTGGTGCAGCAGGGCGCGAATATCTTCCACCGTGGAAATCCCGGATTCGCTAACCAGGGGAATATTTTCGGGAATTTCACGCTGCAATCGAAAGGTGGTATTCAGGTCAACCGTAAAATCCTTCAAATTGCGATTATTGATGCCGATAAGCCGGCTGCCGGCCACAAGCGCTGCCTCCACTTCCTGTTCATCATGGACCTCAACCAGTACATCCATACCCAGTTCTTCAGCCTGCTGACGAAAGTCACGCAGCCGGGAAGTATCCAGAATAGCGGCAATCAATAAAATCGCATCGGCGCCATGGACATGCGCCTCCTCGATCTGGAGCGGATCAATAATAAAATCCTTGCGCAAGACAGGCAGGGAAACAGTTTTGCGGACCTGGACAAGATAATCAAGATGGCCCTGAAAAAAATCGACATCGGTCAGCACGGACATGGCATGGGCACCCTCCTGTTCATACCGGGTCGCAATACGGGCCGGATCAAAATCAGGGGCAATGACTCCCTTGGAAGGCGAGGCCTTTTTGGCCTCGGCAATGATCGCAACCCATGGGGCGATCAGCAGGGCCCGGGTAAACCCTCTTGGTGGATCAACAGGTTCTTCCGGTTCCCGGATACCGCTTTTTTTCAGGTTGTCGACTTCTTCCCTTTTGCGGGCAACAATGGTATCAAGGATCATGGCATACTCCTTCAGGATGGGCGGCAAAACTCAACCAGGCTGTCAAGTTTTGCCAGCGCCTTGCCCGAACCAATGATCCCGCGCGCCATCTCCACCCCCTGCCCCAGGTTCTCCACTTTGCCGGCGGCCATCAGGGCGGCGCCACTGTTCAACAGCACCATATCCAGACGGGCGCCCGGTTCCCCGGCAAGGACCGAACGTACCAGGGCTGCCGCTTCAGCCACATCGGCGCCGCCGTTGATATCCTCAAGTGTGGCCCGGGTAAGGCCGACATCCTCCGGCTCAACCGTCCAGGTCGTTACCTCGCCATCGGCGGCCTCGGCCACATGGGAGGTCCCGGTTACGGTCATCTCGTCCATATTGCCCTCTCCCCAGACAACCAGGGTCCGTTTCATGCCGAGACGGGCCAGGACCTCGGCCATTGTTTTTGTCAACTCCCTGTCAAAAACCCCGGTGAGCTGGACATTGGCCCCGGCCGGATTGGTCATGGGGCCCAGAATATTGAAAACCGTACGAATACCTATTTCCCGGCGCGGACAAATGGCATGCTTCATCGCTCCGTGCAGCATGGGGGCAAAAAGAAACCCGATGCCAACCTGCTGCACGCATTGCGCCACCTGATCTGCGGGCATGGAAAGATCAACCCCAAGCTCTTCCAGGACATCGGCGCTGCCACAACTTGATGATATAGCCCGGTTGCCGTGCTTGGCAACCGGGATGCCTGCCGCGGCCACCACAAAGGCAGTAGTGGTAGAGACATTAAAGGTGCCGGAACCGTCACCGCCGGTGCCGACAATATCCATTAAAATCTCTCCTGCCCCGGTATCAACTCCGCAGTCGACAAAGGTCGCCTTTTCCCGCATCACCCGAACAGCCCCGACTATTTCATCAATGGTCTCGCCCTTCATGCGAAGAGCGGTGATAAATGCGCCTATCTGGGCCGGTGTGGCCTGGCCGGACATGATCTCATCCATGACTGCAATCATCTCCTGTTCCGTGAGATTGTCACCGGCAACTACCTTTGCTATGGCCTCTTTCATCATGGTGATCCTCAAATCAAATATTTTATTTGCTACACAAAAACAATATTATAAAAGTTTAGGATAATCATCCCGAAGAAAGGTATGCAAAAGTTTGATGCCAACCCCGGTCATGATCGATTCAGGATGAAACTGCACCCCTTCCACTGCCAGTTCCTTATGGCGAATACCCATCAGTTCTCCCTGGTCGGTGTGGGCGGTGGCCTCCAGGCAGGCGGGCAGGGATTGCTCCTCAACCACCAGGGAATGATACCGCATGCCTTCAAAAGGATTCTCCAGCCCGGTAAAGACACCCCGGTTATCATGGTGGATAGGACTGGTCTTGCCGTGCATGACCCGCCCGGCCCGAATAACCCTGCCGCCGAACGCCTCGCCGATTGCCTGGTGCCCAAGACAGACGCCGAGGATGGGGACCCTGCCGCTGAAATACTCTATGGCGGCAATGGAAATACCGGCCTCGGATGGCGTGCAGGGACCGGGAGAGATGAGCAGCCTGTCGGGAGCAAGCTCGGCGATTTCCGGGACGCTTATCCGGTCGTTGCGAAAAACTCGGATCTCCGGGGCCGCCCAGTCGGCTGCCGCTCCGGGCGGTCTGGTGGCCAGGGTCTGGACAATATTATAGGTAAAGGAATCGTAATTATCTATGACAACAAGCATCATCTGACATTCCTGTTGGTTTCCAAGACGGATTTTGCCTGCAATCCAAACCTGCGGATGCGGTTTCAAACAGGCGAATAAATACTACAACCCTTTTTCGGCAAGTTCCACGGCCCGACGCAGGCCCCGGGCCTTGTTCAGGGTTTCCTCATATTCTTTTTCCGGATCGGAATCAGCCACAATACCGGCCCCGGCCTGTATATAAAGGTCCCGGGTATTCGGGTCATCGGTTTCCTGCAAGACAAAGGTGCGGATAGTGATACAAAAATCCATGTTCCCTGAAAACCCGAAATATCCAACAGCCCCGGCATAGGGGCCCCTCCGTTCCACTTCCAGCTCGTCGATAATCTCCATGGCCCGAATCTTGGGCGCACCGGACACAGTTCCGGCCGGAAAGCAGGCCTTCAGAACGTCAAACTGATCTTTTCCCGGCGCCAGTCGTCCATGGACACCGGAAACAATATGCATCACATGGCTGTAACGCTCGATCACCAGCAGATCCCGGACCTGCACCGAGCCCGATTCCGCCACCCGGCCCACATCGTTACGGCCCAGATCCACCAGCATGAGGTGTTCCGCCCGTTCCTTCGGATCGGCAAGCAGCTCCTGTTCCAGGGCCAGGTCCTCGGCCTCGGTTCGGCCCCTTTTTCTCGTTCCGGCAATGGGACGCAACTCGATTTCTCCCTGCTCGAGGCGAACAAGTATTTCCGGGGACGAGCCGATCAGGATGCTTTGATCGTGGCGAAGAAAAAAGAGATAGGGGCTTGGATTTATATGGCGAAGCGCTCGGTAAAGCAAAAAAGGGTCAAGTTGCGTCCTGGCATGAAAACGCTGGGACAGCACCACCTGGATGATGTCACCGGCAAGAATATACTCCCGGGCCGCCTCCACCATGGCCGCAAAGGCCTCTGGTTTCATATTGGAAGAAAATTCATGCGGGCCGCTGTTCTTTGGAGACGAATCCATACGGACAGGCGTTTGTAACAGCCTGATCACCTCATCAATCCGGCGGCACCCCTGTTCATACAGCTCAGGGGGAGGGACACCGATGTCTGTCTCTACATTACAGACAATGGTCAATGTCTGCTGGACGGAATCATGGATCAACACCAGCCGAGGCACCATAAAGGCGCTGTCCGGATATGGCAGCTCGGGATGGTGGCAGGGAATATCTTCGACAAACCGGACCATATCATATCCCAGAAACCCGACAGCCCCGCCGTAAAATCTCGGCATGCCGGGCAGGTCAGCGGTCTTGAAGGAATCAAGAAGCCGCTTGAGTTCATCAAGGGGATTACAGTGGTCAATTTTCACTGCTCCCTGTTCCTGGTCCGGACGATTCAGGTGTACCGTATCTCCCCTGCTGATAAAGGTGGCCAGCGGATCAAGGCCGATAAAGGAATACCGTCCCCACTTTTCCCCTCCTTCCATGGATTCAAAGAGAAAGGCGTGGCGCCGTTCACCCGCAATTTTGGCAAACAGGGTCAGCGGCGTGTCCAGATCCGCAATAATCCTCCGATAGACAGGAACAAGGCCGGACTGATCAGTCATTTTTGTAAAAGCTGCAAGATCAGGGCTATACATGGCAACTCTCAAATTTTCCAGGAAACATAGGAGTTAAACGACCACCAGCTACAAGCTGGCGGATTCAAAGCTCGGCGGACTAACCGCCGACCGAAAGCGAATGCGTCTACAAGACGGTGCTTTTAAACCACAGGCTGAAAAAACGGCTTAAGCCTGCCCAGCGACAATAAAAAAAGCCATGGAAGCGCATCGCTCCCATGGCTTATTTCTATCAAGACAAAAATACCCTACACCCGGTTAACCAAGGGGCTGCATCCTGTTCACTCTCCTGGTTAGACGGGAAACCTTACGGGATGCTGCCTTTCTGTGAATAGTACCCTTGGCTGCTGTTTTCTGGATTATCGGAACCGCCTTGGCCAAGGCCTTATGGGCCTCTTCCTCTGACCCGGCAACAAGAGCCTCTTCAACCTGGCGAATGGCTGTCTTCATCCTTGATTTGTTCATACGGTTACGAAGACGACGTACCTTGGACTGACGGTCTCTCTTCATTGCGGACTTATGGTTGGCCATACAAAACTCCTTATTTCCCCTGACGGGATGATCAATTATTTTTTTGAACTCTCTTTAGTATCGAATTAACAATCTTCTGTCAAGAATATTCTGCCCGGTTTTTTACCTCGATTGATCTCCCTGTACCACTGCCTATTTAAGCTGCCCTTGGCCCCAATCATGTCTACCAGGGTTCCGACTAAACAGGGTCATGCCGACGTAAGTGGTCAGGGGGCACCGCATCTTCGCACGATCACGACTGTCCACATAGTGGGCTATGGCGACCAGTCGCGCCTGCACAAATCTACGGTACCCCTGACCACTTACAAATTTAAAGTATATGAAAACAAATGGTTACAAATCCTGTGACCAGTTACATGCCGACTATTTGTTGTTTCCGGCAGAGGGCACACCTTTGGCGCCGGTAAAATCCGCGGAATCGGTTGCGGCCTCGGTCAGGTCGGCGCCGGTTAAATCAGCGCCGGTCAGATCAGCTTTATACAGATCGGCTTCGGAGAGATCAGCGTCCCTGAGATTGGCTCCGGACAGGTTGGCACCCTTGAGATTGGCCTCGGCAAGATTAGTGTCCGACAGATTAGCCCCGGCCAGATTGGCCCGTTCAAGATCAACACCTTTCAGCCGTTTCCCGGACAGGTCCACGCCGGCAAGATCACACTCCACGCAGGCATCGGTATCAAGCAACCGCTCCACGGTTTGTTGCTTTGCTGCCGCAGCCTGGGCCGGTGTCTGCACAGTGTAGAGAAGCGGACCAGCCTCCTTTGCACCAGCATTCTGAGCGGCGGCATCCCCGGAAACATGGGTATCTGCGGCGGATTTACCTTTCACAGCAGGCGTGGCAGACTCGCCTGTCTGTTCCTCCTTCCCTGCTGTTGCCGGCACTGGTTTCACCGGTTGTTCAGGGGCTGCTGCTTTTTTTACAGTTGTTGCCTGCGGTTGCATGTTTGCTACAGAACCGGATTTTTCCTCTGTTATTTCAGGTTGTCTCTGGTTAGGTTCAGCAGTGGTTGCAATATCTTTTTTATGATTTTTTTTATGTAGCTCTCCGCTCTCCTTTCCTGGCGCATCAGCCTCAATCTGGGCGATCATGTCATGGACCGCCGAATTTTCATCAACCCCAGCGGTCCTGGTCTTCGATGACGGTTTTAGTCCGGCCTTTTCCGGTGTTACCACCTCTGACCTGCCGGCGGCAACAGGCTGTTTTTTCTGTTCACGCAGGACAACGGCCTTTTCTTTTTCAGGTTTTCCGGCTTCTGTGGTTTCCATCGCCACAGGGACCACTGCATCGGCCATACTCACAGGATGTTTGGAACCGGCAGCAGGGGCAACCGGAGGCTGTTTTGCCTCAGGCAGCGATGCTGACGATGACACCTTGTCATTGTCTCCCTGTTTTTCTATATCCACCTCCTGAGTGTATGGCGCATGCTTGGATTTCGCTCCGTCCGGGACAAAAACTGTTTCCCCGGTTGCCAATCCACCCTGGTCACCGCCCTGTTCTTTAAGGGTACCATCTAGTTTTGCTCCCTTCAGATAGGCGCCCTGGAGAATGGCGCCGGTCAGATTGGCGCCGGTCAAATCAGCACCTGCCAGGTCAGCGCCGCCAAGTATGGCGCCCTGCAGGTTTGCTCCCCGCAGGTTGGCGCCGGAAAGATCAGTCAGGTTGCATTTGGCGCCGGAAAGGTTGGCGCCGGAAAGATCAGCTCCGGAAAGATCGACCCTGGTCAGGACAGCGCCGGCAAGGTCACAGCCGGGACAACTATTGGTCTTGATGAGGTGCTGAAAATTCTTCTGCACGACAGGACGGCCTGAGCCGATGGTGGCCGCGTGCCCGTTCCCGGTCGAAAGACCCAAAAACAGACAACAGACAGCATGGAACATGTATTTTTTCATTTTTATTTTTCCCCTATCCCTCTCCGGAGCCAACGGGCATCCCCTGGATAACCAAAATAGACGGTTGCACACATATTCAATATGCTAATCGGTATACTGGAGGATGAATATATACACATCTTGGAGCCGAGTTACAAATAAAACAAACAAGAGGTTGGAAATTATCCACCAGCCTCCATAAAAAAAGCCTGTCGATCTACAGGACCGACAGGCAAGACAAAATATATGGTTTCCCATCACGATATGGAATGTAATGGGACAAGCGCAGGCCAGAAACCTCGGCGAGACCTATTCCTTGGCCATGTTTTCCTTTTCCGCAGGGGGCCGCATACCGCCTTTCTTTTTCTCCATCTCAATAATCCGGATTGTCTTAAACCAGGCCCGTCCACCACCAGCCATTTCCGCCAGATTGGTATACCCCTTCATGGTCAGGAATCTGCCAGCAATATTCTCCTGCTTTCCCATGACATCGACAATAACAATCTTTTTATCCTTGGGAAGGGCTGTGTATTTTTCTTCAAGATCATCAAGGGGTATATGGATAACATCACCCCGGTGAAACTCACCTATCCGCCGCAAAGCTTCGCCACCGATGTCAAGGATGACAAAATTATTGATATTTTTATAGACTTGCTCGGGAAATACCTTTGGTATATTAACCTTCGGATAATTAACGGTACGCAAAACAGGATACCTCTTCCTGATCCAATCGGGAAGGCCGCCGTTGTACAGTTTCACGTTGGTGTAGCCAAGTTTGACCGCCTTCCTGGCGGCCAGGGTACTCTTGAGTCAGCCGGGGCCCTTACAGAAAAAGACCAGCAGTGTGTCTCTATCCTCCGGCAGGTTCGGATTGCCCTGAACCTTACTCGAGGGGATATTCACCGATCCCCTGATGGTCAGGTCCTTGAATTCTATCGGACTCAGGGCATTGGCCAATACCATGGGAGGGCCGTGGTAGAGGTCATACTTTAAGGTGTCCGCGTCAATGGTCGGAATATCGACAACCATGGCCAAAATAGAAGGAGGCAATGCCGCCATCCAGCCCGAAACCACCATGAACAGTACCAATAACAGACTGTTTTTTTTCATTTTTCTTCCTTTATGAGCAATTCTTTTCCCATTGGTCTTTTTCGCTCACCCTTACGATCTCGCCCGTCACGAAACCCCTTTTGATACATTTTGACCAAAAGTGGATTCGACAGAATGGCGACCGGTAACCTGGCGCTGCTGTTTCCGGTCAACCCAGATGTGAAACCGACCGTATATGCGTTATTGATCTGTTCTCCTGTGGTTCTGTCACTGTAATAGACAGCCTGCACACAATTCTTCAGCATGAAGAAACACAACAGCACCAAAATCGCCCAGGTGATATGAAATCCCAGACGCGTATGCAACGGCAGTTTACTTCCCATGTGGTGGTCGCATCCGACTGCAGCCCAGAATCTCTCCTTTCCCTGGTCCTTTGTTAGCCAAAGGTGCGTTGAAAGATCGTATACATGATAAGAAAAACAAGTCCCATACCAATGGTCAATGCCGTAAATCCGAACACATAGGCAAAGATGACCAGCCAGGTGGGCGGCCTGTCAACGATAACATCATCCAGGCGCCCCTCCCTGACCAGCATTTCATATTCGCGTGGCCGTTCATGTTTGAGCTCTTCGAGGGTAACGGAACCGGTAAAGATAACCCGGTCCAAAGGCCACTTTTCCGGCCGGATATGGGTGTTGAAAAAATGGATGGTAAAGATAAATCCCGTTGCCAGCAAGGCCTCATCACTGTGGATAATCGTTGCAATGTTCAGCCAGGAGCCGGGGATGTAATGGGTCACCCAGGTGGGAAACCAGAGACAGAGGCCGGTAAGACCGATAACGGCGACACCCCAGAATACGGCAAAATAATCAAATTTTTCCCAGTAGGTCCAACGGCCGTATCGAGGTCTGGGGCCCTTGCCGACAAACCACTTGATTGTCTGGCCGATTTCCCTTGCATCCTGCAGATTCGGCACCATGCCGATTGTCTTGTCGAAAACAAAGCTGACAAATGATTTATCACTTTTACGCCAGTTTTGATAAATGAGGATAAAATGGATGAAAAAATAGCCAAAGGTGAGGACAGCACCGATTCGGTGCAGAACGCCAAGGACCCTGAAGCTGCCGAAAAAACTGGCAATGGCTCCGGCCCATGGTTCATCGGCGAACTTCAGGGCCATGCCGGTGAGAGCAAGGGTCAAAAAACTGATAATAACAGTAAGATGGAGAACCCGTGCAAAAACATTAAATCGTTGAACGTAGACTGTCTCGGTTTTACTCATGTCTGTTTACCCTTCCTGTTGCACATCCGACATGGATTGCCGGGAGTCGTTTTGGCTGCATTCAATTATTCAGTGACTTTACGCAGCATCCTCTACCTTTTCTGTTCACGGGCCTTGCGTATCATCTTCATACGTTCCTTAAATGATCGCGGAAACCAGAGCAGGGTATGGAGCCCGAACAGGGAAAAGGTGCCAAGTAGCAGACTTGTCATACTCCAGAATGCATAATACATATCGGGATTGCGCTTTTTATCACCGTGGGTGGCATGGGTCCTATAGGTGGTAAAACTTAGATTAGCGCCAGGGTGACATTTTCGGCATGTCTTGACGGCATTGGGCCCGGCCAGGGTCGAATCGGGATCCGTGGCGGCCAGGATGGTATGGCTGCCGTGACAGTCGGAACACTGGGCCGCCCGTTCACCACCGGCCAGCATGGATGCCTTGCCATGATAACTTTCGCGATAGGTTTCCACCTGCTCCTGATGGCATTTTGCGCATTCATTTGCCTGCTGTTTCCTGAATGCAGCCTCGGAAACGCGGGCCGCCCCATGGGCGGAATGGCAGTCACTGCAGATGGGGAAACGCGAGGTATCGGCGCCAAACGGCGGATTATGGATCGATTGCTGAATTTTCCTGGCAACACCATAATGGCAACTTTCACAGGTATCGCTTAAGTGATTGCGATTAACAGTTGACTGGGCATCGGCAGGCGGCAGAATGGAATGGCCGGTGTGGCAGCTTGCACAGGTGGCGGAAACCAGCAACCCGCTTTTGACAAGTCCCTTGCCGTGGATACTCATGGAATAGGTGGCAACTATTTTCTGCTCACCCCCTTTCCGCCTGACCGCGGCCTTTTTCCCCTCCTGGTGACAGGCGCCACAGAGATTGGGAATATTTATCGGATTGATGGGGGAGTCGGGATTGGCCTTGGACATATTGTTATGTTTGCCGTGACAATCGGTGCATCCCGGAGCGTTCGGATCCAACTCGGCCAGCAGTTTGCCATGGATACTCTTTGCATAAACATCACTCTGCTGGGGATGGCAGGCGGAACAGTCCACCGGGCCGGAACCTTTACAGACAGGATCTCTGGCGCTATCCATGTTGGAATGACATTTAACGCAGGCAATTTTATTTTTCTTATGCAGGGTCCCCCTGAATTCGTCATATTCATCCGTATCAACATACAGGCTTTTCACCCCGCCTTCCTCGTCAGGCATGACAAGATTCGGATTGCTGTGGCATTTCAGACAGTAGGCATCGGACAACTTGCCCTGATAGCCGATCTTGCTCTGTTCATGGGGCTGGTGACATTCGATGCAGGAGGGAATTTTGTGCGGTTCCTTTTCCCAGAGTGACTTTCTGATGACCTTGCGATGGGTGTTCTCAATATTGGCATGGCAATGCATGCAGGTTTTCGCAACGTTTTTAGGGTTGGTTGTAGATTCCGGATCGGTATGGGGACGGACATTATGGGAGGTATGGCAACTGGTGCATACGGCCGCGACAATCAGGCCGTCTTTTAACAACCCTTTGCCATGCATGGACATGGAAAAATTTTTCAGGACATTATGCTGATCAATATCATCATGGGTCTTGGTCATCGGAGAGCCTTCCCGATGACACCGTCCGCAGGTTATGGGGATATTAGTGACATATACTGTTGATTTCGGGTTCTTGGGCGGCAGTATATCGTGGGTTCCATGACAGGAAGAACAGTAAGGGGCCAAGGCATCGCCCCTGGAACGTGCCTTGCCATGAATGCTCTTTTCGTAGACTGCACCAATATCATCATGACATTCCGCACAGTTGACCCTTTTTAACTTGGGAGGATGCTCATCTTCGGTGTCGGCATCCTGATGGCAAGAAACACATTCCTCCTCACCATGCACCGACTTGGCCAGCACCTCGGCATTGACATATACGGAACTGTCATCAGCCTCTCTGGTGATATCTTCATCACCATGGCACTCCAGACAGTCCTCATTGCTCATGGACAGGGCCCTGTGACTGTTCATGATCAGGGCTAGCAGAACAACAAAAAAGAAAGTGACAATGCTTCCTGCCCGTTTCCCGATAGTGGCGCTCATGTCTCCCATCCTGTTTTATTGATGAATGCAGGGTGAATTTTACATTACCAACTACCCGTTACCATATGGATAATATTTAACAACCCCAAAAAAAGCAGAAAATAAAATGAATGGCGATTCATTCATTAAAATCTATATAAAACATATACAAAATATATGCAAAGAAAAAATTTCCTGTGCCGCCACTGCTTCCGGTTCATCCAGGACGGACAGAGGGTTAAAAATCAGGAGGGAAATCGTCGGGACGGGAATAAACAAAACAGCGCACCGGCGCATACCGGTACGCTGTCTGAAGAGATTATGAGGGAAGATGGAAAATTATACCTTGGTCGGATCAAAATACTTGAATTTCGATCCCTTGAGAATGGCATCCACTGATCCTATGGTTCCCTTCATATAGAAGACATTGGGCTTGGTATTGTCCTCCGGACGCAGCACCCAGACCTCTTCCTGGATCTGGTGGACCAACTTGTAAACAATACTGTTCGGATCGCTGAGATCTCCAAAGGTACGGGCGCCGGTCGGACAGGCAGCGGAACAGCCGGTCTGGGTTTCTCCCTTGGACAACCGTTTCTCCCAGCAGAAATCACACTTGTCTATGGCATGTTTTTCCTCGTTAAAATACCTGGCATCATAGGGACAGGCAAGCATACAGGTTTTACAGCCAATGCATTTTTTGTTTTCCATCCGGACTATTCCAGTCACCGGATCCTTATAGGTGGCCTTGGTCGGACAGCCCCTCACACAGGGTGGATTGTTGCAATGGTTGCAGAGGACCGGAATAAACTCCACCGCCTTGTCCAGTGTCCCGATATATTTCTTGGTCAAAATCCGCGTTCTGTAGGCATAATCCGGGACATCATTGGTCTTTGTGCAGGCCTCGACACATCGCTCGCAGTCAATGCACATGGATTGACGGATTACCATGGCATAATGGGGGCTATAGATGTCTTGCACTGCCCTTTCCGCGCCGGTTGAGGCCTGGGCAGAACCGACAAGAGAGGTCAGGGACAGGATTTTTCCCCCTGCATAGACACCGGCTATGGCGAACCCGAGTTTCAGGAACTTCCTCCGCTCAACAGCCGTCACTGACCCGGTGCCTTCATTTTTCATTGCATCAAAATCTATTTTAGGAAATTTCATTCTAATCTCCAATACAAAATTCTATTAATTCAACAGGAAACCGTGGATGGTTGCGCCTCCATAGCTGGCAACAATGTGTCGGCACCACCCAAACATTTCCCTGCCTGTATAATCACCAGCTCCCATGCTGCCTTTTCATGGCCTCTTCCATGGTCTCGCCCTCTTTCATATAGTGGATGCCTCCGCAACCGGGACAGATATAAGCGCCCTCGGGAACAATTTCATGCTTCTGCAACTGGTGACCGTTAAGCATTTTTTCACCGGCCAGGTAGGCGACAATAATAAAGCACAGACCCCAGATCGAAGCCATGATCTCATGAAATGAGGGGACATAGGACAAGAGATGCGAAGCCTCAACAACACCGAGAGAATGGTACACCGGCACCATTTGCCCGGGGATGACAATGTCATAACGCATAAAGAAAATTCCTATCATCATAAGACCGGTCGTCCACATGATGAGCGTATATCTTCTGCCCCGGGAAAGGATAAGAAGAAAAAGGGGCAGGACCATGCCGAGAAAGACCTCAAAAAACAAGAAATTAATGGCATAATCTCCGGTCAGGAATGACATGATGATCGGATACTTGCCCTCGGAAACCAGACCGGTGATTACCTTCCAGATGGTAAAAAAGATTATGGTGGCGATAAAATATATGGTCAGCAGGGTCAATGATTTAACCGCCCGCTCCATCCGCTGGTTCATGATTTCCGGATTGATCTTGGCGGCAAGGGTGGTAAAGAACAAAATGGCGCAACCGCCCGACATGGCGGCGGAGAAAATAAAATAAATAGGCAGATAGGGACCATACCAGAAGGGCCGGCCATGGAGCATACCAAAAATGCCGCCAAGGTTACTATGAGCGGCAATACCGACGGTCAGGCCGATAAAACCGACGATCCTTGACACCGTATGATTCTGGTTGAGCAGACAGTAATACTCGATCATCATAAAGACCATATAGGCGCCGTACAAGGTTCCCATCCACCACATGTTTGACCTGAAGTTTGGAGAAATCACATTCCAGATCGCCATCCGGAAGGGATTTTCAATATCAAAAAAGATAATGCAGAATCCACCCAATAAAAAAATTATGGACAAAAAAACCGCCCGCTTGGCAATCGGCATCAGGGCCTCATTGCCGAAAACATGGCCAAAGGAGGAAACTATACAGAGTCCGGTGGAGGTTACAACACAGAAGATGTATGCGGAAATCAACATCCCCCACGGTATTTCTTTTGTGACATTGTATACATGTCGATAACCGACAAATTTTCCATGGAGTCCGACCAGGAGACCGGCAAGGGCAACAAGCGCAAAAAAGCCGATCACCATTTTATAGCCGGGGCTTGCCTTTTTCAGAGCGGCAACACCATGATAGCCCCATTTTTCCGATATATTGATCATCATTTCGCTCATCGTATTTCCTCGTAAATATCTCTTTGCAAACGAGTAGCGGCAGGCCCGTTACTCGATATGTTAAAATGGCTGAGTGAAAGGGCCCTTCTCAATGTCCGGCCTGTTGTTCTGCGGCATTACTTTTTCCCGCCAGGGCTTTCATAAGTTTCAAACCCTTGACACCGATATGACACACCGTGCATCTGGTCTGGAAACCAAAGGCCTGGTCGGAATTGTGACAGGTGCCGCAAAGTTTTTCGTGCAGCTCCTCAAGATGTTTCCTTTTGGCGACCGGATCATCGGATCGAAAGGTTTCCAGGCCGGAGAGTACGCCGCTGCCCATGACAAATACGTCTTTATGACAGGTTTCACAGAGAATTTTGGCCTTGCCGACATGGATCTTATGATCAAAGACAACCGTTTTCACCGGCTTGGTAAAGACGATTTTTTTAGTGGGAACAAAATGGCAGGAATCACACTGGCTCTGGGCATCAAAGGCATCATCGCCGTTATGACAGGCGCCGCAATACTTGCCTTTCTTAAAGGATGCCATGGTAAAATCACCCTTGGCCTCTGCCGCACCGATTTTCATGGTAAATATTTTATCATGGCAATCCATGCACTCCAGGCCGATATCCTGAACATGGGCCTGGTGGTTAAAGGCCGCCTTATTGGGTTTTTTCCAGACAATTTTGACCGGAGGCTGCATGTTGCTGCCATGACAGGTAATACAGTTTTTTTTGTCGGTTACCCCAAATGCCTCCTCACCGTTATGACAGGCACCGCAATACTTGCCCTTCTCAAGTGATTTCATGTTGTAATCACCTGCCGCTCTAGCAGCGCCCCGTTTCTTTTGAAAAATATCAGGATGGCAGGCATCACAATCCAGTCCAACCCCGATAATATGTTTTTTATGGCTGAAAATCTGATGGGTAGCCTTTTGGGCTATCACCAGGGTATCGCCATAGCGCTCAGTTATTTGTTCGTTCTCCTGTTTTTGCAACCGGGTCGAGGTTTCCGCAGATACCGGCCGGGTAGCTCCGGCCAGAAAAAGACCGACACAGACGACGGCCCCCAGACACCCACATAACGATTTCGTAAATTTCATTGCCATACTCTCTCCGCGTTGAATCATTCATGCGCTAATTGTCCCTGTTGTCGAGTAGATCGACAACAGGGATCATGTCGAAAGAGACGCGAGTGGTTACTCTTCCTTATCTTCCGATCCCAAAAGTGTGGTTGCCGCAATCCCGGCAACACCCAGCCCGGCCACCTTGTTTATGGTGGGCTTCAACATTTTGGCCAGCATAATACGGCGAGCATTGGCCTCGGGCATCTCTTGGGGCGTTTCCAGCTTATCCAGCAGTTCCAGGTCTTTTTTACTGCCGAAATAATAGACGTTGGGACCTATTTTTACATTTTTAGACTCGAGCCGTTTGGCGCCTTTCTTGAGATATTTGGCGACTTCGGACTTGGGATCATCACGCAGGCCGAAAATGCGGGCGTCGGCAATACAGGTCTGAACACAGGCCGGCTGCAGTCCCTTGGCAACCCTCGGCATACAGAAGGTACATTTGTCCGCCTTGCCCTCGGAATCGTCATCGGCAAGATCGGGATTGACATAGCGGGCGCCATATGGGCAGGCATCGGCGCAGGCGCCGCAGCCGAGGCAGCGGTTCTTGTCGATCTGAACAGTGCCGTTAAAGGGGTCCTTCCAGGTGGCCGCAACCTCCATGTCCACGGTCTTGCCGGTCTTGACATCCTTGAAGGTCACCTGGACGGGATCGGCCGGACAGGCCTCCACACAGGCAGGATGATCACAGTGATTGCACAGCCCCGGATAAAAGGTATAGGACAATCCCTTGCTGGTTTTGGCCGGCCCGAGCCTGCGCACCCAGTTACGACGAAAACCTTCCTTGACCGGAATCTGCCACTCCGCACGGCAGGCAACCGCGCAGGCGTGGCAGCCGACACATCGGTCCAGATCTATTATCATTGCATATTGGTTCATATCAATTCTCCTTCTCAGGCTATTTTGCTCTCATAACGCGGGATTTCATCCGGCACGGCAACCAGCTCCGGTATGTTCAGGGTCTTTCCACCTTTGATAATCCTGACAAAGTTGGTACGTTTGGAATCAGCGCCGATAAAAGGGTCGTGCACCACGTTGGTCATAAGGAAGCCATCGGCGGCCCCTTTGCCGTATGCCCGGCTTAAGTGTTTGGACTTTGAACCAAAACCGTGATACATAAAGACGGCATCCGGCCTGATGCCGGGAGTGACCAGCACCTTGATCGGATTGGAACGTTTGCCGTCCTGGTTTTCCAGAATAATTTCCTCATCGTTTTTAATGCCGAGTTTGGCGGCAATCTTGTCATTGAGCCATAACTTGTTCTCAGGCATCTCGTTGTGCAGCCAGAGATTGTTCATGGTCCGGGAAAAGGTATGCATCGGCGCCCGGCCATAGAGTAAACGGGCATACCCCTTGGGCGGGGCCGGGGTCGGTTCAAACTTGGGAATGGCATCCAGGTCTTCGTCGTCAAATTCCTCGACTGCCAGCTGAATCTTTCCGGACTCGGTTCCGACTTTAAGCTGCTTGGAATCCCGATACGGGTTGCCGGGATAGGTCACCAGGCCGCCCTGGCTGTTCAACTTGTCAAGGGTCAGCCCGGCCCCCTTGAGTTCCTCATTGAGAAACTCTTCCTCATCCTTGCAGGTATATCCCTTGATACCAAGTT
Source organism: Desulfobulbaceae bacterium (assembly GCA_015489765.1). Lineage (GTDB taxonomy): Bacteria > Desulfobacterota > Desulfobulbia > Desulfobulbales > Desulfobulbaceae > DRLX01. The sequence goes on from WFZC01000037.1 coordinate 21,066, forward strand.
TTTTGGCAAGATTTTGGGCAATCCAATAGGGTGATTTCACGTCAAACATGGGCTTGACCACCGGCTGTCGGACAGTCAAATATGGGGTCAAGCCGTCATAGGCGTACAGACCGTCGTAGCGCTCAAGATAGACGGAATCAGGGAGGATAATGTCCGACCAGAGGGCGGTTTCCCCGGCCATCATCTCTTCGCAAAAGATGAAGTCCAGATTCTTGATCGCCTTCATGGTGTCATAGGGATTGGGCAGGGTCTGGATAATATTGACGCCGTTGACACCCAGCAGTTTGACCGGATAAGGCTTGCCGGTCAGAGCAGCGTTGATAATGCTGCGGGTTGTTGTCCCGAAAATATTGGAAAACGGATACGGAGAATCCTCTTTCATGGAAGGATCGGCTTCCGCTGTCTCGACCTCTTCCGGCTCCGGACATTCCGCCTTGCCGAGTTTGACCGGGGTCGGAAAATAGATGCCGCCGGGCACACCAACAGCGCCGAACAGGGCGGTAAGAATGGCATAGGACTGATGACGGCCAACATCACCCTTGCCGTACCAGGTGGCATGGCGGCCGGGATGGATGTTGACATGGGGAGCGGCCTTGGCCAGTTCAAGGATGGCGGCCTTCATGTCCTCGATCCTGAGATCGCAGATTTTGGCGGCCCATTCCATGGAATAGTCTTTGACCTCCGCCTTTAACTGATCAAAGCCTTCACAGTTGCGGGCAACAAAACTCTTGTCGTACAGGTTATTCTGAATAACGTAATTTATCCAGGCCAGCATGAGGGCCGTGTCGGTTCCCGGTCTGATGGGCAGGTAGATGTGGGCCTTGTTGGCTGGCGCGGAAAACCTCGGATCAACAACAATGAGTTTGGCGCCGTTACTCATGCCCTGGATAAATTCCCGCACATGGGAAACATGGACATTTTCACCGATATGGGAGGCCACCAGCAACATGGCCTTGGCATGGCCCATGTCATTATACTGGCGGGTGCCTGTGGTGACATAGCCAACAGTATTCAGGTAGGCAAGCGCTGCCGGACCCACGCACTGGTAAAAGGCCGGCTCACTGGTAAAGTTTTCCGTGCCCATGGCCTTGAAAATACCACGCATGAATTCAGCCGAGGCGCCATGATCAAAATAGGCCAGGGCATGGGGACCATATTTCTTTTTCACCTGCTGCATGTTATGGGCAATTTCATCTAGGGCCTCGTCCCAGGAAATCTTTGCCCACTTACCCTCGCCCCTGGCTCCTACCCGCTTAAGCGGTGTTTTCACCCGGTCGGGATCATAAACCAGCTGGACGCCGGAATTTCCCCTGGCGCAGACCCGGGTGCCATTGACGGGGCTCTTCGGGTTCCCCTCAATTTTAACGATCTTGCCGTCCTTGACCTTGCCGACGATGGGACAGCGCCAGAAACACATCTCGCAGACCGAGGTAATCTCCCTGGCCCCCATTGATCCGGTTTCAGGACCGATTGCCGCCCCGGCCGTGGCCGGACGAAACAGATTGCCGCCACCAACATCCCCGGTGGCCGTGACCGCCATGGCAGCGGCGGTTGCCGCTGACATCTTGAGAAAATGCCGTCTGTTCATGCAAAAACCTCCATATCAATTTGTTGAAGACACAGTTCTGTCACCTGTGCCAGTATTTTATAAAACTCCAGGGGATTGGCATGGATCAACCGCTCATAAAAGGCAGGATACCATCTGGAAAAATGGTCCTGGATGAAATCGTCCAGGAGTTCCCTTTCTCCCAGTTCCAGCAACAGACCGATAAAGGTCAGCTCATGGCAAATATGGTCTGGTGACTCACTCCCCTCGACCGGCTCCAGACCGGCCCGGTAATACATGGCAAGTGCCTGGTCATACCCCTGTTGATGCAGAATACCGGCACTGTTAATATAAACTGAGGCATAGGGAGGCGCTGCAACCCCGCCCGGGCCATTGATAAACAGGCGTACATATTCGGCCTGCTGGTCAACAAGCGGTACATCAGCCAGGGTGGAACCGTCCACTTGCAGGTCCATGTCAGCAGCCAGCAGGGACAAGGCCTCGGCAGTGCCAACAAGAAGACCCTCTTCCGGATAGCTGAAACAGTTGGCAAGAAAATGAAAAGGATGGGTCGTTATCATGCTTTTTCTCCTGGAAAGGATCGGAATATAGAGCCTCAACTACACACACAGATTGAAATGAATCACGGTTCATATTGAAGCGGCATGGTACAATACCGAACTTCTTATGTCAATTAAGTTATAACTATCCATAAATTTTCCTTATAGTAAGGAGCATATTCACATAATGGTGTATTTTCAATGCATTCTCGTCCCATTGTTATTAATCAGCCCCGGATGAAAGGCAAAAACATAGCCTGCGATTTTCTCGCAAAACAAATATTTGAAACTTCATCAATAAAATTGGAGCTGTATTGACAAGCCCCTGATTCCGTGATAAGAATCCTTAACATATTCATTATTCCTGAAGCCGCTATTCATTTTATTTTGGGATTGACGTCCAACTTCGATCTCTGCGCAACAGAAATCTCTTCCCGGTTTAACTTCTTCCACATGAACTGAACCGAGAGGAGGTAGGTATTGCCCCGGGTCATTGAATTGAGACGGCAATCAACTTTATTTTTCTTTTTGCAGAAGGAGGAAAGCATGAAAAAGGCATTCATCTGTAGCGTAGCGCTGGCATTTCTCTGCAGCATAGGTTTGGTATCCATGGCTGCCGCCGGAGTGGACAAGGGACCTGCCGAGATCACCATTAACCCCAATGGCAAAAAACCGGTTAAATTTCCCCATGCCATGCATCAGAAACGACTGAAATGTGCCACATGTCATCACTCCAAGGACAAAGACGGCAAACAGGTCCCTTATACAGAGGGAATGAAGATTCAGAAATGTGAAACATGCCACACCGGTGATATGCTCAAAGGTAAGGTCAAGGGAAGGACGGCAATGCAGCGTGCTGGTCACGGCAGATGCCTGGCCTGCCACAAGGAGATGGCCAAAAAGGATGCAAAATATAAAAAGCTGAAAAAATGCTCAAACTGCCATATTAAGAAAAAGAAATAACAGCCTGGAAAAGTCAACAAACCAACAGGAGGAGAGGAACATGGCTTCCTCTCCTCCTGCCACCCGCTTGCACCTCATTTCCAATCTATTGTCCCTCCCCCCAAGAACCTGTTCCAGCAACCTACTCTTAACCAGGAATCATTCTGTTTGCAGATCAACCGGTATGGCTTAAAGGTACAACAAACCAAAAAATGATCTGCTCCTGAAATTCTTGTTTACCAACCGGGCGGACATGAAGCGCGTTGGAGCAACAGAGTATTACCCTGTTCCCCACACATGTTGCGTGATGGAACAAATGAACAGGATACGCTAACCGCATACGTAACTATTTTCGTACAGGAAAAAAATCGAGGTATGGGTGGCGAACAGGAAAAGAGGGGGGAAGAGCAATAATCGGTGCAGCCTTTTCTCCTTCGTCTGCCAATACCCTGGCTGCACCGATCATGCAACACCAATGAACCATCATTTCGTTGAAAACATTATGTTTTCAACGATGATACTTTTCATGGAAACAGCCATGAATGACGATTCATTCACAAGAAAAGGATGCATTCATATAACGCATAAAAAACGGAAAAGCAAGACCATTATCAATGAAATATGTAACTCGATTCAAGTTTAATGAATAGATCGCGAGCGATAAATCCCCTTGACCGGGCTCTAGATAGAAGATATTTTTACTGGAACGCATCAACGTCAACATTCAACCGGCCCATGCCAGGCTCTGGTCGACGTCCTCCGTCCATGCCCTTTTCCGACAACAACCAACCATGGGTGCCATGAAACAATTTTTTCCTCCGACAATAATTCTTCTGTACCTGCTGATCCTGGGATTCTGCCTGCCAACGATCGCTTGCGCAGTTGAAGCGCACCAAAAAATACAGGGGCCGTTTTCATCCCTGCTCGAGGTGAACAGGGCCTGCATGAAGTGCCATCAGCAGCAGGTCGATGATATAAAAAAATCGCGGCACTGGACCTGGCAACGAAAGAGGATCATTAACGGGAAGGTGGTTCTTTCAACCATGGACAGCGACCTTTCACGATTTGCAATTGCCGCCAAAAACAATCCGGACGTTTGTCACCGGTGCCATATCGGCACCTTTCCCGGCAGGCCTTTTTTGTTCACTACCACAAACCAACCGGTCAACTGCCTCATCTGCCATGATACAACAGGTCTCTATTCACCCGGGGTAGAACCATCCCGGCTGGAGATGATTGCGCGCCTGGCAGGCAGGTCATCGGTTCACAACTGCCTGATTTGTCATGACCAACAATGCGGCCTTGTCCCATCCTCAACAGCTCCCCTCACCAGTGATGTTCACATACAGCGTTACGGATTCACCTGCTTGCGATGCCATCCAGACAATGGACATCATGCCCCTGCCCGAACCATGCCAACGAACTCGGACCGGACCGGGATTACGGGCTGCGTCGGCTGTCATGGTCAGTCTCCGCACACCCTTGCCCGTTTAAACCAGCATGCCTTGCGTATTGACTGTCGGAGCTGCCACATTCCGGTCTACGGAGACGCGCGACCTGTTATTATAAGTTGGAACTGGTTGCTTACAGGCAGCAAATACCGTCTGTCCAGGCACGACAACGCCCTGGCCGGTGACGGTTTTCTCATGGACACAGAGCTCAGGCCCATCTATGAATGGGATGACGGATCTAACAAATTGTATCTAAGGGGAGACCGGGCAAAGCAGGGAACAACCACTCTCCTGCAGGGGCCAGGCCCCAGAACCCCGGCATCAAAGATCATGCCCTTTGCCCTGCAGTATGGAGTCCAGCTAAAGGACAAGAAATTCCACTATCTTCTTTCCCCCCTGCTCAGCCGCCGTAAACCGCCCTTTTTTACCAACAATGATCTTCAACAGGCGGCCAGCAGTGGCATGCAGGCTCTCCGCCTGCCCTACAGCGGTGAATCAGCAACAGCAATAACGATTTCCCTGCGCCGACTCAGTCATGGTATAAAGCCGGCAGCCCAAGCCCTTGGATGCCTGGACTGCCACGGTTCTGCGACCGGTTTTAACTGGCATACGCTCGGCTATCAGCAGGACCCCTGGACCAATGGCAGAAACAACATTCAGGCCCCGCCGCCTGCATCCGCACCTCCAACTATCTCCCTGCCGCCGGTGGAAGAATCAGTACTGCCGGTGATGCCGGAAATGGGGGCGGGAGCGTCCCGCTGATTTTTTATTGCGCCGTTTCCACTGTGACGGCGACAGGGGATTTGGTTCCGCCCACAACCCCAGGTGTTGCGACCTGGCCTGTTGTTGTTCAGTATCCAACTGGCGGCAAAGCGGCTGTTTTTTACAGTATCTGGGATAGAGCCAGGCCGCGCCCCGATGCACCAGCTCCCGGTTGACGAGCCTGCCACCGACCGAAACCAGGGCAACGGTCCTGTGATAGCGATCGACATCCATCGGCTGGATGTCGACAATTTTTTTATAGACCAGCCTGCTCGTCACCCGGCGCGCCTGCCTGCCGAAAGGCTGCTTATACTCGGGGGCATCAATGCCGTACAGCCGTATCTCATAGAGCCGACCACCCCTTTTCACCAGGATTGAATCCCCGTCCAGCACCCGCACCACTTTTCCCTGCCAGGCCAGGGCCGGGCACTGCCACACCAGTACACAGATAATGCCAATTAGCCAACCACAGATCCGCATCCTCACTCTCCCCTGCCTTGCCGACCAAAATTTCGACACCAAAACAAAAAAATCGTCAATAAAATGACACAAAAAGAGAAACCCGCTTGTTTTCCACACTATTTCTATGATAGAGTTTTTTCAAGAAGATGACAAAAATACTTTCTGACACCAATAAACATCTCCCACGATGAAATCCACTGACCTGTACCGGGAACTCAACGAACATGAAGAAAAAACCCGGGACTACATGCTGACCCTGGCCCTGTTTGATGCCTTCAAGAGCGAAGACCTTGATATCCTTGCCCGGCACATGAACTATTCAGAGATTCTGCGCGGCGAATATCTTTTTACCGAAGGGGACCAGGGGGACTATCTCTGCTTTGTGGTGCGAGGGCTTCTTGAAGTGTTAAAAAAAACAGCCCAGGGCGATTATCGGACCATTGCCAGGCTTGGCAAGGGCAGTACCATTGGCGAGATGTCCATCATCGACAAGGCGCCCCGCTCGGCTTCGGTCATTGCCAGACAGCCGACCATCGTCCTCATCCTGACCAAAAAAGGATTTGACCTCCTGACCGACCGCCATCCCGCTGTCAGCATTACCCTGTTGAAAAAAATCATGCGCCTGCTCAGCCTGAACATGCGCCGCACATCCAGCAAACTGGCCGACCAGCTTCCCACCTGATGCCATGAAACAGCAAACTTCCTTCCACGGTATTATCGGAAGCTGTCAGGCCATGCAGCAGCTCTTTGATCTTATCGGGAAACTTGCCCAGGATGACTCGGGCACGGTTTTGATCCAGGGAGAGTCGGGTACCGGCAAGGAGCTGGTTGCCAAGGCCATTCATCGTCATAGTCCCCGTAAAAGAAAAAATTTTGTGCCGATCAACTGTGCGGCTATTCCGGAAGACCTGTTGGAAAGCGAACTGTTCGGATACAGCAAAGGCGCCTTTACCGGTGCGACCAGCGCCAAAATAGGCCGGATTGAATATGCCGACGGCGGCACCCTGTTCCTTGATGAAATCGGCGACATGAAACCCGCGCTCCAGGCCAAACTGCTGCGAGTTCTCCAGGAACGCGAGTTTGAACCGGTGGGCGGCCTCAAGCCCATACCCGTTGACGTGCGGGTCATTGCCGCCACCCACCGCAACCTTGAGCAGATGGTTGAGGAAGGACTGTTCCGGGAAGACCTGTTTTACCGGCTCTGTGTCATTCCGGTCAACATTCCACCTTTGCGCGATCGGGCCGAGGATATTCCGCACCTGATCGACCATTTTATTCAAACCGGTGCCAGGGAAGAGAAAAAAATGGTGACCGGCTTTCACCCGACAGCCATGCAGGCCCTGCAGGCCTACAGTTGGAAAGGTAATGTTCGCGAGCTGGAAAACCTGATTCAGCACATGTCCATCTTACATGGCGGCAAACAGGTAGGCTACAGCGACCTGCCGGAAAAATATCGCGGCGAGGTTCAGCCAGAGTCGCAGGGGGTGGAATCATCATCCCCTGATGTATCTGTCCCCGAACAACTGCTGCTCTTTTCAAGTGGTCCCCAACAACCCGATGAGATCTGGGATGACAATGGGGTCGACTTTAAGGGCCTGGTCAATGAATTTGAAAGCCGGCTCATTCTCAAGGCGCTCAAGGCGACAAACGGTAATAAAAAAGAAGCCGCCCGTCTGCTCAATCTCAAACGAACCACCCTGCTGGAGAAAATTAAGAAAAAAGAACTGCAGTGGAAGGAATAACGCCAAGATATAATTAGACTATGCCGCCTTTTTTACCAGATTATTCTCCAGTTTTTCCCCAACATCCTCCTCGGTCGCCGGGGTGATCAAGATATCGGTGGCCCCGTATTTCACCGCTTTCAGGACCGTTGTTCTCGTCCAGGCAGGAGCGGCCATGACCAGAGGAACCTGAAGACCGGAACTACCGAGCTTGATCGCCATCCCAAAACCCTGTTCATTTACCTCCTGCATCACCAGAAAGACCAGACTGATACCGGAAGACAAATAATCGGCTACGGCATCCTTGAAATGAAGAATACGTGCTGAGTGCCCCTGCCCGGCCAGTAATGAGGCAATGGAAGAGGCCTCGGCATCATCATCGGTAAAGATCAGGATATCGGCGCTGCCGTCTCCGCCGGTACCAGGGGAAGCAATGGGGGCTTGCCGGGAGTCCTCCTGCCCCGATGCTGGTCGCAGCACCTTGGGACCGGCTCCACTTTGACCGTCCGTTGATCCCATCGGAGCATCGGCGGCTGGCTGCCCGCCTGCCGGTTGTTGTTCCTCCTCCTCTGTTGCAGCAAGGGCTTCAAGCTCAAAGAGGGCTGCCGGAAATGCCATCTGCAAGCGGCCGAGCTCCTGATCATTATAGTGGATCGTTCCGGCGCTCAGATAGTAGAGACAACGGGGAATAACATCATCGGAATCTGGATCTATTTTGATGGGAATGACTGTTTCCAGGCCGGTTTTGACAAATCCCAGCGCCTTGCGGTACTGTTCCTCAAAGACCGCAGTGTACACGCCGGCAATGATATTGGCGATTTCACCGTATGCGTCCTCTGCGTCCTCGCCGAACTCCTCATTGCGAACCACCTCCTCCAGTTCGGCATCGGGCAGCATGATCAGGGTGCCGCCCAGGAAGATGGCATCTTTTAAGGAAACAAAGAGATAGGATTCCCCCTCGCCTTCGCCCCGGACATCCATCCGGGCCAGGACCTGTTTACCGCCGGCCTGCTCCAGCAGTTCTTCCTTGTCAAGGGCCGTATTTTCCTCAGGCGTTATCTTCAGCGTACCGCCAAGCAGGGTACCGACCTCTTCACCAACCTTTTCCAGACAGGTGGCCAGCAGTTGATCAACACGTTCTTTCTGTTTTTTTACATCAACACCCTTTTTCTTTGCCGGTTCCGGAGATTGGGCCGCCTTACCCCCCTCTTCCTTCGGACGCTCAATTGCCTGGGCCCGCTGTGTCTCTTCAACGGTTCCCCGTTCTATGATCTCGGCCTGTTGCTCTCCTGACGAAGATGCCGCTGCGGAATCGGTTGATTTATCTGCGGATGCGGCCGGCTGTTCTTTCTCTTGTTCAGGCGTCGGCGTCTCTTCAACCAGGCCAAAGCTTGCCGCAGGCAACAGGAGCTGTAACTTGCCCATCTCAACGCCCTCAAGCGTCATGGCCGTCGACATCAGGTAATAGGAGCCATCGGGAACCGGCTCATCCGATTCGATATCAACCTTGACAGGCAGGATTACTTCCTGCTCGGTCCGTACCAACCGAAAATTTTTTGGATACTGCTCTTCAAAGGTTGTTGTCAGGGATCCGCAGATGATATTGGCAATCTCGCCATACGAATCTTCCAGCTCTTCGGTGTACTCCTCCTCGCTGATGACACTTTCCAGCTCGGAATCGGGCAGCATGATCAGGGTGCCGCCGATACGGATGGCATCACGGATGGGAACGATCATGCAGCCCCGGCCTTCCAGGTCACCTTCGAGCTGAACATGGGCAAGCACGGACTTGCCGGCAGGCTCGGAAAAAAAGTCCTCCTTGGAGAGGACCCTTGTCTCCGGTTCCGCAAATGTCATGGCCTTGCCAAGCAGCGCGGAAACCTCTTCCTGCATCCGCTCACGGCAGGCGGCCATTATCTTGTCAAGACGTTCCTTTTTTTTGTTCATGAACTATCGAGAGAAAAAGAGAATTACTTACCGGCGATAATATCGTAAAAATATATTTCTTTCAAAAATGGCTGAGTAAAAACACAGAGATACACAAGGTAGTGTTCTGGGGCGGGTCTCAACTATTCAGGTAGTATGTTGTGAGTCGCCCCGGGACACACGACGCAGTAGATCGAAGTTTTTACGACGCCATCACCGGTTTCGGCGCCTTCTCCTGTATCGTCAGATAATCTTTCCTTCTTTAGCAACACCTTTATGCAGGGAAAAAAGAAAGCAAACCCCAAGGCAGACAATACATCCTGCCGTTTCCGTACAGATGCTAATGAAGTACGTATTTCAACTCAATGCCAAAATCACCTACCGGCGAACCAAAGGGCACAATAAACCTGGAAACACCCGCCTGGCCCGAGGTGCGGACGGCTTTACCAAGGACCGTGGTCGGAATCGCCAGTTCAATGGCAATGTCATTTTCCGCAAGAGCAACCTTGAGGCCGCCGGCAACCATATTGGCGATCTCACCGATGGCATCCCTGACATCATCATCAATTGCCGTCACCTCCATGCCCAGCATGGCGCCGGTTATTCCCAGGGCAGCCTTTTCCGGACAGTGTACGGCTAACACACCCTGGAGGTCACCGGCCAGTCCTATCATACTGGTCAGGTTGGAATCAATGCCATCGTCTTGTCCCTTGAGAGGTTCTCCAGGGCTGATGTCGATAAAGATCATGGTAGAGAAAACTTCAAGAGTGGCATCGGTTATATAGCGTTCAATAGGGGGCACGTCTTGTCCTGATACTGTAGATTATTAACTGATTCTTCCTGATATTTGACGGAGCTGCTGGAACCAGAATAAATCCGGCTACGGCTCGAGCTCCAGCTCAACATAAAAATTGCCGGCCGGGGCAGTAAAGGGAATAACAATCTGCTGCAGATCGCTGTCAGCCAGAAAGGTATACTCCTCTCCGGAGATGGTCGAAGGCAGGGAAAGCTGGATATCATACCCCCTGTCGGTCAACAGGGTTTTCACATTGCCGCCTAGCATATTGGCGATTTCACCGACCGCGTCCTGGACATCTTCATTGATTTCACTGACATCCATGCCAAGAAAAGAGGTTGTTATCGCCAGGGCAAGTTCATTGGGAAAATGAACGGCAAGCATGCCCTTGTGCGTACCGGCCAGCCCGACCATGCCGGTAATGGAATCCTTGATGACGCCAAGCTCATTGGACGGCTCGCCCTCCTGATCAACGTCCATCATAACCATGCCGGTAAAGATCTCCTTCGTGGCATCGATGACCTTTGGAATAATATCAGAAAAATCCCCCACTCCGCTTCCTCCAAATTCAGTTCGCCGGACGGAATATCCGCCCGGCGACAAGGTGTTGGACTGTTACAACCAGCTCAATTCCGCGCCGGCAGGAACCTTTGCATACAGGATTTTTTTACATAAAAGGGCCAAGCACCTCATTGACCTTGTCCGGAGTAAAGGGTTTTTTGAGCGCGCCGACCGCGCCAAGACTCTTGGCCTCGCCAATAATATCATCGCCGGTCTCCGTTGAGATCATAAAGACAGGGATGTCCTTGATTCCGTCCCGACCGCTCTTCTCCCGTAAAAATTCAATACCATTCATGTTCGGCATATTGATATCGCTCAAAACAATATCCACGGCTTCCTTTTCCAGAACCTCCAGGGCTTCCAGGCCATCACCAGCCTCGAAAATATCTCCGAAATCCAGGCCGGCCTGACGAAGCGAACGAGTGACAATTTTCCGCATGGTACTTGAATCATCAACGAGTAACACATTTTTTGCCATTGGAATTCCTCCATTATATTTGACTACATTCTTTTCAATCCATTGGCTTACACCCCAAGGCAATATTGCCAAGACAGATGAAAGCCTTTTCTTTTTCATTAAGGGGTGCCTTGAAAAATTAAAATTTTCGTTCGAGGCCAAGAAACAGAAAAATAAAAAGCGCAGTATATTAGATACATGCAAGTATTTTACATTTTTCTGTTACCCAGAGATCGGGCGAAAAGGCAATTTTTCAAGGTGGCTTAAAATCATTCTATCAATTTGCTGATAACGAAAGCAAGTTTTGCCATAAAAAAAGATTATTTTTTTTGCCGACATTTTCCGTGGCACCAAGTGCCAAAAAACCGTCTTAATTTTATCTACTCAACATCATTACCATTCCCATGACAGAAATATCATTTCTTATTTCATTTCAATAAAATACATGAACAATATCTGCATGGAATAATAATTGCTAAATCAAGAAGAAACCAAAATCGAATTGGACATGCTGACAAAAAATGCCAAAATACTGCCACTTGTTATCCTCCTGCTTATCCTGCCCTTGCTGCAACAGACAAGGGCTGGTTCGGCAATACTGCGCCAGGTGTCAAAAACAACAGAACGGGGCAAGATGCAAATTTTTCTCCGTCTCTCTTCCCTGCCCGCCTACAAGCTTGAAACCCTGGAAAAACGGGTTGACCTGGCGCTAACCGATACTGTAGCGGCCAAATCGTTCAAACCACTTGCCGGGGACGACAAGATGATTCGGACGGTTACCGGCAAACAGGCCGGAAACCTGTTACTCTCCTTTTATTTTCGGTACCCGCCCCAGCATGTCAGGGTAAAAAAAATTATTGAAACAGCATCGATCATGCTGGACATCCAGCTCGGCAATCCTCTGTCGGCCCGATATCCTGATCTTTCCGCAGGTCTGCACGGGTTGACACTTCTCAATAGGGAAGAAGTCGACTTCACCAATCCTGTTTATGCCTCTGACTACGGTACAGATTGGAAATTCTTTATCAGGACCTATGAATCTCCGGTCGTTATCCGCCCGCATTTTCGCTACTCCATGCCACCATTTCCCCTGGCGGCAACTATTGAGCCGCCCACGGCAACGACAGCCTGGCTTGGCAAGGAAAATATCATCCTGAGCAGACACCAGGCATGGCAACAGATAGCGGAGAATCTGAAACTACAGTTGGAAAAGGAGGTAAACGAAGCCTTCCGCAAACGGCAACTGCTCACCTATGGAGAATGTCTTGTCCGTGCTAACATGTATGAAGAACCCTACAAACTCCTCCAGCAGATCAGCCTCACCTATCCGGACACCAGCCTTGCCACCTATGCCAACATTCTCTTTATCTATGTGCTGGCCCGGCACGAGGACCCCTATCTCGCTGCTATCGAGATAAAAAAACAGCAGAAAAAACTACAGAAAAACAATCCACTGCTTCCCTACATCAATATATTCCAGGCCGAACTCGCCCTGGAAACTGACCACCCGAAACGGGCCGCTACCATACTGGCCAGGGATAATATTGCCTACCCGGAAAATGCGGACCTGTTGCGCCTTCTCCGACAGGCAGACACCTATTTTGGGACCAATGATACCATCAAGGCATTGATAGCCTACAACAACATTGATCAAAAGGCATCGATCATTGGGACACATCCCCGTTCGCTGGCCCAATATGCAGATACCTTATACACCCATCAGCGATACGCAAAAGCGGTAAAAACCTATCAAGCCCTGGTCCAGCTGATCAACGGCACCGAGCTCCAGCCCCAGGCCATGTTCCGGCTGGCCATGGCCAGGCTGCATAACGGGGAAAAATGGACAAAAACAGTGCCCCAGTTCAGTCAGATCCAGAATGCCTTTCCAGATTCGGAGGGAGACTTTCGGGCCCGCCTGAAAATAAATGATCTGAAATTTCTGCACCAGGTTATAACGGCTGATCGGGCCGCGGAGATTTACGGACAAACCGGCAAGGTGGCCAATAAAAAACAGTTGCGGGAAGAGGCTCTTGTCAAGCAGGCAATGGTCCAGGCCCTTGCCGGCAACCACGAAACATCCATTTCGCTGGCCATGAAGGTCCTGCGTGATTTCCGGTACGGCAGCCTTACAACGGAAACAGAGGCCCTAATTGTGTCCCAGTTGCCGGCGGTACTGAAAAAGATGACCAAAAACAGGCGATATATTGACGCCCTTGTCCTTGCCAAACAGAATCGAAAATTTTTTGCCCGCGGCTGGCTGGGAATCGACTTGTTATTTGACCTTGCCCACGCCTATGAACAGCTTGGCGCCTATGACCGCGCCGGCCGGGTCTATCAATACATCCTTGATGTTGCCACGGGAAAAGACCAGGAAAGAGCCTATGTCCCCATGATCAGGGCCCTGTATAACTCCGGCCGCTATGACCTGGTGGAAGATTATGGAGATCAGTATTTTTCCCGCTTTCCGGACAGCCCGGCCAAAGCCGAAGTGTACCTTTTACGGGTTAAGGCATTGCAGGCCGCTGGCGAGACCGAGGCCGCCGTTCGTTTGCTGGAAAAACCGGACAGGCCATCGAACCCGGAGATAGAAAAAACCGCTGCCCGTATCTTTTTTCATCTCAACCGATGGCACAAGGTTATCTCACTGTTAGAAGGGAAAAAACTTTCTTCCTGGACAGGAGGCGAACGTGACTACCTGCTGGCCGAATCACTGTTTCAAAGCAAACAATACGAAAAAGCCATTCCGGTTTTTCGCCGTCTTGTCGAAGAAGCGCCCTATGGCGACCAGGCCATGTTCCGGCTGGCGGAAATTTACGAAAAAACCGGCAAACCGGACAAGGCCCTTAACCAGTTCAAACAACTGGCCGAAAAAGGAAAGGACAGCCGCTGGAAAAAACTTGCCGAAGAAGAGATCAAAATTATCCAGCTTAATCAGGACAGGAAAGGCAGCCTGCAAAGCCTGGAGTAAAGGTCACAAAAAATACGTAAACTTCGTTGATTACTGCAACCAGAAACAACACTGCCTTATGGTCCATTCAGGACAACGATTACGGAGGAACAGATGCCCCTTGTTCAACAATTTGACACCACCATGCACCTGTTGCAGAAGGTCCTTGACCTCAGGTCCCGCAACCAGGAAGTTATCAGCTCCAATATTGCCAACGCGGAGACACCGGGATATTCCTCGATCTCCTTTGAATTTGAGGACCAACTCAAAAGCGCCATGCGCGAGGGAGGTCTGAGACCAGTGACAACCAACCCCCGTCACATGGCCATAACTCCCGACCGTCTCGATCAAATCCAGGGGCGTATTGTTGAAGAAAAAGACAAAACCGGCATAGGGGACAAAAACTCGGTTGACGTGGACAGGGAAATGGTCAAGTTGTCGGAAAATGAAATTCTCTATGAAGCAGCGGTGACCATGCTGAAGAAAAAATTGTCCATGCTCAAATACGCTGCCAACGATGGCAGGTAATTTGCATAGTTGCTCACACATACTTTCCAACATTTTTTTTGGAGTTCCCATGGATATCTTCACCACATTCAAAATCGCTTCATCAGCCCTTAAAGCACAACGGATACGGCTTGACACCATCAGTTCCAATATCGCCAACGTGGACACCACCTCCACCCCCGAGGGCGGCCCCTACAAGAAAAAATCCGTCTATTTCCAGTCAACGCCCATTTCCTTTGCCGATCACCTGCACAACAGCATGGAAAAGGGTTTAAGCGGCGTCAAGGTGGCAAGAATTCTGGAGGACCAGAGTCCGCCCCGGCGGGTGTACGATCCCTCCCATCCCGATGCTGACAAGGATGGATACGTGGACATGCCCAATGTCAATGTCTTAAAAGAGATGACAGATATGATGTCAGCCACCCGCTCCTACGAGGCCAATACAACAATTGTCAAATCGGCGAAACGGATGGCATTAAAGGCGCTTGAAATCGGCAGATAATTCTCAATTTGTATTTTACAACGCCATGCCTGCAAGGGAAAAATTACGGTAAGAGGGGAAAAATGCAGCCAATCCAGGGTATTCAACTGGCCACGACTCAGACAACTGACAAAAAATCCGAGGCCGATCAGGCACAACAAAATTTCGGCAAAATGATTTCCGGGCTCGTGGAAGATGTTCAACAGCAGCAACAAGCAGCCGACAAAGCTGTACAGCAGGTCCACAGCGGCAATGCAAAAAACCTGCACGAGGCCATGATTGCCATGGAGCAAGCCGATATTTCCATCCGCTTTATGGTCCAGGTCCGCAACAAGGCCATGGACGCCTACCAGGAAATAATGCGGATGCAGGTATAAACGTTTAAGCGTTTAAGCGTTTGAGCGTTTAAGCGTTTAAGCGTTTGAGCGTTTGAGCGTTTAAGCGTTTGAACGTTTAAGCAGACACAATAAACAACAAAACTCCGGTAAACAATGGCTGATCAAAGCACAGCTCCATCCGAAACGGAAGGCCCTAAAAACGGATTTCAGGTTCTCTTCACCCGGATACAGGAATGGCCCATGCCGCGCAAGCTCGCCCTGCTGGCCGTCACCCTGATCTCTGTGGGCCTGTTTGCCTTTATCATCATCCAGGCCAGGACAGCGGATTACCAGCTTCTGTATGCCAATCTCGATGAAGGAGACGCGGCATCCATCGTCGAGTGGCTCAAGGGGAACAACACACCCTACAAGTTGACCAATAACGGTAAAAACATCAGGGTGCCCGCGGACGCCGTCCATGAGGTGCGGTTGCAGCTCGCCTCGGCCGGGCTCCCCCGGGGTGGCGGCATCGGTTTTGAAATTTTTGACAAACAGTCATTTGCCCTGACCGACTTTGTGCAAAAGGTCAACTTCACCCGCGCATTACAGGGGGAACTCGGTCGTACCATTGCCTCGCTCAACCCTGTTCAGTCGGCTCGTGTCCATCTGGCTCTGCCGGAAAAAAGACTCTTCAAGAACCAGCAGAAACCGGCCACAGCCTCGGTAATCGTCAACCTGAGACCTGGCCTGCGTTTAAGTGAATCCCAAATCCAGGGCATCGTCTACCTAGTGTCCGGCTCGGTGGAAGGGCTTGACCCGGAACACGTCACCATTATCGATCAAAACGGCAACGTGTTGACCAAAACAGGTGACCAGGGCATCCTGGGCTCCATGACCCCTGATATGCTCGAATATCAGGTCCAGGTTGAAAAAACCATGGAAGAACGAGCCCAGTCCCTCCTTGACACCGCCCTTGGCCCGAAAAATGCCATGGTTCGGGTAACGGCAAACCTTGATTTCGCCCGTTTTGAGAAGACGGAAGAGACCTTTGATCCGGAAGAGCCGGTCATTCGCAGCGAACAGATCAGTGAAGAGAAATCAGGCTCGCAAATCGTGGGCGGCGTACCCGGAGTCCAATCAAACCTGCAGGGCCCGACCAGTACCACGGCTGGAGCGACACCTCCTTCAAGCAGCCTGCAGAAGACGACCAATTATGAAATCAGCAAGGTGGTCTCCAAGACTGTTAATCCGGTGGGGACAGTGAAAAATATATCCGTGTCCGTCCTGGTTGCCGACAAAATTATTCCGGCGACCAAAAAAGAACCGGAGAAAACCGTGCCCCGATCAAAGGAGGAACTGGAATCCCTGAAAAAAATGATCGCCTCGGCGCTCGGTCTGAATCCAGCGCGCGGAGACAAGATCGAAATCACCTCCATGCCCTTTACCGAACCGGTAGTTAATGGCGAGGGGGAAGCGGTGAGTGAAAACATCCTGTATCAGTACATGCCGATCATTCGTTACGCTGTGATTTTTATTGGCGGCCTGCTGGTGTACTTTCTCATGATCAGGCCCATCATCAAGACCCTGCGTGAAGATGTCACCCAGCACTACAAAACCGTGCAGCAACTTGAGGAAGAGCAGAAAGAAGCCGAACAGGAAGAGGAGAAGAAAGAACTCGAGGCCATGATGCGGGATCCGCTCATGCGGGTGCGCGACGCCATCCAGACCAACCCGGTTTTTGCCGCCCATATCCTCAAAAACTGGATCCACGACAAAGGGTGATATCGTCCAATGGCACCACAAAAAGACAAACTTGACGGTATCAGGCGGGCAGCCATTCTCCTGATGTGCCTTGGCGAGGAAACCGCGGCCAGGGTCATGCGGGAGATGACCGATGAGGAAATCTTCCGCATAACCAGGGCCATGGCTGAAATCGACCATATCCCCGAAGACGTGAAACTTGCCGTCCTTTCCGAGTTTGAGCTGTCCGCCGAGGCCCAGGCCGGCCTGGTCATCAAAGGCCAGGAATTTGCCAAGAAGACCATTGCCGGCACCGGTGACGAGGAACGGGTCAAAAGCCTGATGAAACAGTTTATCACCGGCACGGAAACCCGTCCCCTGGAAACCATCGCCAAGATGCAGCCGGGCATGGTGGCCGGCCTGCTGGAACGGGAACATCCGCAGACCGTGGCCCTGGTCCTGTCTACCCAGACCCCGGATCATTCCAGCGCCATTATCAGTCACCTGCCCGAAGAGATGCAGGCCGATGTCATCTACCGAATCGCCACCATCGACAGCGTTTCCCCCGGTGTTATCGACCGTATCGAAGACGCCCTGCACCGGGAAATCGGTGTCGTGGTCGGGTCCCAGGACCAGCGGCAGATCGGCGGTATTCCCAAGGTTGTTGAAATCCTTGATAACATGGAAAACAACCTGGATGCCGACATCCTCGACAACCTGGAAGAGGTTGATCCGGACATGGTGGAAGAAATCCGCAAACAGATGTTTACCTTTGATGATCTTGCCGCCGTGGATGGCCGGTCTCTGCAGATGATCCTGCGCGAGGTCAACAACGATTCCCTGACCCTGGCCCTGAAAACGGCATCCGATGAACTCAAGGAGAAGATCTTTGCCAACATGTCGGCCAGGGCCGCTGATATGATCCGTGATGACCTCGAGGCCCTGGGCCCGGTCCGTCTCTCCGAGGTCGAGGCCATGCAGCAGACCATCGTCAAAATCGCCATGAAGCTCGAGGAAGAGGGCAAGCTGGTCCTTGGCAAGGGAGGCGGCGATGAGCTCGTCTAAGGTCTTCAGGGAGGACCCGGCATTTACTCCTGTTTCCTTGGTCAGGGCAAAAATCCAGCCCAATGCAGCCGAAAGCGACAGGGAGCCGGCGAGTCCGGCATCTGCCGAACAGCCGCAGACCGCGGAAGCGGATCGGCAAGCCCCGACAGAAACAACACCTCCGCCATCGCAACCGCCCCTTCCCGATATTGATGCCATCAGGGCCGAGGCCTACGAAAAGGGAAGACAGGATGCCCTGCGGACGGAAAAGGAAGAAAATAAACAAAACGAGCAGGCACAACAGTCCGAACTGCGGCAGGCAATCGAGGCGTTTTCCCGCGCCTGCGCCGAGGTGGACACCCTGCACGAAGAGATCCTTGAACAGAGCCACGGCAACATGATCAACCTGGTCATTGCCCTCGCCAGGAAAATCATCGGCCGCGAAATAACAACCGGCAGGGATATAATCGCAGGCACTCTCAGAAATGCCATTGAACTGGCCATGAAAAACGATGCCTATGATATCTGGCTGCATCCCGATGATCTGACTGTTGTTGAAAAGATGGTCCCCGATCTTATCGCCTCGGTACAGCAGCTTAACCATATTACATTAAAAACTGACCAGGAGATCATGCGCGGCGGCTGCAGGCTCGATTCCGATATCTGCACCGTTGATGCCACCATCGAGGCGCAACTGGAAACCGCCCGGGAATTTCTTGCAGAACAAATCACCAATAACAACAACGCTCCTGGAGCTGCCGAAAATTCCGGACCGGCAGAGGAACCATGAATATCAGTCCGGACGCCATTGACCGCCTGGTCATGCCCAGGGTCTACGGCAAGGTCCGCCGTATCGTCGGCCTGGTGGTCGAGGGAAATTGTCCGCATTCCTCGGTGGGATCGCTCTGTGAAATCAGCCCCCTTGAACCTGGGCCTCCGATTCCCGCTGAAATTGTTGGTTACAATAATGACCAGGCCCTGCTAATGCCCCTTGGCGAATTGCGGGGATTGGGTCCGGGCAGCCTCATCCGCGTTATCAGGGAAAGCGCCTCCATCCGGGTCGGCGAGGCTCTGCTTGGCCGGGTCATCGACGGCATGGAACAGGTCCTGGATGAGGGCCCGCCCCTGCACCTGGAAGCGTCAACCCCTCTCTACAGCCTGCCGCCAAGCCCGATGCAGCGTCAGAAGATTGAAAAACCTCTTGATCTCGGCATTCGGGCCATCAATGCCCTGCTCACCTGCGGTATCGGCCAGAGAATTGGCATCATGGCCGGATCAGGGGTCGGGAAAAGTGTTCTTCTCGGCATGATGGCCAAATATGCCAAGGCGGACATCAACGTCATTGCCCTGATCGGCGAGCGTGGCCGCGAGGTCCGGGAATTTATTGAGCGTGATCTTGGTGAAGAGGGGCTTAAACGCTCCATTATCGTGGTCGTTACCTCGGACCAGTCTCCTCTGCTGCGCATGCGCGGGGCCTTTGTCGCCACTGCCATAGCGGAATATTTCTGTAACCAGGGAAAAAATGTTCTTCTGATGATGGATTCGGTGACCCGCTTTGCCATGGCCATGCGAGAGATAGGGCTGGCCGTGGGAGAACCGCCAACCACCAAGGGATACACACCATCGGTTTTCGCCACCCTGCCCAAGCTCCTTGAACGGGCGGGTAACTTCGAGGGCAAGGGGTCCATTACCGGCCTGTATACCGTCCTGGTCGACGGCGACGACCTCACGGAACCGGTTGCCGATTCCGTCCGTTCAATCCTTGATGGTCATATTGTGCTTTCCCGTGATATTGCCGCAAAAAACCACTACCCGGCCATTGACGTCATGATGTCAACCAGCCGGGTCATGCGGGATATTGTCAGTGAGCGCCACATGCAGCTGGCCGGCAAGGCGAGAAGTGTCATGGCCGTGTACCGTGAATCGGAAGACCTGATCAATATCGGGGCCTACGCCGCAGGCTCCAATAAAAAAATCGATTATGCCATTTCCAAAATCGATGCCATCAACAAATTTCTCTGCCAGGGCTTTAACGAATCGGCCTCTCTTGAAGAGACTATCCGCGATCTTGGCATTCTGGTCAGCGACCGCAAGGGTGGTGACCGCAGGCGGCCGGGGCGGCGGAATGTGGACCGGAGAAAAAATCCGCAACCCGATGAGGCCGAGGCATGAAACCGTTTACCATGGAACCGGTCCTGCGCTACCGCAAACAGCTCGAGGATGAGGCCAGACAAAAGCTGTTTATCAGCCAAAAAAAAGAGACGGAAATACGCGGCCAGCTGGAAGCGGCAAAACAGGTCATGGCAACTTTATACGCTGATCTGGAACGGGAAAAAACAGAAGGCACCACCAGCGACCGATTGCTGCTTTATGAAAACAGGATTCACCTTGAGCAGAAAAAAGTGGTGGAACTGCAGGAAAAACTCTCCCGACAGCAGGAGAAGGTCGCACGCAGACGCAGGCGGCTGCTCCATGCCAGTCAGGAAAAAAAAGGACTGGAAAAACTCAAGCAAAGGCAAAATATGGCCTATAAAAAATTTATAGAACATCAGGAGGCCGCCATGCTTGATGAAATTGCCGTCTTACGACATGATCGTTGAAAATATGATTAAATATTATGATTACCCGGCCTGGACCATATTATACCGTCCTGGCCACAACAAACAGCATCATAAACAAAATATAAAAAAAATCAGCTCCCCATGAAACGCCTTATTTCCGCCCTGGTTCTCCTGTTGTTCTGTTTGCCGCCCCTGGTCCATGGCGCAGACAACAAGACGGACCCGGAGAAACCCCATGCTGCCGGGCCGGCGACAAACACACCTGATGCGCCGGTATTCTCTTCGGTTGAGCAGCGCAGGGTCCTGCAGGCCTTGCAGGACGAACGCAGGAATATCCAAAAAGAGCGTAAGGAGTTGGCAAATCGGAAAAAGGAACTAAAGAGATTGGAGGCCGAGGTCGATAAGAAACTTGCCCAGCTTGAAACAATCAGACAGGAAATCAAGAAACTCCTGGCCCAAAAAGATGCCCGCGAACAAAAAAGAATACGTGACCTCAGTAAAATGTACGCAAAAATGTCCCCGGACAAGGCAGCCGGCATCATCAGCACCCTTGATCAGAATCTGGCCGTCAGTCTTCTTGCGGACATGAAAACCAAGGCAGCGGCAAAGATACTCAACAATATGGACAGGGACAAGGCAGCTCAGCTTACCACCGCCTTTTCCTCGCTTAAGAGTGCCTTGAAAAATTAGAATTTTCGTTCGAGGCCAAGAAACAGAAAAATTAAAAAGCCCAGCATATCAGATAGATGCGAGCATTTTTTCTGTGAAGCAGAGATCAGGCGGCAATTTTTCAAGGTGGCCTTAAGTGAAGGTGGCGCTTTGCTCCACAAAGGTTCAAGACTTGAAGTAACGTTTTTTTACAAAGGTTTTTTACAAAGGATTTATCAATGCAAGCAATGCAAGCCATACCGGTTGCCCCTCAGCCGGCAGCTCCACCAGCCGCCCCTCCGGCAGCTCATCAAAGCGGCAGCGATCATTTCAGTCAACATCTCGATAAGGCACGCAAACGTGCCGACAAAGCCGGACACGAGGCAAAAGGGAAAGGGAACACCGACAGCGATCATGATAAAAAAACCGGAACCACCCACCATGCCTCGGATGAAAACAGCGCCCATGCCCACAAGACAGAAAAAACTGAATCCGGCCAAACATCGCATACCGACCATTTGGAACATGGAAAAGGTGACAGTGAACAGGGCAACGGGAACAGCAATGACCTGCTACAACAGGTAGAACGTAATTCCCAGTCCGTTCCCCAGACAACAGCGGCAGATACTGAAATTCCGATCATCCTCAAGGTTGATAATTCCACTCCTATACAGGATACTGGTTTGTCCGCATCTGTCCGGGACAGAGAATCGATAGTTGCCGCAGTTCTGGGCAAGGTCACAGGTGAACAGGACAATGCATCCGCCGCCCAGACTAAGGAAACAGGCCCGCAGGAACAAACAGACATAGGGCAGAAACCCTTTGTTGTTGAGCATTGGCAGGCCAGGTTCAACTACGCGACGGAAGCAGACCAGGGTAAAAACGGGAAATTTTCCCAGACACAACAGGGAACACCCGGCATGACCCTGACGGCCCAGGCCGTGCAATCACAGGTATCTCCTGCCCATGATCAGAATATCGCCCAGGCCCATGGAACCCCTGGTACAGGACTGGAAGCGCCGGCCATGCCCCAGGACGCCAACTCCAATTATATTCATTCTAATCTACCAGGAGCGACAACAATTCCCGATTCCGATGCAGCTGCCGGCAATAAACAGCAAACCGGACAAGGTGATCAGGGAGCAGCGAAAAATTCCATGCAGACCCCGGATCTACAAATGGTGACCAATCAGAATGGACAGGATGTACCGCTGGTTTTCTCGCTTGACCAGACAAGCGCCCAGACCGGCCAGGTATCCGGCCAGGACAGCACAGGATCATTGTCCCTGCATCTCCCTTCCGGCATCGAAATCCCGCACAGTCAGATTATCGATCAGGTTACGGGACATTTTGCCGTCAATCGCTCTCTGGAATCGGGAACAGTCACCATAAGACTACATCCGGCCGAACTGGGTGAACTGCGGATGGAAATCAAAGTGGAGCAGGACAATATCAAGGCCCACATAACCGCCCAGAACCCACAGGTCCAGGACATTCTTGACCGCAACCTGCCCCGGCTCAGGGAGGCCCTGCAGCAACAGGGAATGAATCTTGCGCACATGCAGGTCAGTGTTGCGACCGATGGCGGCAACAGTCAACTGTTCCAGGAACAGTTTACCAGGAGGCAATTCAAGAGCCCCGGTCAATCAAACAACGGACGAACGGGTTTTGCTCTCCCGGAGGAAGACCAGGAGATTCCCCTGTCTGTTGCTCCGGACCAAAACCTGAGCGTGCACATCTAAAGGAATGCGACCATGACATACGTACCAGGAATATCACAGGGATATACCGCTGCCGATCAAGCAGCCAAGGTAAAAACAGCAGCAGGAAAAAACGAGAAAGCAGACGGCAAAAAACAGACCCTGGGCCAGGATGACTTTCTCACCCTGCTGGTGGCGCAACTCCAGAACCAGGACCCGCTCAACCCGTCTGACCCGACCGAGTTCACCGCCCAACTGGCCAATTACAGTCAGCTGGAACAACTCTTTAATCTCAATGATTCCATGGACAAACTGGCAGAGAGCCAGAACAACTCCGATCGGCTCTCCGCCCTTTCCATGATTGGCAAAGAGGTGCTGGTGGAGGGATCTTCCTTCCAGCTCGGAGAGGACACGGCCCAAATCGGCTACAAGGTAGACGGCACAGCATCCGAAATCCAGATTCACATCCAGGATGAAGCCGGTCAACGGGTAGCGACCCTGCATCCGACCGAACTCACCACCGGCAATCATTTTATTACCTGGCAGGGAGTGGATGAAAACGGGGAACACCTGCCTCCGGGCAAGTACTCCATTGTCATTGAGTCCAAAAGCAGCGCCGAAGGTGAAACCGTTGGCGTTTCGCCCCTGGTCAGGGCCGATGTGACCGGTGTCGACCTTGGTGATGGCAGCGCCGTCCTGATCACGGATGTGGGGGAATTCTCCATGGCTGATATCCAAGGAGTCTATGAAGCAAATTCTTCGGAAAGCGGCCTAAAGAATGACGACAATACAACCGATACGGAAAACAGTGGGGAAAACGCCTCAACCAACTCAACGGATGGTGCGGAAATAGTTGGTGAGGCCGCCTCTGCCGTCCAGAGCGTGGAAAATGCGGCAGACACACTGAACAACGGATAAGCCGTTGCCGGTACATTGATGACAGGTAACGCTAAAAAGATGCGAAATTCTGTTTGCGAATAAACCAGCATGGCTGGACCATATTTTACCGTTCCAGCCACAACGAATGATGAAAATAGTCCGAAAGGACACAGCTACGCGGGCTATTTTCGGGTAAAAAAATATAAGGAACCACCCAGGAGGTTGCCATGGGCATCCAAAGTGCCATGTTTAGCGGAGTCAGTGGACTCAACACCAACTCCCAGGCCATGAGTGTTATAGGAAATAACCTGGCCAATACAAATACCGTCGGATTCAAAGGAGCTCGAACTGTTTTTTCCGACCTGCTCTCCAGCACGGTCTTCGGATCCGGTGGCATGTCGCAGGTTGGCCGTGGTGTCGGCCTGTCCACCATTGACAATGTCTTTTCCCAGGGGACCTTTGAAACCACGGCATCGGATACCGATGTCGCCATCGAGGGAGACGGTTTTTTTATCGTCAAGGAACCGGGCAATGATACCCCTCTCTACACCAGGGCCGGCGCCTTCAGGTTTAACGAGGACGGTTATCTTGTCAACCCCGAGGGGTTCCGGGTCCAGGGCAAGCTCTTTGACCCACTTTCCGGCGAGCTGGCGCCCGGAGATCCGACAGACATCCAGGTCAAGAACACCGGTCTGGTCGAGGCCAAGAAGACCTCTGAAATGACCTTTACTACCAACCTTGATGCCAGCTCCACCGAGCTTGGTGCCGGTGCCATCGACCCGGCGGACCGAACAACCTATAATCTGCAGGCCTCGTCTCAGGTCTTTGATTCCCTTGGCGATCCCCACCTGTTGTCTGTGTACTGGCGGCTCGAGGATGCGACAAACAATCAATGGGGCACCGGCTATACCATTGACGGCGATCCAGCCACTTACCAGGCCCTTGGTGGATTGACCTTTGATGCCGAAGGACATCTGCCCGACACCGATGGCGACGGTAAACCGGACCCGGTTATAGAAAATATCACCATTGCCGACTGGGGTAACGGATCGGAAACAAACCAGGCCGTGGCACTAAAATTTGACTGCACCCAGTTTGACAGTGAATCCAAGGTGATCGGTCAGAATCAGGACGGGTTCGGGGCTGGCAACCTGACCAATGTTGCCATCAACAGTGAAGGCACGGTCGTTGCCTCCTATTCAAATGGTACCCAGGTCAACATAGCCACCCTGGTCCTGGGCAAGTTTAAAAATCCCAACGGACTGGACCTGGCAGGATCCAACCTGTACACGGCAACCACTGATTCAGGGACCGCCAGGGTCGGGCTGCCCGGACCGGAACTTGGGAAAATCTTCACCAACTCCCTGGAACAGTCCAACGTTGATATGGGTCAGGAATTTGTCAAAATGATCACTGCACAGCGCGGTTTTCAGGCCAACTCCAAGATAATTTCCACGGTCGATGAACTGTTGGGCGAGCTGATCAACCTGAAACGGTAAAAAAAAGTCAAAATTTTGTCTCAAGGCCGTTTTACCGACTCCGGTAAAACGGCTTTTTTTGTCCGAAAATAGTCCACGTAGCTATGTCCTTTCGGACTGTTTTCATCATTCGTTGTGGCTGGGACGGTAAATTATGGTCCTGCCATGCTGGTTTATCCGAAAATTACCCACGGAGGACATGGCTGCCCATGCCGGAGTCGATGATTTTCATTGTTCATTGTGGCCGGCCAATCTGGTCCAGCCATGTTGGTTTATCCGAAAAATTTGCCGCTCCACACATGTTGTGTGTACAATAGGAACACCTTTCCCGCTTCACTGCTCTGTGGGCAAACCAAGCCTTCAGGAACCACTATTTTTTCATCTCCTTCATCCCTGCTCTCGGCCGAACAAGGCAATAAAAAAATATCCGGCATTTAACTTGCAAAGTTCTTTTTGACACACCGCCTTTTCAACATGTACACTTAACACAGGAACGAAACAGTACTCTTTGACCATATTTTTATTGAAAAATTAAACGATACCTGAACACAGGCTCAACACGTGGATCTTGCAACAATTATAGGGCTGGCGGCTTCATTTGGTCTCATGCTCATGGCCATCCTCCAGGGTGGTTCCCTGAGCATTTTTATCGATGTTCCGTCCATGCTCATCGTTTTTGGCGGCACAGCCGGTGTTGCCCTGGTGAACTTTCCCCTTGGTGATGTCCTCAGCGCCGTCAATGTAGCCAAAAAGGCCATTCTCTATAAGGAAGTCAACACCAATGCCCTGCTTGCGCAGCTCATGGAATTTGCCAACAAGGCACGAAAAGAGGGCATCCTCTCCCTACAGGGATCCATTGATTCCATTGAAGACTCCTTTCTGGTCAAGGCCTTGCAGATGGCTGTGGATGGACAGGAGCCCGAAGACCTCAAGGCCATGCTCAACACGGAAATCGACTATATTGCCCAGCGTCATTCCCTCGGCGTTTCCATCTTTGAGTCTCTCGGCGCCATTTCCCCGGCCATGGGAATGGTCGGCACCCTGATCGGCCTTGTGCAGATGCTCCAGAATATGAGCGACCCCTCCTCCATTGGCCCGGCCATGGCCGTTGCCCTGTTGACAACCTTTTACGGAGCAGTCCTTGCCAATATCATTTTCCTTCCCATAGCCGGCAAGCTGAAAACCCGGTCCAAGACCGAACTGCTGCAGAAAACAATCATTGTCGAGGGAATGGGCTCTATTCTCTCAGGTGAAAACCCACGGGTCATGGAGCAGAAGCTGCACGCCTTTATTGCTCCCAAACTGCGTGAATCTGTTTTTAACAAGTAAGGAGTCCCGAGATGGCTGAACAGGAACCGGAATGCCCGGCCGGCGCCCCGATGTGGATGACCACATTCAGTGACCTGGTAACCCTGCTGCTGACCTTTTTTGTTCTCCTGCTCTCCATGGCCAGCACAGATCCGGTGAAATTCGTCCAGGCAAAGACCTCCATCAAAGATGCCTTTGGCTGGCGCACTACAGCCGCACCCAAAAAATACAGCCTGCCGATCATTCCCTCTCCGCCCAAGGCCAAATTCAGCCCGATTCCCCAGGAGACCGTCAGTAAATATTACAAGCGGATAAAAACCGACCTGCAGCTCAATAAGATAAGCGACGAGGTGACCCTGTTACGAAAGGACAAGGATACCATCATCCTGCGCATCCATGACTCGGTGTTGTTTGGACCGGGTCAGACCCGGCTCAATCCGGCAAGTTATCCTCTTCTTCGCAAAATCGCCGACATCGTCCGGCCATTACCCATGCTCATGCGCATTGAAGGACATACCGACAACACGCCTGTTAAAAACTCGCATATGTCCAATTGGGACATTTCCGTGGCCAGGGCCGTGTCGGTCATGCGCTTCTATCATCGCGGCCACCTCTTTGCCATGGACAGAATGTCCGCCGTTGGCTACGGAGCCACCAGGCCGGTCGCTCCTAACACGACAGAGGAAAACAAGGCAAAGAACAGACGGGTCGACTTTGTCCTGCGAAGCAATAAAATACCGGCACAGGCCCGGCAACAGCGTCCACCAATACCCTTTTAGCGGCACCACCACGGGAGTATTTTATGGCAAAAGATAAAGACAAAGGAAAAGAAGCCCAGCCCGAAGAAGGCGGCGGTGGCGGTAAAAAAAAGCTGATCATTATCATTGCGGCGGCGGTTATCCTGCTTGCCGGCGCCGGTGCCGCGGTCTACTTTCTGTTCCTGAAAAAACCACCTCCTGAAGAAGAACCGAAAAACGAGCAGGTCGAAATGGTCCAGCCGCCGGCAAAAGAAGAGGCGGACATCGGTCCGATGGTGGATATCAAGGAATTCATCGTCAATATTATCAGTGAGGACGGCACCCATTACGTCAAGGCCTCGCTGACCCTTGAACTCAACGACGAGGCGGCGCAGGAGGAGGTCAACAAACGCATGCCGCAAATCCGGGACGCGGTCCTGTTACTGATCGGAAACAAGACCTTTGAAGAGCTCCAGGACCTGCAGGGGAAGAAACAGCTCAAGGCCGAGATCAAGAGTAAAATCAATTCATTTTTAACAACCGGTCGGGTCAGGCACGTCTATCTGACCGACTTTGTCGTGCAATAAACCGGGATCATTGTGGAACCGATTCTTACCAAGGAAGAAATAGCCGATCTGTTGTCGGCAATCAGGGAAGGTGCCATCAATGTCGATGCCATTGATGACCAGGGTCCAGGGCACGGAATTCCCCGCATTGCCAAGGAAATTGATCTCTTCGGGTTATACAACCGGGATGAGACCAGCGGCGAGATGCGTATCCCCAACCTGGATATTGTTCTTGACGTTTTCGCCCGCAATTTCGGCACCTCCCTGACCAACACCCTGCAGCGAACCTTTCAAGCTGAACGGGAGGAAATTGTCACCGATAATTTCCAGAACAGCCTGCTGGCGCTGAACAATAAGGGCGCCATTGGTATCTATTCAACCGATCCGCTCAAGTACGGCTGTCTGTTTCACTTTGACAACCTGCTCGCCTTTACCTTGCTGGAAATCATGCTCGGCTCTTCGCACGCCAATGAGCTGCTGGCCCTTGATCGCAATCTGACCCCGATTGAAATCAACGTCCTGAAAACCACCATGACCGGCATCTGCGCCGATCTGAGCAAGGCCATGGCCCCGGTGGCATCCATAAAACCGGCCCTGATCAAGGCGGAGAACAATTTCCGCCTTGTCAATATCGTTGACGCCGAAACCGAGGTACTGGTCACCACCTTCCAAATCAGGGCCGGCAGCGAGCAGGCCGGAAAGCTGCGGATGATCATACCCTACCTCACCCTGGAACCGATCTGGGAAAAATTCAAGGAAATAGTATCTGTTACCCATGCCTCCTATACATGGGGCAGCACCTTTGCAAAAGAAGCCCTGGAGATGCCCTTTCTGCTGACGGCACGATCCGGCACCCTTACCCTCAGCATTCGGGAGATCATCAATCTCAAGGAGGGCGACATCATTGATCTTGGCTATGATCCAGACCGCCCCCTCGATATACTTGTTGAAGATAAACGAAAATTTTCCGCCGTGCCCGGTGAACGCGACGGCAAGAAGGCCTTCCACATAACCGGGTCACTGGGCAATACGACAGGAGAACAGTATGGAAACCAGTGAAAACACAGAAGCCGTCATCAGCGGTGATACCCTGCAGCCCGAGGAGACGGCAGAACTGCTTGAAGAAACCAGCGCCCCACAAACGGAAACGATTCAACCCCAGGAGTCTCAGGACAACTGCCGGGACCTTGAATTTCTCTTTGATGTGCCCCTTCAGGTTTCGGTGGAAGTGGGGCGGGCGCGCATTCTGCTCAAAGATCTACTGCAGATGGGCGAAGGCTATGTGGTCGAACTGGATAAATTTTCCGGCGACCCCCTGGATCTGTATGTCAACTCCCGCCTTATCGCCAGGGGCGAGGCAGTCAAAGTCGGTGACAAGTTCGGCATCAAGTTGACCGAGGTCGTCAGCCAGTCCGACCGGATCGCCAGGCTCGGGTAGAGCATAATGTCTTTGCGGATGGTCATCATGGCATTATCGGCGCTGACTGCTGCCTCCTCCCCTGCCCTGGCCGCAACAGCCCCGCCCGTCAGTTTGGGCTCCGCCCTTCTGCAGACAGTCTGGGCCCTGCTGGTGGTCATCGGCATCATACTGGTGCTCTACGCGCTCAGTAGAAAACGATTTGGTGTCGGCAGGCGCGGCAGCGGCAGGATCAACCTGGTGGAACTTCGCCATATCATGCCGAAAACCACACTGGCACTGGTGGAGGTAGAAGGAAAACGGCTTCTTCTCGGCATCGGTTCCGGCCGCATCAACCTGCTGGCCGATCTTGCGAATCAAGAAACTGACAGAAACACGAGGACGGACAGTCCGGATTTTGCCACCCTGCTGCACCAGGAAAAAGAAAAATGAAACGAACTTTTTTTGTTCTTTTACCACTGCTCCTGCTGCCGGTTATGGCCCATGCCGTTTCCCTGCCCACCGTGACCTTCGGTGTCAAGGAGGCGGCCGGACCGCAGGAGGTCTCCACGGCCCTGCAGGTGCTGTTCGTTCTCACCATTCTCTCCATTGCCCCGGCCATCCTGCTGATGACCACGGCCTTTACCCGGATCGTCATTGTCCTGGGGTTTGTCCGCCAGGCCATGGGCACCCAGAACATGCCGCCAAACCAGATCATTATCGGGCTGTCGCTGTTTTTGACCTTTTTTGTCATGTCGCCGGTTTTTAACAAGATCAACGACACGGCCCTGCAGCCCTACATGAACAAAAAAATTACCGAGAAGGTGGCGCTTGACAACACAATCGGCGCCATGCGGGAATTCATGTTCTCCCAGGTCCAGGAAAATGAACTGCAGCTGCTGATCGATATTACCAAGGAAAAACAACCGGCTGATCGCAAGGATATCTCAACCACGATTCTTATTCCGGCCTTTATGCTCTCGGAGCTGAAACTGGCCTTTCAGATGGGGTTTATGATCTATATTCCTTTTCTGGTCATCGACATGATCGTGGCCTCGGTTTTGATGTCCATGGGTATGATGATGCTGCCTCCCATCATCATCTCCCTGCCGTTTAAGCTGCTGCTCTTTGTCCTGGTTGACGGCTGGCACCTGGTCGTCGGCTCCCTGATGAAGAGCTTTGGCTGAGGCGCTGGTACGGGAATACACCGAGTTCCATCACTTACCCCATGGAATTGAAGAAAAAGAATAACAAGCATGATATATTGAGACCCAAAGATCATGACCCCCGAAGATGTTGTTCATATAGGTCGCAAGGCCGTTGAAACCGTTTTGCTCGGTTCCGCGCCCATGCTCATTGCCGCCATGGTCATCGGCCTGATTATCAGTATATTTCAGGCCGCAACCCAGATCAATGAACAGACTATGACCTTTATTCCAAAAATCGTGGTCGTCTTTGTCACCCTGCTAATTTTCGGGCCCTGGCTGATGAACCTGATGATCACCTTTTCAACCGGCATCATATCATCCATCGCCACCATTGGCCGCTGACATACCGCCAGGGAACAAATTGCCGTGGATATTCAACTGGTCCCCATAGAACAGTTCCAGACCTTTCTCCTCTGCTTTTCCCGGGTCATGGCCATCCTAGCCGCAATCCCGGTGATCAACAGCCGCCAGGCCCCGCCCCAGGTCAGGATCGGGCTGGCCTTTGCCACTGCCCTGCTGCTCTTTCCGCTGATGGCAAAACACACGCCGCAGATCCATTTTTCACTCATTCAATTTTCCCTGATCATGATCAATGAGGTGCTGACCGGCCTGCTGCTCGGCCTAGTTGCCAGGCTCATCTTTACCGCTGTCAGCTTTGGCGGCACCATTATCGGATACCAGATGGGTTTTGCCGCCGCCAATATTTTTGACCCACAGACAACCCAGCAGTTGTCCATCATGAGTCAATTCTCCAACATTATCGCCATATTGATCTTTCTGGCCCTTAACCTGCACCATATTTTCTTCAAGGTTATCGTTGACTCCTACATCCTCCTGCCACCCGGTACGCTGAATCTCTCCGGGCAGGCGGTGCCCCTGCTCATGGACTTGGCAGGGCATATGTTCCTGCTTTCGGTCACCCTCAGCGCCCCGGTACTGGCCTTGCTCCTGATCTCCAACCTGGTGCTTGGCATCCTGGCCAGGGTCTTTCCCCAGCTCAATGTCTTTCTACTCTCCTTTCCCATGAACATCGGCATCTCCCTGCTCGTTATCGGCCTGACCCTGCACATCCTGCCGTTCATGCTGAGTCGGGAATTTGACACCATGGGGGCCAACTTTTACCGCTTCTTTCGGATGCTCTGACCGCATCGAAAACTCCATTAAAATTTATCATTATATTCGCCCGTTACGGGAAAATTTTTCATCTGTGCAAACAGGTCTGTGCCTTGCATCGCCAGGGCAACCCTTTTCTCCCGTTGATCAATGACCAAGCCCCTGCACCGGCCCTGGTCAAACCCTTGTCATATAAAAAATCATGGCGGAAGATACCCCCGGCGGCGAACGCACAGAAGAAGCGTCGGCGAAACGACGTGCCGATTTCAGAAAAAAAGGCCAGGTTGCGCAGAGCAAAGAGGTGCAGACTGCCGCCATGTTCACCATCCTGCTGGCCTTCTGGATGTTTTTTGCTCCCTACTTCTGGCGAGATCTCACCCGGCTGCTCATTTCCATGTGGGGCCGGTGCTGCCAGTATCCGATTACGCCACCGGCCCTCATGCAGCTGGTTCTCTTTCTCTTTAAAAATCTGGCCCTGCTCATGCTGCCTCTTTTTGTTGTAGCCATGATCACCGGTTTTCTGGCCACGGTCATGCAGATCGGCTGGCTGTTCACCGGTCAGCCCCTGGTCCCTGACCTGAGCAAGCTCGATCCGATCAAGGGCATGGGCCGGTTCATCTCCAAACGATCTCTTGTTGAAATAGTTAAATCATTGCTGAAGGTGCTTCTGGTCGCCTGGATAGCATTCCGTACGGTCCAGGGTGAATTTGACGATGCCCTGGTATTGATCGAAATGCCCCTGCAACAGTTCCTGCATTTTCTCGGCAGGACCTCCACACTGATCATGATGAAGGTCGCCGGCATCATGATTTTCCTGGCTGTCCTGGATTACGGATTTGTGCGCTGGGAGATGGAAGAAAAGATGAAGATGACCAAACAGGAGCAGAAGGAAGAACACAAGGACACCGAGGGTGATCCGCACATCAAGTCAAAAATCCGTGCCATTCAGCAGGAAATGGCACGCAGCCGTATGATGGCGGCAGTACCCGATGCCGACGTGGTTATCACCAACCCGACCCGGGTTGCCGTTGCCGTCAGGTATGACAACGCCACCATGGATGCCCCTGTTGTTCTGGCAAAAGGCCAGCATCTAATAGCGGCAAGAATAAGGGAAATCGCCCTCGAACACGATATTCCCCTGGTGGAAAACCCACCCGTGGCAAGATTATTGCATTCAAAGGTTGAACTGGGCCAGTCCATACCCGAAGAACTGTTTCGGGCGGTGGCGGAAATACTGGCCTATGTCTACTCGCTCAAGGGAACAAGGCCTGCGCCTGCCGGGCGGCAGGACGAATAACAGGGAATGGAAACAACGACCACACAGACACAACCGCTGCTCAGCCGGATAGACTGGAAAGAACTGGCTACCCGCAGTGATGTATGGGCCTCGTTCGGCATCATCGGCATTCTGCTGCTGATGATCATTCCCCTGCCGCCCATGATCCTTGATATCTGCCTGGCGCTCAACATCACCCTGGCCATTCTCATCCTGATTATCAGCCTGTATACGGACAAGGCAGTGGAATTTTCCATCTTCCCTTCCCTGCTGCTGGCAACCACCCTGTTTCGCCTGTCGCTCAACGTGGCCTCGACCCGGCTGATCCTCCTGCACGGCAACGAGGGTATGAACGCCGCCGGTACCGTGATCGAGGCCTTTGGCCAGTTTGTGGTCGGTGGTTCCTATGTCGTCGGCATGGTCATTTTTATTATCCTGGTCATCATTAACTTTATCGTCATCACCAAGGGCGCCGGCCGAATTGCCGAAGTTGCCGCCCGTTTTACCCTGGATGCCATGCCGGGAAAGCAGATGGCCATTGACGCCGACCTGAACGCCGGCCTGATCGATGAGGCGGAAGCACGGAAACGACGCGAGGAAATAGCGGATGAGGCCACCTTTCACGGCGCCATGGACGGTGCCTCCAAATTCGTTCGCGGCGATGCCATTGCCGGTATCATCATTACCCTGATCAACATTGGCGCCGGCTTTGTTATCGGGGTCATGCAAAAGGGAATGCCCATGGCAGAGGCCGCCCAGAACTACACCATTCTCACCATTGGTGACGGTCTGGTTGGCCAGCTTCCCGCCCTGATTATCTCCACGGCGGCCGGTATGCTGGTCACCCGTTCCGGCGGCAAGGAAAATTTCGGGGACGAGATCAAGAAACAGTTCCTCAGGTACAGTAAGGCGCTGTGGATCGTTGCTGGCATCCTGCTCCTCTTTGCCCTGATACCGGGTCTGCCGGTCATACCCTTCCTCATCCTGGCATCCGCCCTTGCCTTTGCCGCCTACAGGCTCGATCGTGCCGACCGGGAAAAGGCAGCGGCCGAGAGCCTTGCCGAACCGACGGAACCAGTGAGCGCTCCGGAAGAGGATTATGAGCAACTTCTTAATGTCGATCTGCTGGAACTTGAAGTCGGCTACGGGCTTATCCCCTTTGTCGATGCAAGCCAGGACGGGGAACTGCTGGCGCGGATCCAGTCCATTCGCAAACAGTTTGCCCTCAGCATGGGCTTTATCGTGCCTCCCATTCATATCAAGGACAACCTGCAGCTCAGTCCCAACCAGTATGTCATCAGTCTGAAGGGTGTTCAGATCGCAACCGCGGAAATGATGCCCGGCTATTATATGGCCATGGACCCCGGCACGGTCACCGAAACCATCAAGGGAATCCCCACCGAAGAACCGGCATTCGGCCTGCCCGCCATCTGGGTGACCGAAAGCCAGCGCGAACAGGCCGAGATCGCGGGATACACCGTTGTTGACTGCACCACGGTCATGGCCACCCATATCAGCGAGATCATCAAACAGCATGCCCATGAACTCCTCGGCAGGCAGGAGACCCAGGAACTGCTCGATAACCTGGCCCGCACCTATCCCAAGCTGGTTGAAGAGCTGGTGCCCAATGTTCTCAACGTCGGCACCATCATGCGGGTCCTGCAGAATCTGCTCCGG
Organism: Desulfobulbaceae bacterium; assembly: GCA_015489765.1. Classification (GTDB taxonomy): domain Bacteria; phylum Desulfobacterota; class Desulfobulbia; order Desulfobulbales; family Desulfobulbaceae; genus DRLX01. Next base: position 55,833 of record WFZC01000037.1, read on the forward strand.
GAAGGGGTTTCCATCCGTGACCTGCGCACCATCCTGGAAACCATGGCCGACTATGCACCCATGACCCAGGCTACCGATGTATTGACCGAATATGTCCGCCATGCCCTGGCCCGGTCGATATCGTCTGCCTACATCCAACCGGACGGCACCATTCCGGTCATCACTCTGGACAGGTCAGTGGAGGAAATCATCCAAAATTCCATTCAGCACAGGGAGAGCGGTAGCTACCTGGCCCTGGACCCGAAGATTGCCCAGAAAATACTGGACAGCCTGTCCAGTCTTGTCGCAGGCTTTGCCGGCGGTCAGCAGCCGGTCCTCCTTGTTACACCGCAGATTCGGCCCCATGTGCGCCGTCTGACCGAACGCTATTTTCCAAGCCTGGCGGTTCTTTCCCATAACGAGATCACCGCTAACATAAAAATCAAATCCATCGGAACGGTAACCATCAATGCAAGTTAAGGTCTTCGAAGCCAAAGACATGACCAGTGGCTTGAAAATGGTCAAAGAGGAACTGGGACCGGACGCCCTTATTCTCTCGACCAGGACCCTGCGCGGGGGCAAGCTTGGAATGCTTGGCAAACCCACGCTTGAAATTACGGCCGCCATAGATTCCGCCTGGCCTGACAAGGGAAATGGACCTTGCGCCGAACCTTCCATGCCCTTGCGGAACAATCCGGCCGGCTATTCGATTCAGGAACAAAACAACGAACCCCTTACCTATCAAAATCTTGGTCTTGACAAACCCCTGCCCCGGGAAAAACCTTTCCCAAATCCCTTGGCAGCCCCGAAACAGGAGGACAAGACAGACCCGGAACCCCTGGCCCATGAAATCAGCGAGCTGCGCTCCATTATCAACAGTCTGTCCAGCCGGCTGGCAGAGCTTGATTCCACACCCGTGGCCCATGCCTATGTTGAGCCCGAATATTCAGCCAGGGAGACAGATGCTGCCCGAGACCCGGTTGTCCGTCTGCTCCTGTCACGGGGCCTGAATCACCAGGTTGCCGGTCTTGTCGCCCGCTTTACAGGCGATGTCATTGGACCGCAGAAAGATGGCAGTCAACAGACTTTACAGACAAACCTGAGTCGGGCCATCGGCCGCCTCTTTACCGTGGCCGCCCCTCTTGCAACCAGACCCGGCCAACAAAAAAGGATGTGCCTGATCGGACCCACCGGTGTTGGCAAGACCACGACCATTGCCAAGCTGGCCGCCGGTTACCTGCAACGGTTCGGCGGCAAGGTTGCCCTCATCACCATTGATACCTACCGGATCGCAGCCGTGGAACAGCTCAAGGTGTACGGAGAGATCATGAACCTGCCGGTGGAAGTTGTCCTCAAGCCGACAGAGATGGCAGCGGCTCTTGCCCGACACAACGACTGCGACCTGATCCTCATCGACACCGCGGGAAGAAGCCCAGGCAATGGCATGGAAATTCAGGACATGCGTGCATTTCTCAGGCCCGAATACGGCCTTGAAAACCACCTGATGCTGTCGGCAACCAACAGGGAAGTTGAACTGGAGACCATAATCAGACAGTTTTCCTACCTGTCGATCAGTAACTTTATCTTCAGCAAGGTCGACGAATGCCGACTGCTTGGCGTGATATTGAATATCCACTACAGCAATGATACGCCCATATCCTACCTGACCAACGGCCAACGCGTGCCCGAGGACATTATCGCCGCAACCCCGGAAATACTTGCTGAACTTATTATGAACCCCCATGGATCAGAGAGCAATGGTTGACCAGGATATTCATCCACGGGACCAGGCCGGAACCCTGCGCACGATGACGCAGGCCCGACAGAACGCAAACACAAACAATGCGGCCGCCACCCGCGTCTTTTCCATTACCAGCGGCAAGGGAGGTGTCGGCAAGACCGCCGTGGTCGCCAATGTAGCAGTCCTGCTTGCCAAGATGGGCAAACGGGTCCTGATTCTTGATGCCGATCTCGGATTGGCCAACATCGATGTGGTCTTCGGGCTGGCGCCCAGCCACAATCTGAATCATTTTTTTGCCGGTGACTGTGACCTGCCCTCGATCCTGGTCGAGGGCCCCATGGGTATCAATATCCTGCCGGCAGGCTCAGGCGTCCAGCGCTTTACCCGACTGGATTCGCAGCAGAAAATGCGATTGCTTGAAGCGCTTGATTCCATGCACAATGACTTTGATTTTGTTCTCATCGACACCGAGGCCGGTATCTCGGAAAATGTGACCTATTTCACCACCGCCGCCCATGAAATCCTGGTGGTGACGACACCGGAACCAACGGCGATAACCGATGCCTATGCCCTGATGAAACTGCTGTCCAACCAGTATCACGAAAAACGGTTCAACCTGATTGTCAACTTCATTAAAAACGAGGAGGAGGCCCTTGACGTCTATCGAAAGCTCACTATGGTTGCCAACAGATATCTCGATATTTCCATCGACTACATGGGATCCATCCCAAGGGACAAACAGATGATCGAGGCGATCCGCAAACAGAAGGTCATGGTTCAGCTCTTTCCCGACTCAAAGACCAGCGCCGCCTTTGAGGCCCTTGCCGGAACCATGCTGCAGGAGCCGCGAAATATGGAGGCAAAGGGATCGATCCAGTTTTTCTGGAAACGGTTGCTTGATTTCGGCAACAGGGGATAGCGGCATGAAAATTGATACACTGATACTCCATCAGCACACATCAGGAACCATTTATTGAGCCATGGTCTACTCATCCGTGCCGCCACTTGATGATCGTTCGCAGTTGATACGGGAACACATGCCTCTGGTTGATATTGTTGTTCAGCGCATGATCCCGCAGGTGCCGTCCTTTATGACCAAAGATGACATGACCAGCGCCGCCATGGAGGGGTTGATCGATGCCGCCAACAAATATGATCCAACCAAGGGGGCGAAATTCAAAACCTTTGCCGAGTATCGGATCAGGGGGGCAATTTTTGATGAAATGCGCAAACTTGACTGGTTTTCCAGATCACTCAGGGAAAAACACAATCAACTGACCCAGACCATGCTCAAGCTGGAACGAAAACTCGGTCGTTCCCCCGATGAAGAGGAAATGGCAGAGGCCCTGGATATGTCGCTTGAACAGTACCATGAAACCCTGGCCCAGGTTTCCCATCTCGGCTGCGTCAGTCTTAATGAAACCCTGGACCACTCCGAAGAGGGACGGAGCTTTCTTGACAATCTTGTCCAGGATGGCGGCCCGACTCCGCTGGAACAGATCGAATCCCAGGAGATGACAGCCTTGATGGCCGAAGTCCTGGAAGAACTGTCAAAAAAAGAAAAGCTGGTTATCGCCCTCTACTACTATGAAGAACTGACCCAGAAGGAGATCGCCGAGGTCATAGGCGTCACCGAGGGCCGGGTCTCGCAACTACACAGTCAGGCCTTGATCAAACTGAGGGTCAAGCTGCTCAACAATGAACTGTATGACGAATAGCGGAATGCCCGCAACCCGGAGAAATCGCAAAAATCCGTTCCCGGAATTCCGCTGGCCCTCTTCTCTGTGGATGATAAAAAAAATGGAATAATGACACACATTACCATGATATTCATCATTCTTTTTTCCGCTCTCTGTATGGTTTTCGGCCTTACCGGTTTCATGGCCCTGCGACGCAGGAAGAGAGAGGAACAAAAAAAAATCAGAACATTGTGCGCAAAACTTGAAGCCGCCCTGGGCGATACTGCAGATATTCGACCAAAGGACCTGTTTGCGGACACGCTTGAAAAGGCGGCAATCAGCACCGGGTTCCAGCAGCCACGGTTAAAATTACAGGCGGGGAAGCCAGGAGATGTTCCTGAAAAATATAAATTTTTTGCGGGTCTTATTGCCAGGGGAATGAGTACGGATGAAATTTCTGAAGTATTGGCCATTTCTCCGGCCGAAGCCGGTCAACTGGCCACCCTGGCCTTTATCTCCCGTGGGGATGAATGTTAGGAGATTTCCTTATTTCTCGGCACATTGAGTTTTTTTTAATAAAGAAAACAACCGGAGATGTCGAAAGAAGATATGGAGACATATCCACTGTTCTCACTGTTCTTGTACAGCGACTAACGGAAAAACCAGCATGGCTGGAGCAAATTTTCAGGCCACAGCTATAACCAGCAATGAAAATAGCCTGAATGGGCATACCTAACGGGCTATTTGCGGATAATATAAAAAAATCATGGTATCAGGAAAATACAGCGCCCTGAGCGGGGCCGTTTCCCGGCAGCAGGCCATGGACAATATCGCCAACAACATGGCCAATATCGACACCACCGGTTTCAAAAAGGACCGGATCAGTTTTGAGGCCCTGCTCAAGGGCAGCCAACAGGTGGCAAACGGAAGGGGGATCAATTACAGCAGAATCCGCAAGATAGGGGTTGATTTTTCCCAGGGTCCGTTGCGGGAGACCGGCCGGGACCTGGATGTTGCCATTTCCGGCAAAGGCTTTTTCAAGGTCCGAGGCAACGGCAATACCTTCTTCACTCGCAACGGCAGTTTTTATGTCGACAACAACGGCATGCTGAAAACAACCGATAATTTCAATGTATTGGACAGCTCCAGCCAGCCGGTTCAGCTTGCCGGGGCCCAGGGGAAAAAAATCCATATTGATGAGGCGGGCAATATCTCCCTGGACAATGTCCCAAGCGGCCAAAAGATTCAAATTTTTACGGTCTCGGATCAGGCCGGACTGGAAAAAGTCGGCAACAGCCTGTTTACCCTGAAGAAGGGGACAACATCACAACCCACGGACTCTGCCGCCATTATCCAGGGAAATCTTGAAGGATCAAATGTTAACATGGTTGAAGAAATGACCATGATGATCAATACCCAGCGTCGATTTGACGCCTGTCTCAAGGTGGAAAAAAATTATTCCAACTTAAGTGAACGCCAAAACGAACTTGGCACGGTCGCCTGATTTTTTTTCAATGCACACATAAGTATGGGTAGATACGAGGAGAAAAAGAATGAGATCTCTATGGACCGCAACAACCGGCATGCGGGGACAGAATCTGAATATGGACGTTATTGCCAACAACCTGGCCAACGTTTCGACCACCGGTTTCAAGAAAAGCGTCACCTCATTTCAGGATTTAATCTATCAGCAGGTCCAGGTGCCGGGCGCTCCGACCTCGGACAATGGCACCCAGTCGCCCTCCGGCATCCAGGTCGGTCTGGGCGTGCGGCCGGCAGCGGTCACCAAGGTCTTTACCGAGGGTGACATTGTCGAGACCTCCAATGAATATGACGTTGCCATTGAGGGACCTGGATTTTTCCAGGTCGAGCTTCCCGACGGCAATACCGCCTACACCAGGGCCGGAAATCTGAACCGGGACGGCACGGGCAGGCTGGTCACGCCCGAGGGCAATCCGATTATACCATCAATCACCATCCCGGAAAACGCCCGCCAGGTGACCATCAGTCCCACCGGAGTTGTCAGCGCCATCCTTGGTGATGACACCGAATCAACGGAACTGGGAAACATCGATCTGGCCACCTTTGTCAACGATGCCGGTCTTCTTTCAATCGGTCGCAACCTTTTCCGCGAGACCGAGGCCTCGGGCACGGCCACTGTAGGCACGCCGGGCAGTGATGGTTACGGGACCCTGCAACAGGGGTATCTGGAACAGTCCAATGTCAACCTGGTCGGCGAAATAGCCCGGATGATCACCGCCCAGAGGGCCTTTGAGATCAACTCCAAGGCTGTGTCAACCTCGGACGAGATGATGAGCACGGTCGTCAATATGGTATAAAAAAACATGGCACAACTGTTTCGTAATTGACCAGTTACACTGTTTCTCTCTGCAGGGGGTGTAATGATGCGCTTTCACATTTCCGGATATGACAACCGCCCAGGGAGGCCTGTGAACATTCACGCAAAATTTCTTTTCATCCACACCCTTGTTGTCCTCTTCCTGCTGGTTGGCCAGCAGGCATTTGCGCTCAACGTGGAACTGCACGAAAGGGCACAGGTTACCGCGCCATTTGTCCATCTTGGTGATATTGCCTCTATCACTCCCGAAGGAGAGGCAGCCAATGCCCTGGCCGCCGAACGTATTACCACTTCCCCAAATCCGGGCAAAAGCCGAATTATCAAGGCCACCTCGATTATTGATATGGTGCGGAATGACAAGACCGTTGCCGATATTACCTGGAGCGGCGCCAAATCAATAGAGGTGACCAGACAGGGACAGGTCGTCACCGCGAAACAGATGAAACAGATTATTGCCGATTATATCGGCAACCACCTGAAAAATCTGCCCGATGCCGACATTCGGTTCACCTCGGTCCGGTCACCGGGGGATATTATCCTGCCCACCGGAAAAATAACCTGTACGGTCAGACCTTCAAAGCCGGCCATCATCGGCAGTTCAAGTTTCAACCTCCTGTTTGCGGTTGACGGCAGGGCCATTAAAAACTGTACTGTCCACGGCAGGCTCGAGGCCATGGCCGCGGTCGCGACCGCGGCGGTCAATCTGCGCAGGGGTTCCATCATAACTCCTGACCAGGTGGAGATGATCCGCCAGGACATCAGCAAACTTGATGGCCCCTACTTTTCCCTTAACAAAGTTGTGGGGCTGCAGGCAAAACGTACCATTCGCGCCGGCAAACCGCTTGACGCCATGAACGTGGCGCCACCGCCGGTTATCAAGAGAGGCGAGCCGGTTGAGATTGTCGCCAGCCGGGGAGCGCTGCGGATATCCACAAAGGGTATCGCCACCATGGATGGGCGGCCCGGTGATTTTATCCGGGTAAAAAACATCAGTTCGTCCAAACTTGTCTACTGCAGGGTTGATGCACCCGGGCTCGTTTCTGTGGAGTTTTGATATGAACCAGCGGTTGTTTTTCAAGACCATGTCCTGGAAATTGTTTTCCGGTCTTCTTGTCCTTATGGTTTTCATTGTCTCCGGGTGTGCCCGGAAAGAAACAACTGTAATGAAGGTGCCCGAGCCCTTGGAAGCACCCGTGGTCGCCCCCAGCAAACCGATTTCCCCCGGTTCCCTGTACACCGGGGACGAGGGTAACTGGATCGCCGATCTTCGGGCCCATCACGTGGGTGATATCGTCACGGTTGTGATCCAGGAAAAGGCCAGCGCCTCCAAGGTGTCCAGTACGGAAACAGCAAAAGACTCGGGCATTTCCGCCGCCATCCCGACGTTTTTCGGGTTTGAGAAGGTGATGCAGGAAAAAAACCCGAACCTTGACCCCGCCAACCTGATCGAGGCCAATTTCAAAAACAACTTCAAGGGATCGGGCAAGACCACCCGCAAGGAAGACCTGCTGGCCACCTTGACCACCCAGGTCATCAAGATATATCCCAACGGCAACATGAAGATTCGCGGCGGCAAATCCGTGGTGGTCAACAATGAAAACCAGATCATCTACTTGACCGGCATTATCCGTCCCTTTGATATCAGCGCCGCCAATGAAGTTGATTCAAGCAAAATCCTCAATGCCCAGATTGCCTATACCGGCAAGGGTATTATATCCGACAAACAACGGCCCGGCTGGCTGACCCGGATTGTTGACCGGCTATGGCCGTTTTAATGTATAAATGTATGTCTCTGCAATCACTGCGCGGTGTTTCAGCATGAAAAAAACACATTTTCTCATCAGCTTCGCCTGCTGCCTCGGGTTGTTGTTTATCCTGGGCAGTACGGCCCGGGGCGCCCGCATAAAAGATCTTGCCGCCATCGAGGGGGTACGGGATAACCAGTTGCTGGGATATGGTCTGGTCATGGGCCTCAACGGCACCGGCGATGACATCAAGAAATCAGTTTTCACCCGGCAGGCGTTGATCAACCTGGTGAAAAGACTTGGCATGTCGATCACCCCCGATGTCTTCCGGCAGATGAAAACAGACAACGTGGCCGCGGTCATGGTAACGGCCAACCTACCGCCCTTTGCCCGGCCCGGCTCCCGCCTCGATGTCCAGGTATCAACCATGGGTGATGCCTCCAGTCTTTCAGGCGGCACCCTGCTTATGACTCCGCTTAAGGGGCCGGACGGCAAAACCTATGCCGTTGCCCAGGGCCCCCTTGCCGTTGGCTCCATTGCATTTGGCGGCAAGGCGGCCAAGGTGCAGAAAAACTTTCCCACCGCGGGCAGGATCGCCAACGGTGCTATTGTGGAACGGTCAGTCGGCTGGGAGCTGCCGCCAAGCGGTGACCTCCTCTATGAACTGAAAGAACCGGACTTCACCACCGCCGCCCGGATAACCGCGGCCATCAACGAAAAATTCGGACCGAATACCGCCCATTCCCCTGACAGCGGGACCGTCAAGGTGCTGATGCCCCTCAGGTATAAAGGGGATGTGGTCGGTTTTGTCGCTGACCTGGAAAATATAGATGTGGAAGCCGATTCACCGGCCCGGATTGTGGTCAATGAACGGACCGGAACCATTGTCATGGGACAGGATGTCCGCATTTCCACCGTTGCGATTTCGCACGGTAACCTGAATCTGGTCATTTCCGAGGAAATGGATGTCTCCCAGCCCAATCCCCTGGCCACCGGGCAGACCGTGGCCGCCCCCAAAACAAAGATTGATGTCACCGAGGATGAGGGGAATCTCGTTGTCCTGCACATGGGTGTCAGCATCGGCGACATTGCCAAGGCGCTCAACGCCATCGGCGCCACCCCCAGAGACCTGATCGCCATCTTCCAGGCCATCAAGGCGGCCGGCGCCCTCCATGCGGAACTGCGCATTATTTAACCAGGAACCAACCATGAACAGACTGGACAAGCTCTCTTTCCTTTCCCCCTCGCAACCGACCATTCCTGCCAACAAAAAAAAGCTGGACAAGGACCGGGCCTCCCTGAAAAAATCCTGTCAACAATTCGAAGCCATCTTTATCCAGTCAATGTTCAAATCCATGCGCAAGACCCTTCCCGATGGCGGCCTGTTCAAAAAAGACAATGCCCACGCTATCTACCAGGACATGTTTGACGCCGAGATTGCCAACGAAATTTCAACAAAACAGAGCATGGGCCTAGCCGACCAGATGTACCGCCAAATGGAAAAATATCTTTCCGATTCCGAAAAAAAATAAAAAAAAGGTAAAGTTTTCTTTCCACCAGGCCGATACTCATGGTAACCGGAAGAAGAATTTCCGGTTGCCATGAGGCAAGGATGCTTCGTAAATCCAGCAGGGAGGCCGGAAATGATCGAAAACACTATCTACATTCCGCATGCGCAATCCCCATTGCCCAGCCTGGGAAACCTTCAACCGGAAAAGAGTTTTTTTTCCGGAACCCCTGGGACTATCCGGCAAGGGAGCCTGCAGGACAGAATTACCCTCTACGCTGATGATTCCGGAGCTCCGCTTATCTACACCGCGTCAATGAGCCTGCAGACAGACGATGACGCAGATTATGACATACTGCAGGGCTTGGTTGCCAACCTGTTGAAAGAACAGGGAATTGAAACCAGGATTACAACAGAAACCAGCGAAATAGACATCAATGCCGTTACCCCGCAGGAGGCACACGACCTCACAGGTGATGATGGATATTTCGGCGTCGACAAAACATCGGACAGGATTGTCAAGATAGCCCTCGCCATGGCCGGTGGCGACCCTGGCCGGATTGATGCTATCAAGGAAGGTGTGGACAGAGGTTTTGAGGAGGCGTTGAAAGCCCTTGACGGCAAGCTGCCTGATATCTCATATGATACCTATGACGCAGTGATGGAAAAACTGGACAGGTGGGTATCCCTGTCCCACGAAGAAGGCTAATATTTTATTACAGGTGGTCGTTATGACAGTTGAATTTTTTGGAGTTCGCGGATTTGGCCCGATTGGACCCAACGGAAAAATCAGTCGCCCCGGAGAGGCGCAGAAATCAAAAAAAGCCGAAGGGGCGAAAGAGGCTTCCTTCTCATCAGCTCTGCAGGGCGCGCATGAAACCAGGGCAACTTCTGCTGCCGGAGATGCAGGCCGCGCCGCCAGGGTCCAGGAATTAAAAGAGCAGGTAGCCAACGGCTCCTACGAGCCGGACCTGAACAAGGTGGCATCCAGCCTGCTGAAATTTCTGGTCGAAGAGGGATGATCATGACCAGGGAATCGGTACAGGAGCTTTTGCAGCAGTTGCACGCAACCATTCTCTCCGAGCGTGAACATGCCAAGGCCCTTGATCTTGCCGCCATGGCAGAGGACCGGCAAGAAAAAGAGGCCCTGCTGCAGGTCATAGGGACCATTGACAATTTGCACCCCGACGACCGGCACTTGGCTCAAAAAATCCAGCAGGAAAATCTGCGCAACGCCTACCTGTTCAAGGCAACCCTGAACTGGATTCAGGACACCATGGAATTTTTCGGCCGCAGCTCGGCACCGACCACCTACAGCCAGTATGGTGTCACCACCAATAACTGCGTCAATGGCCGCTTGTTGTCCGGCAGGATTTAACCGTATTTTTTCCTTCACGCCCCCCCCATCTTCCCATTTCTTTTCCTTTTTTCCGCTAAATTTTTTCCCCTGTTTTTCCGATAAGAAAGTCACACGGGTGCAAAAAACACGGATTCGATGCAACGTGCCATCGACTCCAAACGCCCGCAAAACAGATACCAGGTGACGGCTGAAGCCACCCATACCACATCCTGGAGCCAGGACCTTACTCCCTAATGCCTGTCATAAAAAACAGGTACCCACTGGCTCGGAGAAAATTCTCAGGTATGGTAGGCCCGATCCGGGCAATATTTTTTACAGGAAAAAATTTCGGACAGATTCCATGAGCGGACTTCTCACAGCACTGAATGCAGGCAAAACAAGCCTGATGACCAACCAGAAATCCATTGAGATTGTCGGTAATAACATCGCCAATGTCAATACCGAGGGATACTCCAGGCAGCGGGCCGAGCTGATGCAGATCCCGGCGGTCAACTTCGGTGATTTTTTTGTCGGCCAGGGGGTTACGGTTTCCGATGTCAGCCGTGAACATAATGTATTTATCAATCGCCAACTGCAGGAAAAGTCCATCGCCCTGGGCGAGGAAAGCGGAAAATCGACTCCCTTAAGCGAACTGGAACGGATCTTTAATGTGTCCGATGACAACCTTGCCGGAAGCATCAATGATTTTTTCGACGCCTGGCAGCAACTGACCACCAATCCCAGCGGTCAGGTCGAGCGGGACATGGTCATGCAACGGGGCCGGCTAATGGGTGATGCCTTTGCCGACACCTATAATGAACTGGAAACCGTCCGCAACAATATCAACAACAACATTGTCTCCAAAATCGGCAATCTCAATGAACAGATATCAGAGGTTGCCAAACTCAACGATCGTATTTTCCAGATCGAGGTGAACGGTCAGTCCGCCAATGCCGCCCGTGATCAACGCGACCTCATTGTGGAGAACCTGTCAAAAAGCCTCGGCATTCAATCCTATACAGATAACCGGGGCATGCTGGCCGTGCAACTGCCCGGCGGCACGCCGCTTGTCCAGGGCAATCAGGCCATGCCGCTCTCCGTTGTCACCAACGGCACCGACGTCAATCTTCAGATCACCATTGGCGGCAACGTCAAGAATATCACCACCCAGGAACTGGGTGGAGAAATGAAGGGCATGTTTGACGTCAGGGATGATTTTATTGCCGGTCTGCGCGGAAACCTTGACACCCTGGCCGTGGAAATCACCAAGGCGGTCAATGACGTTCATGCCAATGGTTGGTATACAGACCCGGCCACCGGCAACCCGGCCACCGGTCAGCTCTTTTTTGATGACCTCACGGCCCTGCCACCAGGCACTCCGCCAAGCAGACACGTCAGGGTGGCGCTGCCCGACGGACGTTACGTGGCGGCAGCCGGCGGTAATACGGCCGCTCCTGGAGACAATGAAAACGCCCTGGCCATTGCCTCCCTTGAAACAACCTACAGGGTAAGCGGCACCAATGATACCTTTGACAGTTTTTTCAGTCAAATTGTCTCCAGTGTCGGCATCGAGGCCAGTCGCAATAAAATGGCGCTGGGCGGGGCCAAAGATGCCAGCGTTCAACTGCATAACCTGCGTGACGGTTTTGCCGGCGTCTCCCTGGAAGAGGAAATGGTTGACCTGGTCCAATATCAGCGCGGTTTCGAATCCTCGGCCAAGTTTCTCTCCACCGTCGACGAAATGATGAACTCGCTGTTGCAACTGAAGAGGTAAGCAATGAAAGCTACACAGGGAACCACCTACCGCATGCTTGGCTCCAGGCTCAATGACCTGAACCTGCAGCTCGAAGAACTCAGAAAGATCGGAGCCAGCGGGAAAAAACTCAACCGGCCCTCGGACAATCCCGCCGCCATCCGGCCGGTGCTGAACACGCGCAAGCAGCTCTCCAATGTGGACCGTTACATGGAAACCATGGGCCAGGCCCTTGACAAGATGCAGGCCGCCGACGGTCATCTCGAGCATGTGGAAAACATCATGCAGCGGGTCAAGGAGATCTCCGTCAATGTGGTTAACGGCTCATTGAATAATGAGGACCGCTCCGTGTTGGCCGATGAAATAGTCAACTTGCGCCAGGAACTTCTTGACACCGCCAATGCCAGGGTGGACGGCAAATATATTTTTGCCGGGTACGAGGAATCGACAAAACCCTTTGAAAAGAATCCGGCCTATGATCCGGCGCTCTACGATCCCAACGATCACACCACCTGGCCCTACCTGTACCATGGTGATGAGAATGCAACCAGGCTCGAAATCACACCGGGTGAAAACCTGCAGGTCGCTCTCACCGGCAATGATCTGTTTTTCGGCACTACCACATGGAACCAAAATCCACCCCCCAACAACAGCGTCGAGCCGGGCAGGTATGATGTGTTCTCGGTGCTGACCCGGGCGGAAGAGGCGATCCGGTCCAATGATCAGACGGCCCTGCAGACCAGTATCCATGATATTGACGGCGCCGCGGACCAGACAAGAAGACTGCGCTCACAGATGGGGAACCGGGCATCACGGGTCGAGACTGCCATGCATCACCAGGAGCAGGTCCGTATCGACTTGAAACAAATACTCTCCCGCTATGAGGATGCCGATGCCATTGAGGCGTTCAACAATATCGTCCAGCAGGAAACCGCCTTCCAGGCGGCCTTGAATGTGACCAGCAAGGTATCGAAACTCTCCATACTTGACTATATGTAATTGCATTTGTTCTTTTGCAGTGACAGGATGTCATTATTGAATCCCCTTTATCCGAAAATAAGGTTACGCAGGTTTTTTGTAACTTCTCAATAACTGATGGTAAGTTGCTGCTAATTATATGGATTCCGGCCAACAACCTGCCGGAATGACCCAGTTGCAGGCAATTCAGAGCGTCATCCCCGCAGTCTGTTGGGCGGGGATCCAGACTTATATCACCATTTATTGAGAAGTTACTGTTTTTTAGCGTAACCTTTTGATTTTCATGGTTTGTTGTGCCGCCAAGCCATGCTGGTTTATCCGAAAATAGCCCGCGTAGCTGTGTCCTTTCGGGATATTTTCATCATTCGTTGTAGCTGGGACGGTAAATTATGGTCCAGCCATGCTGGTTTCTCTATATCCTGTCCGCCCGGCGGATAATATCACAGAGTTCCAGGGCGATGGTGGTTATCTCCTGTTTATCCTCTCCCTCGACCATGACCCGGATGACCGGTTCTGTGCCCGAAGGCCGCACCAGGAGGCGGCCGCGATCGCCCAGTTTTTCCTCCGCCTTTTTCAAGGCCTCTGGAAAACCGGGAATCTGTTCCGGGTCGATCCTGGTCGACATGCGCACGTTTTCCAGCACCTGGGGATAGGAAGACATAATGGTTGCCAGCTCGGATAAGGGTTTTTTCTTTTTGATCATGATGGCCAGCAGTTGCAGCCCGGCCAGGATACCGTCGCCGGTGGTGTTGTGATCAAGAAAGACCAGATGCCCTGACTGCTCGCCGCCGAAATTATACCCCTTGGCCCGCATCATCTCCACCACGTACCGGTCTCCCACCTGGGTCCTGACCAGGTGTCCGTTCATCTCCTGCATGGCCTTTTCCAGCCCCATGTTGGACATGACCGTGGCGACCAGGGTCTTTTTTTTCAGCTTCCTGCGGCTCATCAGGTCCCTGGCGCAGATGGCCATGATATGATCGCCATCAACAATAGCGCCATGCTCATCACAGACAATCAGCCGGTCACCATCACCGTCCAGGGCCAGGCCGATGTCGGCGCCAAGCAGTTTGACCTTTTCGGCCATGACCTCGGGGTGGAGGGCGCCGCATTCATGGTTGATGTTCTTGCCGTTGGGATCAACGCCGATGGTTGTCACTTTGGCGCCCAGCTCGGTAAAGACAAAGGGCGCAACCTTGTAGGTGGCGCCGTGGGCGCAGTCCAGAACGATATGGAAATCATCGAGGGTGTACTGTTTTGGAAAGGTGTTTTTGAGAAAGACAATATAACGTCCCCTGGCGTCGTCAATGCGGGAGGCCTTGCCCACCTCGTCGGCAACCGGCCGCAGGGCGGCCATCTTTTGGGAGAAGATGAGGTCTTCAATGTCGGCCTCCACCTCGTCGGGCAGCTTGAATCCGTCGCTGGAGAAAATCTTGATGCCGTTGTCTTGGAAGGGATTGTGCGAGGCAGAAATCACCACCCCGGCATCGGCCCGCATCGAGGTGGTGATAAAGGCAATGCCAGGGGTCGGCAGCGGCCCGAGTATCTGCACATTGACGCCCATGGAGCAGATACCGGCGGCAAGAGCGTTTTCGATCATGTAGCCGGACAGCCTGGTGTCCTTGCCGATAACGATCTGGTGTCCCTTGGCATTGTTTTTGACGATAAAAGCGATGGCTCGCCCGATCTGCATGGCGATCTCCGAGGTCATGGGGTAGATGTTGGCCACCCCGCGCACTCCATCGGTACCAAAGAGTTTTCTCATGACGTGTCCTTTCCGGCAAAGGCCGGGCAATGGAGACTATTTTGCCTTTTTTCCGGCAGCTTTTTTAGCCAAATGTTTTGTTCGCGCTTTGATACGACGCAGTGATATTCGTGGCGGTTTGACGGAGATTATCCTGATCGGCACATGATGGGGCACACTGACGCCGACAACCTTGACTTCTGTTTTCTGGTTTTTTTCCGTGATATCTTTTGCCGATACCGACGCCCTGAACAGCATTGCCAGCTCCGGAGTATCGCGAATCAGGTTTTCGGGGATGTCGGCTTCCACGGTTACTGTGCCGGGAATGGCAATATATTGCGAATCCGCATCCCGGACATTCACCGGAATCCCGCGGATGGTCTTACGCAGTGTTCGTTCCTTGAGTGTGATATCAACGGTCACCACGGCCTCACCTATGAGGTTGAGGAGGTCTTCGCTCAGATTGAGCTGCACCTGCAGGGAGGTCGAATGATCAAGGCCGTCCAGGTCTATCACATAGGTCTTTAGGGCAAGTTGGGAGTCAAGGATCTGCTTGGGGCCGGAGACCGTGAGATGGTCGGGCCGCAACGTGATCTTGCCAAGTTCATATCCGGGCGCCGGTTCTCCCTCGATGACCGGATGGATGGGCAGGTTTTTCTGTATCAGTTTGTCGATCAATAGGGTTGTGTTGGCAGGCTGAAGGCGTAACACCTTGATACCGATTGGAAAACGAATGGAATCCGCCTTGTTCCTGATGACCATGGTGCCGGGTTTGGCATTGGCCAGGTCAATGGCCCGGGTAATGTTCTGCTGCCTGATGTCCTGGATCATGCTGCGCGGGCCGCGCACGGTAACCTCAATATCTTTTTTGTAGTGATTGGCAATCACCAGGTCGGCTGGCAGGTTGAGAATTTCTATGGGGATTGTCAGGGTGATGTCCACCTGGTCTTCGCCCACAACAAAGTACCAGAGGCAGATAGCCATAAAGAGCGCCAGTATCTTGAGGGCGCATTCCTTGGGGCTGACCCGGCACAGTAGCCTGTCTATGAGTTTTGTGTTCCCTGGAACCAGCTTTTCCATGAAGGATGGGTGTGTTTTGGATGAATAAAAATTTCCTGCAACCTGTTGCTCAATGCCTCTTCATCGCTGAGAGTGGTGATTTTGCCCTGGCGGACCAGTGAAATTTCCTGGGTCTCTTCGGAGACAACGATGATAACTGCATCGGTCTCTTCGGAAAGGCCAAGGGCGGCCCGGTGCCGCGTGCCGTAGCGTTTTGGGATGTCCGGGTTGTTGGACAGGGGCAGCAGGCAGCCGGAAGAATGGATGCGACCATTTTTGATAATGACCCCGCCGTCATGCATGGGTGAGGATGGGAGAAAGATTGCAATGAGTAATTCATGGACAAGACGGGCATCAAGACGAAATCCAAGTTCGAGATAATCACGCAGGCCGGTCTGCCGCTCGATGATGATCAGGGCGCCGATGCGTCTTCTCGCCATGTAAATGGCGGCGCTAATGATCTCGTTGATGTCATGGGCAGCGACATTATCGGTCTTGTGGAAGGGGGTTTTGCCCATCTGGGTGAGAGCCCGCCTGATATCGGACTGAAAGACGATGATAATAATCAGCAGG
Source organism: Desulfobulbaceae bacterium (assembly GCA_015489765.1). GTDB lineage: Bacteria > Desulfobacterota > Desulfobulbia > Desulfobulbales > Desulfobulbaceae > DRLX01. Next base: position 72,289 of record WFZC01000037.1, read on the forward strand.
ATGGAGCTGAGAAAGGTCTTGAGCAGCCAGTGCAGAGTCAACAGGTTTAATCTGCCGGAAATGAAATAAATACCGGCGATAACGATGATGCCAAGCAGCATCTGTACCGCCCGCGTGCCGCGAATAAGCAGAATGATGCGATAAATGATGTAGGAGACGATGAGGATATCAACGATATCCTGCCATCGCATGGCTTGCAGAATGTCAGGCATGAATGTCCGCTGTGAAGAACTGGCAAAAACGAGTTATTGTGTTTTGTTAAAATTTAGCATGATAAAAGGTAATTGAACAGAAAAATAAGAAATTTTTACTGAACTTTATCCGAAAATAAGGTTACGCAGGTTTTTTGTAACTTATCAATAACTGATGGTAAGTTGCTGCTAATTATATGGATTCCGGCCAACAACCTGCCGGAATGACCCAGTTGCAGGCAATTCAGAGCGTCATCCCCGCAGTCTGTTGGG
>WFZC01000038.1 GCA_015489765.1 Desulfobulbaceae bacterium
CCCAACAGACTGCGGGGATGACGCTCTGAATTGCCTGCAACTGGGTCATTCCGGCAGGTTGTTGGCCGGAATCCATATAATTAGCAACAAATTACCATCAGTTATTGAGAAGTTACAAAAAATGCATTTAAGTGGCAATCATTTTTATCAATTTTTTGTATTGCACCCCACCATCATCTACCGCAGCCTTGTTGCTGCCACAGTATAAAACAATATGGTCAAGCCATCATTTTCAAAACCGGATGAAAAGAAACAATTTGTCCGGGATAAATTTTCCGCCATCTCCGGCCATTATGATTTGCTCAACTCCCTGCTGTCCATGCAGATTGACCGCTATTGGCGCTGGAAAACCACCCGTCTGTTGCGGGAATTTCCCAGTGGTCCTGTGCTTGATCTCTGTGCCGGCACCCTGCCGTTGTCGCTGGAACTGACCAGGCAGGCAAGAAAGCGCCGGGTGCTGGCCGTTGATTTCTGTGAAGACATGCTGAAAAACGGTTGGCAGGGACTGCCCGATGATGACCGCAGGAATCGTATTTTTCCGGTGTGCGGCGATGGGGAAGAGATACCGGCGCCGTCTGAGACCTTTTACGGCTGCACCGTGGCCTTCGGGGTCCGTAACCTGGCCCGCACCGAGCAGGGATTGCGTGAAATGTACCGGGTGTTGCGGCCCGGCGGCAAACTGCTTATTCTGGAGTTTTCGCGGCCGACAAATCCTGTGGTCAAGCCGGTATATTTCCTGTATCTGAACAAAATACTGCCCCTGGTTGCCGGCATGGTTTCCGGCGACAAGGAGGCCTATGAATACCTGGCCTCATCCATCGCCGCTTTTTATGAGCCGGAAGAACTGCTTGCCATGATGCGTGCGGCCGGGTTTACCAGTGTTGCGCGCAAACCTTTAAGTTTCGGCATCGTCTCTATCTATATCGGGTGCAGGTAGATGAAGGGCAATACAGGGACACAACACCGGCAGCCAGCCAGGCTGCTGCTGGCAATCACCGGCGCGACCGGCATGATATATGTCACCGAGTTTCTGAAACTTGTTGCCGAAAGACAGGTTGAAGTGCATGGAATTATATCCGACAGCGGCCGCCAGGTGCTGAAACTTGAACTTGGCCTGAAGAGCAGTGAGCTCCCCCAGGTCAGCCGCTGGTTTGCGGTTGATGATTTTGCCGCGCCGCCGTCTTCCGGTTCATGCCCCTATCAGGCCATGGTCATTCTTCCCTGCACCATGGGTACCCTGGGCGCCATTGCCGGGGGCTACAGCGGCAATCTTATCCATCGTTGCGCTGATGTGATGCTTAAGGAACGACGTCCGCTTGTGCTTGCCGTCCGGGAAACGCCCCTCAACCGGGTCCATTTGAAAAATATGCTGGCCGCGCATGAAGCCGGCGCCTGTATCTGTCCGCCCATGCCCTCTTTTTATATGCGGCCGACAGGCATAACGGAAATGGCCCGCGGCTTTGCCGGCAGGATCTGTGATCAGATCGGTATTGCGGTGGATATTCCCAGGTGGCAGGGGGACTGATTTTTTTTAGGGAACGAACAGTATGTGGAAAAAAATATCCATCCTGCTTGAAATGATCAAGTTCAAGCACACCGTGTTTGCCATGCCCTTTGCCCTGATGGGCGCCTTTCTCGCCGGGCGCGGCGTGCCGTCGCTGCGGGTTTTTCTGTTGGTTGTGCTGGCCATGGTCGGCGCCCGCACCTGTGCCATGGGCTTTAACCGTATCGTTGACCGCCGCTTTGACGCCGCCAATCCACGGACAAAAAACCGGGCCATTCCCGCGGGAGCGGTCAGTCTTGCCGAATCGTGGGCAATGGTCATCCTCAGCGGCGGCCTCTTCTTCCTGGCCTGTTATTTCCTGAACCCGCTGGCCCTTGCCATCGCCCCCTTTGCCCTGGCCCTGACCCTGGTCTACTCGCTGACCAAGCGCTTTACCTGGCTCTGTCATGTGGTGCTCGGCGTTGCCCTGGCCTTTTCACCCCTTGGTGGCTGGGTGGCTGTGGCCGGTTCGTTGTCGGGATATCCGTGGACGCTTTCTCTGGGGGTGCTTTTCTGGGTGGCCGGATTTGACTGTATTTATGCCTGCCTGGATGCCGATTATGACCGCAAAGCAGGGTTATATTCCATGCCTGCAAAACTCGGCAGAAAACGCGCCTTCCGGCTGGCGGTCTTTTTTCATCTCCTTGCCTTTGTCTTTTTTATCCTCACCGGTCGTTTGAGCGGCCTGGGCGGTATTTATTACATAGGTATTGCCCTGACCGGAGCAGCCCTTTTTTATCAGCACCTTGTGGTCAATCCCAAAGACCTGTCCCGCATCCAGGTTTCCTTTTTTTCCATGAACGGTCTGATAGCCCTGACCCTGTTTATGGCCACCTGGCTTTCCCTGCTTGCTGCCTGATTTTTTTTGTCTTTAAAACATGCAAGCGCCCAGGAAAATTTCAGATTAAATTGAATATAATTTTAACATGTTAACTCGTTGTTCCCCGAGTTCGGCAGAATTATTGCACGTACTGCACGGGTGAATTTATTCGCCTGTTAGGCCGGTGAATAATTGCAACAACTATAAAAAATATCACGGCTGAAGCCGTTCCTACAGTGTCCTGGTTGGGGGCAAAGCCCACCTT
>WFZC01000039.1 GCA_015489765.1 Desulfobulbaceae bacterium
GGTCAGGCCTCTGCTCCACCGCCGCCCCCTCCACCAGGCCCTGGTCATGCGCCGGCGCCACCCGGCGGCCAAAGCGTGGATAAGGAAGATGCAGCCAATGAAAGTCCGGAGTTGTCATCGGAAGAACTTGCCAAACGGATGATTCAGGCCATGATAGCAGCTGCCCATGCCGACGGAACCCTGGATGAGGACGAGGAACAGGCCATCCTGGATAAACTGCGGGGCGCGGAGCTCAGCAGCGAGGAAAAGATGTTTCTTCTTGATGAGCTGCACCACCCCAGGACAATTGCGGAACTCACCAGCGGCATAACCGATCCGGCTGCGGCAAAGACCATGTATCTACTTGCTTTCGGAGCCATCACCGTGGATACCGACGCTGAACAACAATGGCTGGATGAGCTTGGCGGCAATCTTGGTCTCAGCGCCGGGGTTCGGAGATTTCTTGAAGAACAGGTGGAAGCGGCAAGATAGAGGGTGTTTGCTGTCCGGCCGACTATTGACCGGCAGCACCCTCACCGTTCAAACATGGATGCTATGCCGCCGATGACCGAACCTTCGCCAACGGTTTGGCCGCCCGTCTGTGGAGCTGCCTGGTAGATGCGTCCTGCCAGGCGGGAGAAGGGCAGGGACTGGAGCCAGACATGGCCGGGGCCCTGCAGGGTGGCAAAGAAAAAGCTTTCACCTCCGAAAATTGCCGATTTGACATTGCCCACATACTCGATGTCATAGTGCACTGTCCGGGTCAGGGCGACCAGGCAGCCGGTATCAACCCGCAAGGTCTCGCCCGCGCTCAGCTCTTTTTCGATAATGGTACCGCCCGCATGGACAAAGGTCAGGCCGTCGCCATCGAGCTGCTGCATGATAAAACCCTCGCCTCCAAACAGGGCCGCGCCGATTTTTTTCTGGAAGGCCACGCCGATGGCCACTCCCCTGGCCGCACAAAGAAAGGCATCTTTCTGGCAGATAATGCGGCCATCATATTTTTTCAGGTCCAGGGGGATGATCTTGCCGGGGTAGGGCGCGGCAAAGGCGGCCCTGCCCTTGCCCGTTCCCGTATAGGTGAACATGGTGACAAACAATCCCTCTCCGGAAATCAACCGTTTGCCGGCCCCCAGCATTTTGTCGAAAAATCCGCCGGACTGGGAACTTTCGGAACCATCACCGAAAATGGTGTCCATGTGGATGCCATCGCTCATGTACATCATTGCCCCGGCCTCGGCGACAACGCTCTCTTCCGGATCAAGTTCTATTTCAACAAACTGCATCTCATGGCCGAAAATCTCGAAATCTATTTCATGGGCCTGCTGCCCTGAGACTGGCGGCGGGTTGCCCGTGGCAGCGGCAGGATTGTTCAACTCCGGCACCTCTGAAACGGGCTGCCAGTCGGCAAATCCATCCCGCCAGACCAGGGTTGATCCTGAATACTGGCCTGACGCAATGGATGCGGCGAGTTGGGCGGTTGAGAGCGGGCCTATTGATTTGCCGTCAACGGCGACATACCAGGTGGACATAAGGTTACCTCTTATTAGTCAAGGGATTACAGGATATACTTCAGGAAAGGAATAAAATCTTATCTGTGGTATACAGTTTTTTCCCTGCAAGAGAAAAGAAAAAAATGAACAATGGCAAAAAACATATCCTGCTGATAGAGCCCTATTATGGCGGTTCGCACAAGGCCTTTCTCGAAGGCATGCAAGAACATATTGACCTGGCATTTACCCTGCTCACCCTGCCGGCCCGAAAGTGGAAGATGCGTATGCAGACAGCTGCGCCCTGGATGGCGGAACAGGTTGCCCAACTGTTAAAGCAGCCGGGAATGAGGTTTGATGCCATCCTCTGCTCCACCTTTCTCGATGTTGCGGTCCTGCGCAGTCTGCTGACCTGCAGGGGAATCAATCTGCCGCTTGGAGTTTATTTCCACGAAAACCAGTTTGCCTATCCAGGAAGGATAAAGGACCCGTCCTGCTTCCAGTTCACCAATATCAACTGGACCACGGCCCTGGTCGCCGACCGGATTTTTTTTAACAGTTTGTTTAACTTTGAATCTTTTTTATCAGGTATTAAGGTATTTCTAAAGAAGGTATCCGGTGTTGATCTTCATTTTTGCCTGGACCTGATCCGGCAAAAATCCTCTATCCTCTATCCGGGAATTGATTTTTCAGCCATTGACAAGCATTTTTCCAAACACCGGCAAAACGGTTATCCTGTCATTGTCTGGAATCATCGTTGGGAGCATGACAAGGACCCGGAAACATTTTTTTCCGCTTTGTTGGAGTTGCAAAAAGAAGGGGTGGCGTTCAGGTTGATTGTCTTGGGCGAGCATTTTGACCGGAGGCCGGATATATTTTCCCTGGCCGAAAAACAACTGCAAAGAGACAACAGGATCATCCATTTTGGCTACGCATCAGGTCGTGACCAATATGCGCGTCTGCTTTGCCGGGGTGACCTGGTGGTTTCGACCGCCCGCCATGAATTTTTTGGAATTTCCATGCTGGAAGGAACACGGGCCGGATGCAGGCCCCTGGTGCCGGATGATCTTTCCTATCCTGAATTATATCCGCAAGGATTTCGCTACAACAGAGGCGCTTTCAGCAGGGTTTTACGTCAAACCCTGGCCCAAATCAATACCAGCCAAAAAAAGGAGTATCATGCCCTTGCCGAACCCTTTTCCTGGCCTCTGGTGGCTAAGAGATATCAACAGTGCCTGCTGGAGCTTTGCCAACAAGGGACCAGAGAAAATGCAGAACCCCGCGCTCCTGATCAGTGGACCCAATCACTTTGACTGGAATCGTCTGCAAGACAGAGCCAGGACAATACCTCACCGCTTATATATACCAGACCGCCTGCCCAGAGGACATCACTGAGGAAATGGCCGCCCTGCATGATTCTGGCCATTCCCACCAGCAGGCCAAATCCTGTTCCGAGCCAGAGGAAAGACCATCCAAGTGATCTTCTGCGATTACGAAAAATAAACCAGGGCGCCATCAGGAAAAAGGCAATGGAGGCATGGCCGGAAGGAAAAGAGCTGTTGTGTTTGGTCGGTCCCGATTGCCAGAATTGAACAAATTGCTGCCTGCCGCCAAATTCCGTTAATTCCTGCGGCCTGGGCCGGCCAAGATGGTTTTTGAGAATTACGTTGACAAGCAATCCCGGACCAAGGGCCAGCAGCAGGATGATAAATAGCGACTGGCGGCGATATCTCTTTAATGAGGAAGAAATAAAACCGGTACAGAGGATGATGAGCGCTCCAATGGCAAGAAGGATGCCAGGGACCGGGGCTGTCCTGTATAAAAAAATCCACGGCTGATGATGAAGGCCGGGCCACTGGTTGTTAACGCCAACAGCCAACCGGGCAATGCGCAGGTCCCCGTTGGTCATGAAAACAAGCAGACTCAGGCCGATGAGTATGTTGATAATGAAAAACAGATGATTGAGACGTTGTTGCATGGTTTTGTTGTTGAAAAAATTTCACCAGGATAACCAAAGATGATGAACTCGTAAAAAATCCAGATAATGCTTAAAGATGGCTAAGTAAAAACACAGATATACAAGGAGTAGTGTTCTGTGGCGGGTCTTGACTATACATGTAGTATGTCGAGAATCGCCGCAGGACACACGACGCAGTAGATCGAAATTTTTACGACGCCATCAAAGATGTTATCTTTTAACCGATAAGGTTTCTGACTTCCAGTGTTGATAGTCGGCAGGAATACCGGCAGCAGGTCGAACAAGCAACCATTTGTTGGCAAAGTGGTGAACAGCGCCAATATCGGAAAAAAATGGATAGCTTTTTGGGTCCAGCTCCATAAGCACATATTGGTTAGTATGGTTTTGTGACCAGCGAACAACTTCCTCCATTGTATTTAGTGGTCGAAGAGGTTTGGTCAGTCTGCCTGCAAACTGAATCTGACTGGTCAGGCGCGGGGGCCAGGCAGCCACTTCTCTGTTTGCGATCTGAGCTGCGTGGATTTTCTTCCCAATCCCTCGAATATCATACAGGATATGCAGGGAAGTAGACAGCTTGAAATGGAAGATAATCACCATGAGAATGAGAACTGTCGTGGTTCTCGGTATGCAGCTTGCGGCTGGTTGGCGTTGCAGGAGTGAGAGGCCGGCAATCAGGGGAATTATTCCGTATCGGGCCGGTACATAATACAGCATTTCGCTGTCTCCCCCATGCAGGGGAAGATGCGGCATAATTACCAGGGCAAGGGCAAAAATCAGTAACAGCATGGCCGGAATTCGGGCGGAAGCCGGTTTGGGCGAAATTTTTTTGGTTATTTCATAGGCGATTACGAGAATTATGGGCGGTAGCAGCGGCAGCAGGTAGTGGATCTGTTTGCCGCTTATTATCGACAGCAGGACAAAACCGGGAACAAGAATACTGAGACAGAATTTCACCGGTGATGTCAGGTGAAGGTGCCTGAGTTGTTTCCAGATGAATGGACAGAAGGACCAGGGAAAGAGCAGCAGGGGCAGGAAAAACACATACCAGTATACAGGCCGCTGGTGGGCAAAGGAATGGACCATTCGTCCGGCGGTCTGGCCCAGTAGTATGGCCTCTCCATATTGCCTGCCACCGGCCTTTGCCGCGGGCAGGGCCCAGGCAAGGGCCATCAGGATTCCCCCGGCAAAGGCAAGAAAAAAGGCGCCATACCAGAATTTCCAGGATGTGGGTTTTTCCCTGTCTATCCACCAGGGCGCCAGCAGGGCAGGCGGCACCGTATAGACCAGGATGACCGGTCCTTTGGCCAGAATACCCATGCCAATGGCTGCGGCATACAGCAGCCACCCGGGATACTGATTCCTGTTCCGTTCCGCCCATAGGCCAAGCCAGGCGCAAAGGGAAAAAAAGGTTATGGGCATGTCAAACATGGTCAGGGTCGAATAAAAACTCCACAACAGGCTGCCCATTAAAAGGTAGGGGACAATTGTTTGTAGTTCTTTCTGCTTGGGCCAGAGTTTTCCGGCAAAATGCCTGGTCAACAGGATGGACAGAAAGGCAAATGCCGGCGCGGTCAAACGGGCCGACCAGTCATTGACTCCGAATATTGCCCAACCCGCCTGGATCAGCCAGAAGAGCAGGGGAGGTTTATGGCTGTAGGGCTGGCCGTTGATATGGGGGACGAGAAACTGATGGTTTTTCCACATCTCCCAGGCAACGGATAAATATCGTGTTTCGTCTACCGGCAGGGGCGGCCGACAGAGCAGGGCGGTAATGACAAGCGCCAGCCAGAGCGGAATCCAGCCGTAAACGGTCAGTCGGTTTTCAGACATAAACTTTTTTTGTGTTTTTCCTGGTAGATGAAATACAGATTGCGCAGGTAGATCAACAGGCCGGTGGACTGCCCAAGGATGAAAACCGGATCTTTCCGGTATATGGCATAAGAGAGGAGGGTGATCCCGCCCAGGATGCTGAAATACCAGAATGCCAAGGGAATAACGCTTTTCTTTTGCCGTTCACTGACCAGCCACTGGACAAGAAAACGACAGGTAAAACATGCCTGACCGCTAAATCCGATCACCAGCCAGATGGTTTCCTTAGTCATTTTCTCTCTCCCCGGCAAGTTCTAATCGAATTGCTCTTTTGCCAAGCCATAGTACGCCAAGAAGATCAGGTATGCCGGCAAAAAGTCTGTCCAGGGTGCCATAATGGGATTTTCCCGCCTTCCTGGCTCTGTGGTTGACTGGCACAGACACGACTTTTCCGCCCCGCTGGCGGACAAGGGCCGGAAGAAAACGATGCATATGGGCAAAGGCCGGCAGGGCAAGAAAAGTCTCCCTGGAAAATATCTTGATACCGCAGCCACTGTCCGGGGTATCGTCTTTGAGCAGGCGGCAGCGGATTGAGTTGGCAATGCGGGAGCAGATTTTTCGCCAGCCGCTGTCCTGTCTCTCGGTACGCCAGCCATTCACCAGGCAGCATGGATTGTCCGCGCTCAGTCTTTGATAGACATTGATCATCTCCCTGATATCAGCCGGATCATTCTGGCCGTCCCCGTCCATGGTGGCAATCAACGGAAATCGGGATGCATGAATACCATGCCACAGGGCAGCGCTCTGGCCGCTTTGCCGGCTCAAGCGAATGGTGCGGATCCATGAAAAACGGGCCATCAGTTCTTTGATTATGTCCGGGGTGCGATCCGTGGAATGGTCGTCAATAAAAATAACCTCAAAACTGTCCTCTTCCTTTCGTATCCCAGCGATTTCATGGGCAAGAGAGGATATGTTCTCCTCCTCATTCAAAACCGGAATGACGAGGGTGAATTGTGATATTTTTCCGGTGTTGGCATGCACCTGATTCCTCCATGATGTACAGATGATTTTTCTTCGCTTTCCACTATCATGCCTCAAAGTCAAGGCATATCTGATCGCAAAAAAATTATTTTCACTCAACCGGCTTGTTTCTGGCCTTTTCCTCTTCTCTACCATGGGGAAATGAAGAAATGATGAAGATGGAAACAACGGCCATGTCGTAAATCTTCACCATTTCTTCATCTACACCTGGTATATAGGGAAATTATCAGGAAATTGATGATAGCTGATGGAGTGTATCGTTTTATCCGAAAATAGCCCGCGTAGTTGTGTCCTTTCGGGATATTTTCATCATTCGTTGTGGCTGGGACGGTAAATTATGGTCCAGCCATGCTGGTTTATCTGGAGCATGACAGGGAGGAGTACAAGATGAGAATATTGATAGTTGATGATGAACCTGAACTTGTTGAACAGATCAGGTCCACCCTTGCCAGGCAACAGTATACCGTTAATACGGCATTTGACGGTGAAGAAGCCCTGGACAGGATTTATGTTGATTCGTATGATCTTGTTCTTCTCGATATCATGCTGCCGAAAAAAGATGGGTTTGAGGTTTTACTTGAACTGCGGAACGAAAAAAAAACCATCCCGGTCCTGATGCTGACCGCAAAAGGAGATATTGAAGACAGGATAAAAGGGCTTGATCTTGGCGCAGATGATTATCTGCCAAAGCCTTTTTCCATGGAAGAGTTACTGGCACGGATCCGTGCCCTGCTGCGGCGCAGTAATGCGCTTGTCTCACCGGTTGTGAAAATCGGCGATATCAGCTTGAATACGGCAAGCAGAGAGGTATTTCAAGGCCGCCAGGCAGTTGAATTGACGCCAAAGGAATTTTCTATTCTTGAATTTCTCCTCTACAATACAAATCGGGCCATCTCCCGATACTCCATTGCCGAGCATGTCTGGGGTGATGAGTTTGACCCGGTAACCATGTCCAATTCCATTGATGTGCACATCAGAAATCTGCGCAAAAAAATCCGTGATCCCGGCGGAAAACTCATCCGAACGATTCGGGGTGTGGGCTATATGATCAAGGATAATCACCAGTGAAAATTCGTAACAGGATAACCCTCTGGATAACCGGTGTCGGTCTGTTGGCCGGCCTGCTTTTTTCTCTTGTTATAATCTATGAGCTGGTTGAGCAGCCCTATGACCTGCTCGATGCAGACCTTGACAGCCATGCTTCGACCCTGCTTGCCGGGCTCAATCCCAGCAACGGTTGTCTGGATAGCCGGTCAAGCAGGGCCATGCTGGATTCCATAGGTAAACTTTACTGGTTCAAAGTTTTCAATGAGCAGCGAAAATTGATCTATGCCTCCAGCATGACCAACTCTGTCGATCTGCCGCTGAAAGTTCAAAAGAAAGGCTATAATATCAAAGCGGCAGTTCCCGGACAAACAGCCGGGCATGAACAGGACGACAATCCCAAGATAACCTTTCGCGTCAGGGTGTTCACAATACCCCATGCCGGTCATGAATATCTTGTGCAAATAGCCCGGCCCATGGAAAGACTCCAGGAGGAATTAAGCGACCTCTTTATCTCCTTGATAATCGGCCTGGTATGTTTTGCGCTGGCCCTCATTGTAATGGGGTATTTTGTTGCTGGAAAAATTTTGCAACCCATTGCCGGTATCAATGCCCTGGCCAGGGAAATCAGCGAAAAAACACTGGATAAGAGAATCCCTCCGGGTAAGAATCAGGATGAACTATATACCCTGTCCTCATCCCTGAACCAGATGTTTGATCGTTTGCAGTTTTCCTTTCAACGACAGAAAGAGTTTATTGCCAGTGCCTCCCATGAACTGAAGACACCAATAGCCATGCAGCGTCTGTTTTTGGGAGAGGCTATGCAACGCAATGATTTGCCGGATGATTTTGTAGTGCGGCTATCACACCAATTTGCAATACTTTTGCGCATGGACAGACTGGTGAAAAATCTGCTGGATCTGTCTGTTTTGGAGCTTAAGGAAACCTTTTCTTCAAAAAAGGTTGATCTGTCTCGGCTTGTCTCGACCATTTTGTCCGAATTTGACGAGACCATACGGGTATCGGGCATTTGTCTGGACAGCGAGATTGAAAATTCGGTTTTTCTATCAGGCGATGAAGAAAACCTTCGGAGGATGATGATCAACCTGATCGATAATGCCATAAAATACAATAGTAGGGAAAAGGGCAGGATTCAGGTATCTCTGAAAAAGAATCAACAAGACGCCAAAATCGTAATTTCCAATACAGGTCCCGCCATCCCGGAGGCGAAACAGGACAGGATATTTGATCAGTTTTACCGGATAGAGAAATCCCGTACTTCGACATCAGGTGGTTCCGGACTCGGTTTGACCATTGTTCAGCGAATTGTTGAGCTTCATAATGGCCGCATTGAAATTGAGAGTGACCATGACAAATGGACACATATTTCGATTTTATTGCCATTAGTGGTTCATCAATAAAAAAATATCACAGAATATCATGTGATTGCTATCGAATTCAGATAACGAGTTATTGCGCCCTTTTCTCCGTTGCTGGCAAACATTTCCTCGCCGCGTATATCTGATAGCAGTATCCATTCAATTTTTTTCATAACCGTTGGTTTTCAGGCCTGAACAAGGCGGTTTCCGCATGATTTCCACGGAAAAGAAAACAGGTGGAATCAGGTGTTTTTCTGGACAAAGCCGTATCTATCCGATAGGTTGATGCTCCGTAAAAATCAATTTGTTTTCTCAGGCGTATACTGATTTATTCCCGGCCTTGCCGGAATATACCAGAGTTTCAGAACAATACGGAAAACTCCGCATACAGGAAAAGATGAAAAAATGGCGAAAAATGTGATTCTCATCGGTTTTATGGGGGTGGGCAAGGGGAGAACAGCACGGATGCTTGCCCAAAAGACAGGCTGCTATACGGTCGATACCGATGATCTGATTGAAACCATGGTCAAAATGAAGATTCGTGATATCTTTGCCAGGCGCGGGGAACCCTTTTTTCGCGACCTGGAACAACAGACCGCCAACTGGCTGCGGAAAAACGTCAAGCATACCATCGTTTCCACTGGCGGCGGCTTTTTTCAGGTCAAAAAACTGCATAAACTCGGCCTAATTGTTTACCTGCATTCCAGTGTGGAGGCCATTCTTGAAACCATCATGCAGCATCCGCAGGCCAAGAAAAAGATAAAAAAACGTCCCCTGCTCCAGGACCTTGACCAGGCCAGGGCGCTGTACGCCAAACGTCTGCCCCTGTACCGAAAAGCGGCAGACATTGAAATCAATGTTCAGGGCCGGGAGATCGAAGCGGTGGCTGACGAGATTATTGCCAGCTTAGAGCGGAGATAGGTTGTGGTCACGGACCAGACAGCGCAGGACAGGACAGCACAGGATGCCGAACGTGACGCCTGGCTGACCAATTTTTACACGGAAAATCATCTGGCCTACGAGGCCTTTCCGGACAAGGTCGCCTCGCCCGAGCAGCTCAACTTTATCGTCCACATGGATGGAGAGAAATATTATTATCCATGTTCCGACGAGCTTTTTGCCGCCATTATCGAAAAACGGGCCGACAGCCTGCTGGCCGCCGCCTATGCAGAGATTTGGGGCAGAATAGAAGAGCTGGTTTCCAGGGCCATTGTGGATACATACCGGCGGCGGTACATGCTCAGCCTGCTGTCTATCAAATATCAGCATGAGATCACCTCCCAGGTGCTGCTGCCAACGCGGCTTGAAAAACGACTGCTTGGTATTTTTACCACAATATCTGAAATCAACCGGCCCCTTGCCGCCGTGCGTGAGCGGGAGAACATGCAGGCTGCGCGCTTTCTGGCCTCAAAACAATTCCGGGACGCCTTTGTTTCCAGGCAGGGGTTACTGCTTGACGACCATTCCACCTTAAATGATATTGACCTGCGGGTACACCTGTTAAAGTTGCAACGACTGTTGCTCTTGTCAACGGTGCAGGCCATATGGCAGGGTAATGGTGACAAGGCGGACATCAACGGTGTAATGAACACCCCCATAACCGGGGAGGGCTGGCGTTGGTTTTCCGGGAAATTACAGGAAATTCTTCTTGGCGGCAAGCGTGCCTATCTCCTCTGGATTGCCGGTCGGTCAGGTGAGATAGTCTTCGATCTTGCCATTATCCGTTTATTGATGAATCTTGGTATCAAGGTTATCCTGGCGGTGAAACAGGATTTTTTCTACCGGCAGATCTGTTTTGGCGATGTCCTGGAAGACCCGGTCCTGGAAAAGGCCATGGCCGGGGCCACCCTGATAAGTGATGCGGCCATTTCCAAAAATGAGCTCCTGCGTCTTCTTCATGAGGACAACAAGCTCCTGGTCATCTCCGACGGCACGGGCGAGCAGTTTAATCCGCTGCGCACCTCGGTCACTTTTGCCCGTTCTTTTAAAGAGGCTGATCTGGTTATCAACAGGTGCAACGGCACCAGGGTATGCATGCAGAATCGGTTTCGGTTCACCCGCGACATGATTTCCTTTGTCAGGGAGGGTGAAGGCCGCATCAGTGTCACCTTGAAAAAACATCATCCGGCTGCCATCCGTTTTTCCGAGTCTGATCTCAGGGCCAAGGCCCAGTACCTGATCAACATGGCCAAGAGGGAAAAAAACAGGGGCAAAAAGATCATGTTTTATTCCGCCATTGTCGGATCAATTCCGGGCCAGCTGGCCATGGCCAAGAAAATCCTTAATGTATTTGTTGAGCATCTCAGGTCAACCATGGATAATGTCGTTATTATCAACCCTGGTGAATATTTTGAAGAGGGTATGGATGCCGATGATATCATGTACATGTGGGAGATTTTCCAGCGGTCCGGGGTCATTGATATTTGGCGTTTTCAAACGGTTGCTGATATTGAAAAGGCCTTTGAGCTGATGGGAGAAAAGGTCCCGCCCGAGTGGACCGGCAAAGATGCAACCTATTCGACCGGCTGCACCAAGGAGATGGAAATTGCCATGGATATTCAGAAAAAATATCCTGAAATGCAGGTGATCGGCCCGCCCTGGGAGAAATTTCAACGACGCAGGGAATATGGGGTCGGCAAGCTCTATGACCGGGCCCTGGCCGAAGGTGTATAAAACCGTATGCCCCTGCACTTGCACTTTATCCGGCATGGGAGGACGACTGCTCCCGAAGGTGTCCTGCTCGGCGCCACCGAGGCGCTCCTATCCGAACATGGGCGCCGCCAATGTGCGGGACTTGGCCCCAGATTACCAAAGGAGCTGCCCTGTCTCTGCAGCCCCATGGAGCGGACCAGGCAGACCTTGGAAGAGCTGCAGGCGCAGAGTGCGGTCGCAGGTGTTGTTTTTGATGACCGGCTCAGGGAAATAGATTTTGGCGACTGGGAGATGAAGAGCTTTGCCGAACTTGTGGAACAGGGGGCAGATATTGATGCCTGGCAGGAATATCACCATTTTTGTTTTCCAGGCGGCGAAGCCATAGCCGATTTTGTTACCAGGCTGCGATCCCTTTCCGATGAGTGGCGGCGTCAGGTTGAAGAAGAAAGGGACAAAGAGCTTCTTGTCATCACCCACGGGGGCGTCATTCGGACCATGCTCTGCCTGCTGCTTGGCCTTGACCATAAAAACTACCTGCTCTTTGATATCGGTTACGGTTCCTGGACAACGGTTGTTCTGCACTCGGGCGGCGGTGTCCTGACCGGTTTGAATCGATGAGGCAGCCGTGAGGAGAGTTACAGGCAATTTGCAGATTCATCAATCCATGGCTGAAAAGGAAACAGAAAGGAAAAATACGCTTGTTCTGGTTATTGGGGGCTGCAGGTCCGGAAAATCGGATTTTGCCCAGCAGCTTGCCGAGGGTATTGACGGACCCCGCCTGTTTGTTGCCACCTGTCCCTGCACGGACAAGGAGATGGCCGACCGTATCCGGTTGCACCAAAAGGCCCGTCTTCGGGCAGGATGGCAGACAATTGAAGAGCCGGTTGCGCCGGCAGAGAGTATCCGGCAGGCAGGGGAAGGCACAACCATTGTTCTTGACTGCCTGACCCTGTGGGTAAGCAACCTGCTTGTTGATGCTGAAAGCAGGGGATCATTGTTGACGGAAAAGGAACTCATTCCCTTGGTCAACGAGCTGGCCGAGACGGCCGGCAATCATTGCGGGGTGGTGATCATGGTTAGCGGCGAGGTAGGACAGGGGATTGTTCCGGAAAATGCTCTTGCCCGTAGATATCGGGACCTGGTCGGCCGGTGCAACCGCTGCATGGCAGCCCGTGCCGACCAGGTCTTTCTCGTGAGTTGTGGTATTCCACTGCAGCTCAAATAACGTTCAAGCTGAAATAACATTGTTGGTTCTATCCGGTCGATCATTTTCTATCTGGAAATTTCAACTGATCGTGCCGGTTCTCTGATCTGAAGAGGAAAAAATTGATGGCGTCGTAAAAACTTCGATCTACTGCGTCGTGTGTCCCGGGCGATTTGTGGGCATACTACCTGCATAGTTGAGACCCGCCCCGGAACACCACTCCTCGGAGTCTCCGCTACGCTCCGTTTACCTGTAACTATCTGTTTTTACAAGCCATTTTATGGGTTGTTTGGACTTTTATGAGTCCATTAAAATTAAAAAAATTAAAATTTGGATGTCACATGAAACCAGTCGCACAAAAAGAACATTCATTTTTAGACACTGTTGTCAAAGAGATATTTCCCCAGGATACAGGTTATCGGGACCGGGCCATTGCCCATCTTGAACAGTTGACCATGCCCCACTGGGCCCTTGGCGACCTGATGGACCTGGCCGTTGATCTTGCCGGCATGACCCGGTCCCTCAAGCCGCAGGTCGAGCGGAAAACCGTTGTCGTCATGGTTGGCGATCATGGAGTGACCGAAGAAGGGGTGTCCAAATATCCTTCTGAGGTCACGACCCAGATGGTCTATAACTTTGTTGCCGGCGGCGCCGGTATCAATGCCCTGGCCAGGCAGGCAGGGGCACGGGTTGAGGTGGTGGATATGGGAACTGCTACCGACCTTGACGACCTGGTGAAAAAGGGCGCTATCCGGTCAAAAAAGATCAAAGCCGGCACCGATAATATTGCCAGGGGCCCGGCCATGAGCAGGACGCATGCCGTTCTGGCGGTCGAGGCCGGTATTGAAGTTGCCCATGCCCTGGCCGACCAGGTTGATGTCTTTGCCACCGGTGACATGGGGATTGGCAACACCACCCCATCCACGGCCATTGCCGCTGTTATGACCGGATGCTCGGTACGGGAACTGACAGGCCGGGGAACAGGACTTGACGACAGCCAGTTGGAACGGAAAATTGAGGTCATTGAAAAAATACTAACCGTAAACAACCCGGACAAAAATGATGCCATAGATGTCCTGGCCAAAGTGGGCGGCTTTGAGATAGGCGGTATTGCCGGTCTGATTCTCGGCGCTGCTTCCCGGCAAAAGCCTGTCGTCGTCGACGGTTTTATTTCAACTGCCGGCGCTCTTATCGCCCAGGGTATCGAGCCATTTGTCCGTGATTATATTATTTGCGCCCACCGCAGCATGGAGCCGGGGCACCGGGCCATGCAGGACAGGCTTGGCAAAAAGCCGCTTCTTGATCTTAACC
>WFZC01000040.1 GCA_015489765.1 Desulfobulbaceae bacterium
ACAAACAAACAGCCATGAAAACAACCACAAGTGTCGGACGACATGGCGAAGACATAGCCGCTGCCTGGCTGAACGAGCATGGATATGTTATAGTGGAGAGAAACTATCGCCGTCGGTTCGGTGAGGTTGATATTATTGCCAAACAGGGTGAATATCTGGTGTTCATCGAGGTGAAGACCAGGAGCTCCTCCCTGTTTGGCGCCCCTTTTGAGGCAATAACAATGAAAAAACAGCAGCAGATAGCACGGATTGCCGATGATTACCTGCTCCATCATGGCCTGGCGGACAAACTCTGCCGGTTCGATTGCGTGGCCGTGACCCTTGAACCCGGGAAACCTCCCAGGGTGGATATTATCGTCAATGCCTTTGACTCCTTTGAATAAGAAAAAATTGCGGATATACGTTCAATGAGCATTGATACGCCACCCCTGGCAATAACCATGGGCTGCCCGGCCGGAATCGGCCCGGAAATTATCGTGAAATTTTTTCACGACTCTCTTGTTGAGCTGAAAAACCAGCCCGCCCGACCGGTGGTTGTTATCGGCAACCTGGCTGTTCTTCGGAAAACAGCCAGGGAACTGGGATTTTTTCGGCTTACCATTCAGTCCTGGCATCCGGGAGATCCGGTCAGGCCGGATGTTGTACCGGTTTTTGACTGTGATGATCGGCCATTGAATAACCTGGTCCCGGGAAAGCCCGACCTGGCAACAGCCAGGGCAATGATTGGATATATTGAGCAGGCGGTGCGGTATATTCAGCAGGGCGTTGTTTCGGGCATGGTGACCTGTCCCATCAGCAAGATCAGCCTTAAGCAGGCAGGCTCCCCATTTCCCGGTCACACGGAAATGCTTGCCTCCCTTACCAGCACTACTCGTTATCGGATGATGATGGCCGGCCAACATCTGAAAGTGGTGCTGGCCACCATCCATGAACCCCTTGCCCGGGTACCGGATATTCTCAGTGTTGACGATATCCGGGATTGCATATCCATGACTGTTGATTCCCTGCGCCATGATTTCGGGTATGCTAATCCCAGGGTCGCGGTTGCCGGCCTTAATCCCCATTGTGGAGAAAATGGGATGTTCGGCTCCGAAGAGCAAGACTGCATAACCCCTGCGATCTCCGGATATGATGGTCCTGGCGTGGTCAGCGGGCCCTGGCCGCCGGACACGGTTTTTTATCAGGCTGCTGCCGGCCGGTATGACGCTGTTGTGGCCATGTACCATGACCAGGGACTTATCCCCTTTAAATTGCTCCACTTTAAAGACGGGGTCAATGTGACCCTTGGCCTGCCCATTGTCCGCACCTCTGTCGACCATGGCACGGCATATGATATTGCCGGTCAAGGCCTTGCCGATCCGGCCAGCCTTGCGGCGGCAGTTCATATGGCAGCGGATATCTGCTCTCACAGGGAAGGAGAAGATCGATGAACAGGGGACTGCTTATAGCCTTTGAGGGTATTGACGGAACCGGCAAGTCGACCCAGATACGTCTACTTGCCGATTACCTGCGAAGGCAGGGATGCGAGGTCATTGAAACAAGAGAACCAACCGATGGCCCCTACGGCCTGAAAATCCGCCAGTTGTATATGAACAGGAAAAACTGCACTCCTGAAGAGGAGCTGGAACTCTTTATTCAGGACCGCAGGCAGCATGTTGATGAGGTGATTGGGCCGGCCCTGGCCCAGGGAAAAATCGTGCTCACCGACCGTTATTATTTTTCCACAGCCGCCTATCAGGGCGCGGCAGGTATGGATCCGGATTTGATTTTTAGGGCCCATGATTTTGCTCCCAGGCCGGACCTGGTTGTTCTTCTGGTGATGGAACCGGAGAAAAGTGTGCAGCGCATCGAGCAGCTGCGCGGCGAACAACTCAATGATTTTGAGCAGGTTGAACAGTTGCGCAAGGTTGCGGGTCTGTTTGCCTCTTTTACCGATGACTGTATACTGAGGGTAAACGGAGCCGCACCCATTGAGCAGGTGCAGCGGGAAATACAAAAAGGTGTTCAAGCACTTGTAGCCAATGGGTGCTGATGGTCTGCTGAATTTTTATCATGGGCCACCATTGCTGGCTGGAATTGTTTTTCCTGTTTGTCCGGCCGGGGCCTGTCCGGCTGGTTCGATTGTGTCGGTGAACATGATATGGAGCGATTGTTGAAAGCTGTTTTTACCTCTCTATACCGATTGTTGTCGGCAACGGTTGTCATCACCATGCTGCTGAGTGGATGCGCCAGAACCGGGGGGGTATCCTCTCCTGCCATCACTCCACCTTTGGCATCGCCTGTTCCGGTAGCCGGAGCCGCATCGGGGCCGGCAGATGAGGCTGATACTGAATGCAGCTATTTTTATTTTCTCTGGGGCCGGTATGCCGAGCTGACTTCCCGTTTTGACGAGGCGCTCGAGGCCTATGAAAAGGCGATCATTTGCGACCAACAGGCCGATTATATCAAACGAAAACTGCCGGTTATTTATCTCCGCCTCCATCGCACCAAAGAGGCGGTGGCCCAGCTGCAGCGCTATCTTGATCTGCATCCCGAAGAAAGAGGGGCCCGGATGCTGCTTGCCAGGATTTTTATTCATCAGCATGCCTTTGACAAGGCCATTGTCCAGCTCAAGTCCATCCACCGGCATAATCCTGAAGAAATCCAGTCCCTGCTCCTGCTGAGTGAGCTGTATATTACCAGGAAACAGCCTGACAAGGCCGTTGCTATTCTCCGGCAGCTTCTCACGAAAAAGGATGATAGTTATCCGGCCCATGTGCTGCTGGCCCGTCTTTACAGTAGCCGGAGTGAGACCAACAAGGCGGTTCAGGAGTATAAACAGGCACTGTCTTTGAATCCATCAACAGAGCTGGAGATGGAGCTGGCTGACTTTTATCTGCAACAAAAGAGTTACGGAAAGGCGGCCCGGATTTACAGGAAAATCATTTCCCGTGACCCTGATAACGAAGAAGCAGGCATGGCCCTTGTTCATGTCTACCTGCTGGGGAAAAAGGAAAAGAAGGCCTTGGCCGAGCTGGAGCGGTTGAAAAGTATCTCCTATAACTCCGGCAGGATCGAGATGGCCATTGCCAGGATCTATGCCCGGCAGGGCCAGTATGAAAAGGCGGCGCAGGTCCTGGAGCGGCTGGTTAAACGGGACAATTCGCCCAAGGCCCGTTATATGCTCGGTATCCTTTTGTTCCATCTGAAAAGATATGAAAAGGCCCTTGACCAGTTGCAACGGATACCCATTGACGCAAAAGATTATGAAGACGCCCTTTTCCTGCGGGTGCGTCTGCTCAGGGTACTGCAGCGGCCGGACGAGGCGGTTGCTGTCTTGGAAAAGGCCCTGATGCAGAACAGGGAGACCCGTAACACGGATCTGTATGCCCTGTTGGCCAGATTATACCAGGCCCAGGGAAAGACCGATCTTGGAGAAAAAACCTTTGATCGTATCCTGCCCCTATATCCAGATAATGAACGTCTGCTCTATGAGTATGGTCTGTTTCTTGATCAGGCAGGTAACCGGAAAAAGGCCATGACGATCATGCAGAAAGTCATTTCCCTGCAGCCGGAACATGCAGCTGCCTTAAACTATGTGGGGTATACTTGGGCCGAACATCGCCAGCATCTCGACAAGGCCCTGGACTATATTCGGAGGGCGGTCAAGTTAAAACCGAAAAACGGGTATATCAGGGACAGTCTTGGCTGGGTCTATTTTCGCCTTGGCCGTCTGCGGGAGGCCAAGAGGGAACTCTTGAAAGCAGCAGAACTGGCCGCTGATGATCCGGCGATTCTTGATCACCTTGGTGATGTGTATCTTGAGTCAGGAGAGCCGAAAAAGGCCTTGCAGGCCTATCGCAGGGCCCTGGAAAAATATACAAAGGATCATGACAAGGCAGTTATCAGGAAAAAAATACGCCTTCTTGAAGAACAGGAAAAAAAATAGTCAATATACGGTTTTCCTGGTTCTTACCTGTGTCCTGCTGGCGGGATGTGCCCACCGGATCCCTCTGCGTCGGCCCCTGGGAAGGGAAGGAGAGAACAAGGCCAGAGAACTGCTCACCGCCATTCAACAACGACAAAAGGTTGATGCCCTTGATGCCGATGTGACGGTCACCTGGTCCGGATATGGACGAAAAATTCATTTCAGCGGTGGATTACAGGCTGTTGCAAGTGGGCGATTTCGCCTGAGTGCCCTTGATCCCCTGGGGCGGCCGCTGTTTTTACTGGTTGTTCAGGAATCGACATTTACCTTTTTAGATACCAGGCAGGGCAGCGGCTATACCGGTCCTGTTGATTCGGATTTTCTGCATCGATATATTCCAGCCTCAGTGACCCCGGCAATACTTTTTTCCCTTGTCACGGCCAGGCTGCCTGATATGGGACTGGATAAAGTCAGTGTCGGCCGGGGTGACCGCAAGGGAAGTCTCTGGTTCACCTTTCCATCCAGGAACAACTGCAGACGTCTGGCCGAGGTTGATGCCGGCAGGGGACAGGTTCTCCGGCAGATGCTTGTTGATGGTTCCGAAAACACGGTTGTTGATTTTCATTATGACGGCTACCCGGCCGTAAAGACATCCTCCGGCAAGGAAGAATCCGTTATGCTGCCCACTATTGTGCGTATTGAGGGTGGTTTGCTTCCTGGCTCCACCGTGGTCAGGTTTGACAGGGTCTATCCGGATCATGATGTCCCAGACTCCCTGTTTACTCTTGCTGTTCCGAGATATTTTACCATTCTTCAAGTCAAGTAATTGCTCAACTTTTGTGAAAATTTAGCCTTGGCATTGCCGCAAGATAGAAGTATATATTATTTGGTTATTCTGATTGGCAATACCCTGTCCAGAAACCATTTACTGATGGATGAGGGGAAACTGTGCCTGATTCGGTAACACTGCTTTTCAGTCAGTGGTTGTTGAGACGGCAATGTTGCGATAGACGGATTGGTATTACTACGAATTTGGGGAAGATAGTTGGTCAAGGAACATATTTGTTAACAAAGGAGGAACGTAGCATGAAGTCAAAGAAGTTGTTGCTGGTTATGGCGACAGTACCCATTTTCATGTTGGGGCTGTCTTTTTCATCCGCATGGGCAAAACCTTCCAAATGTGAGGAATGTCATGTCAAACTCAATCCCGGCCTGGTAAAGGACTTTAATCGTGGCAAGATGTCGAAAAAGCTTACCTGCAAGTCATGCCACGGCAAGGATCACATGAGCGCCGATGATGTTGACAAGGTCAAATTGCCGACCATCAGTACCTGTAAAAAATGCCATAAAAAACAGGCCAAGCAGTATATGAGCGGCAAGCATGCCCTGGGTCTGCTGCCGATCAGCGCCTTTCCCGGCTTTGCCCATCAGCAGCCCAAGGCGTTTATTGACGGCCAGAAGGGCTGCAATGGTTGTCACAACCTTGGCATCACCGACGAAAAAGTCCGGGAAACAGCTTCATTTCGCAAGTATTACAAGTACGGCATGGACTGTCAGAACTGCCATACCCGCCACGCCTTTTCCAAGGCCGAGGCCAAGCGGCCCGAGGCCTGCAACAGCTGTCATACCGGTTTTGATCATGCCCAGTGGGAGATGTGGCAGCATTCCAAACATGGCGCTGCCTTTCAGACCGATCCCAAGGCCCATCGCGGTCCCACCTGCCAGGACTGTCACATGGAAGACGGCAACCACCGCGTCATGACCGCCTGGGGCTTTCTTGCCCTGCGTCTGCCCGAATCCGACAAGGAGTGGATGGGGTATCGCGCCACTATCCTGCAGGGACTTGGGGTCCTGGACAAGGATGGCAAGCCAACGGCACGGCTTGAAGTGGTCAAGGCCGCCAATCTTGCCAGACTTGACAAGAAAAGCTGGGACGATGAACGGGCCCGCATGCAGAAGATCTGCGAGAAGTGCCATTCCGCCAACTTTGCCAAAGAGAACCTGAAAAATGCGGACCAGATGATCAAGGCATCGGACAAGCTGCTGGCCGAGGGGATCAATATCGTCAAGGATCTCTATGTGGATGGTATTATCAAGAAGGACACCAATGCGGCCACCTTCCCGTATCCCGATCTGCTGACCTTCTATGAGGTAAAGACCCCGATTGAAGAGAAACTCTATGAAATGTTTATGGATTTCCGCATGAAGACCTATCAGGCCGCCTTCCATATCATGCCCGATTATACGACTTGGTACGGACTGGCCAAGATGAAGGAATCTCTTGTCGAGATGAAAGAAATGGCACACCAGATGCGTCTGAACGCAAAGAAATAGTGTAGAGCTATATGTAAGTAAGAGAGCGTTGTCTGATACACGCTTTTTGCTGATTGCGGCGCAGATCATGGTAACTCATGGTCTGCGCCGTTTTTTTATCAGTTTTTTTGTTACCATCATTGGGCTCGCTGCTGAAATATGAAGAACACCCTGTTCATTATTCGGGGAAAACAATGGTATGGCTATCTGCTCCTCTGTCTCATGGTTGCCGGCTGCACGCAGGCGCACAATATTAGAACACCAGGAAAGGACAGAGTGCGGGTACGACCCGTTACGGTCATGACCTATAACATCAGGATTGGCGCCGGATTAAGAAAATACGGCCGTAATCCCTATCTTCTCAAAGATGAAATTCAACCTCGGCTGGGGCCAATTATTGCTGCCATCGGCTCGGTTGATCCGGATATTGTCGGTCTGCAGGAGGTGTTGGGCGAGAAGCAGGCAGCCGCCATAGCCAGGGCGTTGAACATGAACTACGCATATGTTCCGCATGGGCTGGAAAGATATGGGGCCTGGTGGGGCGTTGCCCTTTTATCGAAATTTCCCATCCTTCATGTTACCCGACAGGAGATCAGTTCAGGCCGGGGCAATACACGGGCAAATTGTATTGCAGAGCTTGATGTGTTCGACACCCTCTGGACGGTAGTGATTCTACATAAGGACAAGGATCAGCGGGACGGAGCGGCCCTGTACAGAACCATGGAGATGATAGAGAAGCAACAGGGGCCGGCGCTGCTATTGGGGGATTTTAACATCAGACCAGGGGACAAGCGGTGGGCAATCACCGCCACCCGTTTCCAGGACAGCCTCTACCGCACCAGGACAGAAAATGCCCGCCAGGTGGAAAAAAGAGGGACCTGGCCGGGAAAGCCAGGCAAGTACCAGGGAAAGCGTATTGATTATATCCTGGTTGACAAGGGACGATTTGACGTATTGGATGCTGGCCTGGTTGATAAAAAGTACCGGTCCGCTTCGGATCATCTCGGCTACTATGCCGTTGTCCGTTTAAGAGGAAGATAAAACGGTTAACCAAAATGTCCTTCTCGATGAATCACGGGCCAGGGACCTGGCTTGAGATCACCCTCTGTTGCAGATAACCAGGCTTTTTAATCGCCGCTGTTTTCGAGGATGCGTCTTCACGACCCGAAAAGAAGAATGGACACATAAGGGTGCCTTGAAAAATTAGAATTTTCGTTCGAGGTCAAGAAACAGAAAAATTAAAAAGCGCAGCATATTAGGCATATGTGTGCCTTGTTAATTTTTCTGTGACGTAGAGATCGGGCGAAAAGGCAATTTTCCAAGGTGGCCATAAAAGACCTGGTTGCAAGGCCATTAGGTAAGGGATCGTCTAGCTGATGATGCCGTCAATGATTTTGAGCCGTCCACGCTTGCAGGCACTGACGCAATAGGGCTTCTTTCCCTGGAGTTGCCGATCAACGCACATATCACATTTTACAGCCTTGCCATTGATAAGTTTCGGCACATGATTTCTGCAGGCATCAACACATTTGCCGCAACCGATGCATGCCTCCTCGTCAACAATGGGCACACCGAGAAAATGCATCTCCATGGCGCCGGTGGGACAGACACGAATACAGGAAAGGTCCTTGCAGGCGGTACAGTTGATAAATTCATTCAACCCTCTGCGAAAGGTACTCATGGCGACGCCGTTGTGTTTTTTCCTGCAGGCCGCAACACAGACTGCACATCCTCGACACGCTTCTCGGTCCTGCTCTATATGCATTGTCATTGGATACTCACCTATTTATTGGCTGTCTTTGGTTAACCCGGCATCTTCCGGGCCTGTTAATTGGAATACAGAACATCCCGTTTTTTTCCGGTCACGCTTAAAAAAATGATTATCACGCTTGATGGCGTCGTAAAACTTCGATCTACTGTTTCGTGAGTCCTGGGGCGATTCGTAGGAATACTACCTGTACAATCAAGACCCGCACCGAAACACCATTCCTCGGCGTTTCCGCTACGCTCACCTGGTATGTATATCAGCGTATTTATGAGTTCATCACGCTTTAACAGGCATCTTGCGCGCCGGTTAAGGCAGGCTTATGAACTAAATCATTTGTGCTTATATATCTTTTTTTCGCCAGGTACAAGGGGAAAGTCTATTTTTATTGATACTGGATTACAGTTAAAATGATAAAAGCCTGAATTAGGGAAATTTCAAGCGATAAACAAAGGTATTTTTTTATAAAGTCCTATTCTGTGGCACATGATATAATATAATAGTACACAATGTGGTCTGTAAGGGCAAGAAACATTCTCGGACGGTGACTAAAAACAGAAATAATTTGGCGAGATGGAACAAGTAAACAAGTTGCGCTATCCTGAATAAATTGTCCGGATTTTTTTTACGAGTTCGTCATGAACGACAAAGCATTGGGAGCTATTTTCCGGGCCGGGAGTTTGCTTTTTCGGTTTCCCCGGTCGGGGCGGAGTGCATTGTGTTGACGATGATGACAAATAGATCATCCTCCTTGAAAAAAACCTGCTGCAGATCGTAATTGTTGTTTGCCTCAAGATCGATGACCACGCGAATCTTGTCCGGGTTCTTGTGGTGGCCTATGCGAATGGTTTTCACATAGCGGCCATTGGCCTTGATGATATTTTTAAGAGAGGGACCTGCCTTGGTATTTTTAAAGTCGCAGACCACCCGTGGGACTCCTTCCTCAATACCAAAGACCGTGGGCGGGTGGAAATCGGTCAGTTTAAACTGGATCATCTCGCCCCGGTTTGTCGTGTTGTCAAAGGTAACGGACTGAAGGAGCGGTGTTTCCTGTTTTTTCACCACCGGCTGATCAGTGGATTTGGCAACAACCGGTTTGGTTTCAGCGGGTTGCGGCTTTTTCGTGGTTGTATCTTGTTCAGGAACCGCCTCTGCCTCTGTTTTTTCTGACCCAGCCTTATTACCGTTGTCTTGCTCCTTTATGTCGCTTAGGGTATTGGTTGCGGCTGATTTTGGTGCGGTCCTTGCTGAAGTTTTGGCGTGTTGGTCGGAGGCAGAAGACGCGGCAGGCAGTAGTCCGGCAGAGGTGCCGGCCTTGGCCGACTCCTTCTTCTTCTTTTCCGCCTCCTGTTTGCCCACCGCCTGTTTCGGTTTTTTCCCGCCGTCAATTTCGCCTGTTGCCGGCGGCTTTGAGAGGGGGAAAATAAGGATAGTCAAAGTATTGGCGGCCTGATCAAAATGTTGTTGAAAGTCGATTTTCTGCTCATCAGTAAGATCCAAAACGACTCTGGTCTTCGGATGGTCTCCGGTATGCAGACCGATACGGATTTTTTTGACATAGGCGCCATCGGTTTGTAGGGAGTTGGGCATTGTCCGCGCTATGGTCGTCTTTGGAAAATCAAACACCACCCGTGGATTTTTTCCTTTAATGGCAAAGGTTTTTGGAATATAGCTGCCGTTGAGCGTAAATGTTACCTGTTCCCTGTCTGCATCAAGTTTCTTGAAGGAAATACTCTCCAGGGTCGGCCTTTCCGCAGCCAGAACAGGGGCAAGAAGAAAGATCAGGAAACAGCAGGAGTAAAAAACAAAGCCGGATAGTTTCTTCATAGCTTGACTCTTTCCATGAGGGACAACGGTTTTGGTAAACGGAAGGATTGTTTTATCAGGGAATATTCATTAAGTATTCCCTGAACATTATTTCTAAAAAAAGTTTACGCAAGAAAAGTAATAAAGTCAATGAAACATCAGAATTCTTCCGATGGCGACCAGGAGCGTTCAACCACCGGTTGCCGGGGAAACCGGGGCGTAACAAAACCCGGCCTGGACGCCACACCCTTTGCAGCCATTGAGGCAATTCTGCCCCTGGTGAAAAAACCCGGTCGATATATCGGCGGCGAACTCAATTCCATCAATAAATCCTGGTCCAAAGCGGCTGTTCGTTTTTGTCTTGTTTTCCCGGATCTCTATGAAATAGGGATGTCCCACCAGGGGTTGCAGATTCTCTATCATATCCTTAACCGGGATGATCGTTTTCTGGCCCAGCGCTGCTATGCCCCGGATGTTGATTTCGAGGGCCTGTTACGTGAAAAAGACTTGCCCATTTTTGCCCTGGAATCACGCCGGCCATTGGCTGATTTTGATGTGCTCGGCTTCACCCTGCCCTATGAACTATGCTATACCAACATCCTCACCATCCTTGACCTGGCGGGATTGCCCCTGCGGGCCGCTGATCGCGACCAACGGAATCCGCTGGTTATCGGCGGCGGCTCCTGCTGCCTGAATCCGGAACCGGTTGCTGATTTTTTTGATGCGGTTGTCCTTGGTGACGGTGAAGAGGTCATTATCGAGCTGGGTGAATGTCTGCTGGCGGCAAAAGAGCAGTGCATGGCAAAAGATGAAGTCCTGCGTGCCCTGGCTGCCCTAGACGGGGTCTACGTCCCATCCCTGTTCCAGCCCCTGTATGACGACAAAAAAAGATTTCTTGGGATACAACCCCTGGTAAAGGGATATGAAACGGTACGCCGCCGGGTAATACCGAAACTGCCCGATCCCGCGGTGTTGTCAAAGCCACTGGTGCCGATCGTCAAACCTGTTCACGATCGCCTGGGAATCGAGATTGCCCGCGGATGTACCAGGGGGTGCCGTTTCTGCCAGGCAGGCATGATCTACCGTCCTGTCCGGGAACGGAGCGTGGAGGACATTCTTGAACTGGCCGAAGAGGGGATAAACAACAGCGGTTTTGATGAACTGGCCATGCTGTCGTTGTCCACCGGCGATTATTCCTGTCTGCCCGAGGCGTTGACCAGTCTGATGAACCGGTTTGCCGATGAATACGTCTCTGTCTCCATGCCGTCCATGCGGGTTGGCACCCTGACCCCGGAGATCATCGCCCAGATCAAGCGGGTGCGGAAGACCGGCTTTACAGTGGCGCCCGAGGCCGGCACCGATCGCCTGCGCGAGGTGATCAACAAGGGTATTACCGAAGAGGATCTGCTGGCTACCTGCCGTGATGCCTTTGGAGCCGGTTGGAACCTGATAAAATTTTATTTTATGATCGGTCTGCCCACCGAGACAGAAGAGGATGTGGAGGCCATAGTTGAGCTTGCCAAAAAGGCCAGGGCCCAGGGGATAGGCAGGGTGCAGATAAATGTCAGCGTTGCCTGCTTTGTGCCCAAGCCGCATACCCCCTTTCAGTGGCATGGTCAGCTTGAACTGGAAGAGGCAAGGGCGCGTCTTAACCGGCTGAAAAAGATCCTGCCGAAAAAGGGGTTTAAGCTGAAATGGCACGACGCCGACATTTCCCTGGTCGAAGGTGTTTTTTCCCGGGGTGACCGCAAACTCTGCCGGCTTGTTGAAACGGCCTGGCGCTCGGGCGTGCGTCTTGACGGCTGGTCGGAACATTTTCGCCTGGAAAACTGGCAAAATGCGGCCGACCAATGCGGCCTGGACCTGAACTCCTATCTCCGTGCCAGGGACCAGGACGAACCCCTGCCCTGGGATCATCTTGATTGCGGGGTGGACCGGTCATTTCTTGAGCAGGAATGGCAGCGGGCCATGGCACGCAGCTATACCCCGGACTGCCGGAACCATGGATGTCAGAAATGCGGTCTCTGTGATTTTGCCACCATCTATCCGCAGACGATCAAGAGCTGTCCCCGTCCCTCTGCCATGCCCGCAACCAGGCCGCCGGCAAGGGAAGAACTCTCATTTCGCTACACGGTCCACTATTCCAGGCTGGGTGACAGTCGTTTTTACGGGCACCTGGAACTGTTGCAGCTGGTTTTCCGGGTCCTGCGCCGGGCCGGTCTGCCGGTCCTCTTTTCCAGGGGCTATAATCCTTCGCCCAGGGTATCATTCAGCCAGGCCCTGCCGGTCGGCATGGAGAGCCTGGTTGAACATTTTCTGGTAGATCTTGCCCGGCCAATTGCCGATCCCACCGCCACTGTCGAGATCTTGAATCGGGAATTTCCGCAAACCATTCGCGTGCACCGGATTGAACCGGCCCCCAACCGGAAGCAGTCGGATATGGAAGCCACCTATCGGATAGAGAGGTCATCCTTTCCAGCCAGATCAGTCCTTTCCGAGCAGGAACTTCAACAGCGGATTCAGGAATTTCTTACTGCCGACCAGTGGATCATCGAACGTTTTCGCAAGCGGAAACGAAAGACCCTGGATATCAGGCCGCTGGTCACTTCCATCAGTCTCTATGAGAGCGCCATTGAACTTGTCCTGGTCCATCCCCATGGGCGGGCAGGGATCAGTCCCTTTGAATTGCTGGAAAAAATACTCGGCCTGACAAAGGACCAGGCCCGAATGCTTCGGATTATGAAAACAGCCGTTCAGGCCGTCTGACCGGAAGTATGAGAAACAGGGCGCCTGGCTGCAAAATATTTTGCGCTCAACGCATTTTTGCGCTACAAAACTCTCTCGACGATAATTTTTTTAAGAAGGAAAATACAGTTGAAACAGGCTGAAATGGTATTTACACAATTTCTGCCGGGATTATTTATTGCCAAGGAGAGAAAATGAAGAAAATTGTTCTGCGTGAAGATGAAATGCCGACCAGCTGGTATAATGTGGTTCCCGATATTCCGGGCGGGATGCAGCCTCCGCTTGACCCCGAAACCCTGGAGCCGATGGCGCCGGAAAAACTGGCCGCGGTTTTTCCCATGGGCCTCCTGGAACAGGAGATGAGCCCGGAGAGTTTTATAGATATCCCGGAAGAGGTCCTGGAGATTTACAAGATCTGGCGTCCCTCTCCCCTGGTCCGGGCCTATAAACTTGAAGAGGCCATCGGCACCAAGGCAAAGATATTTTTCAAGAACGAGGGCGTTTCTCCGGTTGGCAGCCACAAGCCCAATTCCGCAGTTGCCCAGGCCTACTACAATAAACGCGAAGGCGTAAAACGTCTGTCCACGGAAACAGGCGCCGGCCAGTGGGGATCGGCCCTTTCCATGGCCACGTCCAAGTTCGGTCTGGACTGCAAGGTGTACATGGTGCGGGTTTCCTATGATCAGAAACCCTATCGTAAATCGATCATGCAGACATTTGGCGCTGATATCGTGGCCAGCCCCAGTCCGGACACCAACACCGGCCGGGCCATCCTGGAAAAATACCCGGACACTCCCGGCTCCCTTGGTATCGCCATCTCCGAGGCCCTCGAAGATGCCGCCACCAGTGAAAACACCAACTATGCCCTGGGCTCGGTGCTGAACCATGTTGTTCTTCATCAGACGATTATCGGCCTGGAGGCCAAAAAGCAGATGGAAATCGCCGGTGAATATCCGGACGTTATTGTTGGCTGCTGCGGTGGCGGCTCAAACTTTGCCGGTCTGATGGCTCCTTTTGTCCCCGATTACCTGGAAGGGAAAAAGATTGACTTTGTCGGCTATGAACCGGCCTCCTGTCCATCGATGACCGCCGGCAAACTCGCCTATGATTCAGGGGATGTCAACATGATGACCCCGCTGCTCTACATGTACACATTGGGCCATGATTTCATGCCGCCGGGCATCCATGCCGGCGGTCTGCGCTATCATGGAATGGCGCCGATTATTTCGGCCCTGATCCGGGACAAGGTCATAACCCCGAAAAGCGTGCATCAGCTTGAATGTTTCGAGGCCGGAGTCCTCTTTGCCAGGACCGAGGGTATTATTCCGGCGCCGGAAACAACCCATGCCATTCGTGGGGCGATCATCGAGGCCATGAAAGAGCCTGATAACCCCAAGACCATCCTGTTCAACTTTTCCGGCCATGGCCTGATCGATATGACGGCCTATGACAATTACCTGGCCGGTAAACTGCATGATTATTCCTATCCCAAAGAGCAGATCGAGGAGTCACTTGCCCATCTTCCCAAGATTGGATGATTACGGCAAAATATTGAAGATGGGGACGGCAATCGCTCGTTCCTTCCTGTTTGTCCTGATTGTTTTTTCTTTCGGGCAGTCGGCCTTTGCCGGCTGCCCAAAGTTTTCCGATGTTATCCATAACGGCGGCTGGGCGGTAGAAGATAAGCGCGGCAATCTTGTCGGCGGCTGTAATATCGACACACCCTTTATTCCCGCCTCTATCCTGAAAATTCCCACCGCCCTGGCGGCCCTGCGCGTTCTGGGGCTCAAGTATCGTTTCAGAACCGAGTTCTATCTCGATTTCGGGGATAATCTGTATATCCGCGGCTATGGCGATCCCCTGCTTATCAGCGAGGAGGTTCTTGTCATTCTGCGGAATCTGTACAGCCAGGGAGTGCGGACAATCAACTCCATTTATATCGATGATTCCGCCTTTGCCCTGGAACATCAGCCGCCTGGCCGGGAGCCGAGCTCCAATCCCTATGACGCGCCAATCGGGGCGACGGTGGTCAATTTTAATTCCGTTGCCTTCCGGGTTGCGCATAATAATATCGCTTCCGCCGAACCCCAGACCCCGACCCTGCCGCTCATGCGGGAACTCGGGCGTAAGCTGGCCAGGGGCCGTTACCTGATCAATATCTGTCCGGATGGCTGCAGGACAAAAAGGAGAATGGCCCGGCTGACAGCGGAACTTTTTCGCGGCCTGCAGCAAAAGGCAGGGATCAGCGGCAGGGGCGTTTTGGGCATCAGAAAGGCCCCGGCCCATGCCCGCCTGGTCTATTTTCATAAAAATTCACGAAGCCTGGACGAGGTGCTGGCATCAATGCTCAAGTATTCCTCCAATTTTATCGCCAATCTCCTCTACCTGACCATAGGTGCGGAAAAATACGGCTATCCAGCAACCTGGGCCAAGGCAAACCGGGCGGTCCACAATGCCCTTGTCAGTGAACTGGGAAAGAAAACAGCAGCCCTTATCGTCCAGGAAGAGGGGGCTGGCCTGTCGCGCAATAACCGGGTAACAGCCAGGGCAATGCTGGCGGTACTGAAAAAATTCCGGCCCCATCGGGAATTGCTACGCAGGCGCAGCCATGTGTTGGTCAAAAGTGGAACCATGAAGGGTATTTTTAATTATGCCGGGTACCTGCCGGATGGGAATGCATTTGTTATTCTGCTCAACCAGCAGCGTAATACACGGCGGACTGTTCTGGCCAGAATCCGACAGGGAAGATATCCCCGTTATGCGAGCAGGCGATAGTTTATCCAAAAATCGCCCACGGAAGATATGGCTGCCCATGCCGGAGCCGGAGATTTTCATTGTTCGTTGTGGCTGGCCAATATGATCCAGCCATGCTGGTTTATCCGAAAATCGCCCACGGAGGACATGGCTGCCCACGCCGGAGCCGGAGATTTTCATTGTTCGTTGCGGCCGGCCAATATGGTCCAGCCATGCTGGTTTATCGACAGGGAATACGCCAGCTGTCGAGATTGATCTTTTTCTTGAGCCAGTCAAAATTTTTCGCATTGGCCCTTGGGCAGAAATCAGCCGGATCGCCTGTGTATTCCACCCCGAAAACCGGTTTGCCGGCATGGACAAAGGGTAGCAGGGCATCACACTCATTATATTGAAAACACTGTTCATTAAGGGCCCAGTCAAAGTCGTTCACCAGCTGCTGGACCTGGTCTAGATCATTTTTCAGACCGATGGAAAGTCCGCGCCTGTGGGCCTGGGTGGCAAGCCAGCGGTTGAAGACAAGCTGGTCTGCTGCGGTCAGCGGGAAACCGGTGCTATTGGTGTAGCCGTCAATGTTGTCCGGCTCAATGCCGTCACATTGTTTTGTCACCGCCAGGTCAAAACGGGCGCTCAGGATGGGTCCTAACGTATCCAACCGGCGGATATCAACCCATTTTTCTCCGGACCAGCCGTCAAGATTTTGGCCTAAAATTTCTTGAGGATAACTGTCCCTGTCTGGACGCCAGTTTTCATAACTGCCGGTGCTGACATAACAGATAACCTTTTTACCGTTCTGGTGGAGCTGGTCAATAACGGACTTTGGCGTGTCAAAAAGATCGATGTCGTACATGTCGACATCAATTGAGGTATCTATGGTGCCGCTGAGCTGCCACTGCCAGCTTGTGCCAGGTCCTGGCCGCCACCAGGAAGGTGACGGTTGATGGTGGCCGTGGGCGGCCAGGATAGGCGGCAGGGCATGGAGCAGCATTGACTGGTCACCGTGGCCGATTCCGGGTACCAGGAGCAGGCAAAGGCAGAGCAGGGTCCTGGAACCGTGGGCCCATGATAACAGGCGCATGGCCTCAACCATCCCCGGTATGCAGAAAATCGCGAATCTGTTGTTCATTAAGAAAAATACCCGAAAGCCGTTTTCCGTCAAGCTCCAGGGTAGGGATCATTGTTATTCCCTCTTTCACAGCGGTCAGGGGATGGGCAAGTACATCCACCTCCTTGATTTGAAAGTCATTCATCTCCTGCTGTATCTTGCGCAGCGCCCGGCCGGCCATCATGCAGCGCGGTCAGAGAGCTGATTTGTAGAAGAGTATTGTTCTGTTTTTCTGGGTCATTGTGTGCCTCCCTGGAAGTGGTGTGGAGTATTGTGCAATTATAACATATTGATTTTATAATAAAAAGTATTTTTGCAAAAACGCAGGAAAGTCGTTGACTTGGAAGGGGAAAGCAACTACACCAGATACGGACAACATCTTTCTTTTTTTCCAGGCCAAAGCTGCCCAACAGACATGAGAGATCGAAAACGGATTACGGTTATTACCGATCCCGGGTATCAGCTCCATGATACCGGTGGTGGCGAGCATCCCGAAGTGCCGGAACGATTGCAGGTCATCACCGACAGGTTGTCCACCGGCAGACTGGCCCCCATGGTGGAAACTGCCGCTCCCAGGCCTGCAACCAGGGATGAACTGATGGCCTTTCATCCTGAATCATGGCTCTTTCGTTTTGAAGAGGCTGTGCTGTCCGGCCGCACCTATATTGATCATCCCGACAATCAGATTGGTTATGAGTCATATAATATTGCCATGCTTTCTGTCGGGGCCGGGCTTTGCGGCATTGACCTGATTGAACAGGACCACGGCAATGAACATAGGAAGAAAAAGATTGTATTTTGCGCCACCCGGCCGCCCGGGCACCATGCCGAACCGACCCGTCCCTTTGGTTTCTGTTTTTTCAACAACTGTGTCCTGGCCGCCCGCTACTGGCAAAAACGTTATGGCCGCCGGCGCGTCTGTGTGCTGGATTTTGATGCCCACCACGGCAACGGTATCCAGACCGCCTTTGAAGAGGATGGCGAGGTCCTGTACATCTCCATCCATGAGCATCCCAGTTTCAGCTATCCGGGAACGGGTTGGGCGGAAGAACACGGTCTGGGAGCGGGCAGGGGGAAAATTTTAAATATCCCTCTGGCTCCGGGCAGTGGCGATGTCAGGGTGCTGGCGGCTTTGGACGGCCCGGTGGCAGCCCTGCTTGCAGAGTATCAGCCCGAGGCCTTTGTCATTGCCGCCGGATTTGACGCACACCGGCTTGATGACATGTCCGGACTTGCCTATTCCAGTGCACTGTACTCAAAAATCGGCAATCGCCTGGCTCTCTGGAGTCGGGAATTCTGTAAAGGCCGTCTGGTGTCCATCCTGGAGGGCGGTTATCATTTGCCGGTGCTGGCCGACTGTGTTGAAAATTATCTGTCGGGCCTGCTCAACCCTTAATCCTGAACCACAAGAATATCATGTTTATTCAATACTCCATGACCCCTGATCCCGTTACCATCGGCCCTGATCTTCCGGTCACCGAGGCGGCGGCAATGCTCAGCCGGGAAAACTTTCGTCACCTGCCGGTGGTGGATGAAAAGGGCCGGCTGCTGGCCATGGTGACCGACAGGGACCTGCGCTCGGCCTGTCCCTCTTCGGTGCTCAGTGAAGATGACCGGGCACAGGTGCTGGCAAAGGTGCAGGAGACCCGGGTGCGTGAGATCATGTCCACCGATTATGTCACCCTGCATCCGACCTCGACCCTGGATGATGCCCTGCTCCTCTTTAAAACCCGAAGTATCGGCGCTTTGCCCGTTGTTGACGACCAAAACCGGGTGGTTGGTATCTTTTCTCTCAATGACATGATGGCCGCTTACCGGCGGCTGTTCGGGCTTGGTGAAAAGGGTTCGGTACTGGTGGCCATTGAAGATGCCGAAGATCGGCCGCCACTTGGGGATCTGGTCGCGGCCCTGGAGCGGGAAAATGTGGTGTTTACCCGCTTGATCAGGGCCACGGGCGAGGGGCGGGAGCCGGATATGCTGTATCTGCGGGTCAATACCATGAATATTCGCGCTGTGCACCGGATTATCGAACAGGCCGGGTTTACAGTGCATTTACCTGTCGTTGAGCCATAAACGAGGAAAACACATGCTGGAAAAATTGTTTCTACCGCAATCGGTTGCCGTTATCGGGGCCTCAAAAAAATCAGGTAAGGTCGGGCATGATATTCTTAAGAACCTGGTCACCTGCGGGTTTGAGGGGAAAATTATTCCGGTCAATCCGTCCGGGGGTGAATTGCTGGGGCTTAAGGTGTACCCCTCATTACGTGATTACGAGTCCACGGTTGATCAGGTGATCATCGTGGTGCCTGGAAAATATGTGTGTGATGCGGCCCGCGACGCTGTTGCCAAAAAGGCGGGCTCCGTCATCGTTATCAGTGCCGGTTTCAAGGAAACCGGGGAAGAGGGCCGGCAGCGGGAAGAGGAACTCGCTGATATATGCCGAAGCGGGGGGGCCAGACTGCTTGGCCCCAACTGCCTGGGCCTGATCAATACGGAAAATAACCTCAACGCCTCTTTTGCCGGGGGCGGGATGCCGGAATCAGGCGGCATTGCGGTTTTCTCCCAGTCCGGCGCCCTCTGTACCGCCATGCTCGATATGGCAAAGGGCCGGCATCTCGGCCTTTCCAAGCTCATTTCCATCGGCAACAAGGCCGATATATCCGAGGTCGATCTGCTGCAATCCCTGGCAGGTGATGAAGCAACAAAGGTCATTGTCGGCTACCTTGAAGATATCAGCTCCGGGGACAGGTTCATCAAGGCGGCGGAAGAGGCAAGCAACGTCAAGCCGGTGGTCATTCTGAAATCCGGAACCACGGCCGCCGGTCAAAAGGCGGCAGCCAGCCATACCGGAGTGCTGGCCGGGGCTGAAACAGCCTACGGCGCAGCCTTCAAGCGTTCCGGTGTTTGCCGGGCCGATACCTTTGACGCCCTGTTCGATTATGCTACCGCTCTGTCCATGCAGCCGCCGCCCAAGGGTGACCGTATTCTTATTATCACCAATGCCGGTGGTCCCGGAACCATGGCTGCGGATGCGGTTGAAAAGGCGGGCATGCGGGTGGCGGAACTGGACCGAAATATCACCACGGCCCTGCGCGCCAAACTGCCTGCCGCCGCCTCGGTGGGTAATCCCATCGATGTGCTTGGCGATGCTGATCCGGAACGCTATGTCGAGGCCTTGAAAGCCGCCCAGCAGGATACGGAAGTAGATGGCATCCTGGTCCTGTTGACGCCCCAGGCCATGACCAGACCAGCGGAAACAGCCCGCGCCATTGCCGCCAACCTGGACCACTCCAAACCTGTGCTGGCCTCGTTCATGGGGGGAGCGGATGTGCTGCCCGGCAGGCGGGAACTTGCCGCCGCCGGTCTGCCCGACTATGAGTCACCCGAGCGGGCCGTGGCCGCGCTCCGGGCCATGCACCAGTATGGCGTCTGGAAACGGCGGCCGCCCCGCCTGGTCACCAGGTTTCCCGTCAACAGGCGCCGGGTGGAGCGGATTATCACCCGCCGCAGGCGCACGGGTCGGCTCCAGATCGGCGAGGTCAAGGCCAAGGACATCCTCAAGGCCTATGGTTTTCATATCCTGCCCGGCCATCTTGCCATTGATGCGCAGGAGGCGGCTGAGGTGGCCCGTTTCATTGGTTTTCCGGTGGCCATGAAAATTGTTTCCCCAAATATCATCCACAAGACCGACCTTGGCGGGGTGCGGTTGAACCTGGGCTCAAGCCAGGAGGTGGAAGACGCCTTTGAGCTGATGACTCTTCGCATCCGCCAGCACGCGCCGGATGCGATAATCGAGGGCATTTACGTGGAAAAGATGGCCGAAAGCGGCCTTGAGATCATCCTCGGTATGACCAGGGACCCGCAATTCGGCCCCATGCTCATGTTCGGCCTTGGCGGTATTTTTGTTGAGGTGATGAAGGATGTGACCTTTTACCTGGCGCCGATAACGGAAGATGAGGCCATTCAGATGCTGAAATCCACTCGCTCCTATGAAATGCTGAAGGGAAAACGCGGCAGCAAGGAGGTGGATATCCATGCCATTGCCGGCGCCCTGCAGCGAATCAGTCAGTTGACCACGGATTTCCCGCAGATTGTGGAGTTGGATATCAACCCGCTTATTGTCGGCGAGATCGGTACTGACCCGGTGGTTGCCGATGCCAGAATGACCTTTGCCCCACAATCCAAAGCAGAGTAAGATACTTTTTCAGACCCTTGGCCGGTCAACTCAACAGGATGATATAGCGATGAAATATGATCAGGATTGGCAACAGAAATATAAAGACATGATCAATACCCCAAGCCAGGCCCTTGCCAATGTGCAGCCGGGACAACGGGTATTTATCGGCACCGGCTGCGGTGAGCCGGTGCAGCTGGTCAGCGCCATGACCAAAAGGGCGGGATCACTGGCCAATGTCGAGCTGGTCCAGCTTATCACCAAGGGCAAGGCACCCTATGCGGAAAAGCGGTATGCGGAATGTTTTACCATAAATTCGTTTTACATAGGGTCCAATGTCAGGGGCATGATTCAGGAAGGCATGGGCGACTACACCCCCATCCTGATGTCCGATGTGCCGGGCCTGCTCAACTCAGGCGTCCTGCCGCTGGACGTTGCCCTGATCCAGATAACGCCGCCCGATGAGCGCGGTAAGGTCAGCCTGGGCATTTCCGTTGATATTGTCCGCTCGGCAGCGGAAAACGCCTCCCTGGTTATTGCCGAAGTCAATCCCAACATGCCCTGGACCCACGGCGATTCCCTGATGGATATCTATGATCTCGATATCCTGGTGCCGGTGGACGAGCCGATTATTGAACGGGAATCCCACGCCCTGCACCCGGTGAGTGAAAAAATTGCCCGCGAGGTTGCCACCCTTATTCCCAACGGCGCCACCCTGGAATTCGGCCTGGGGCGGATACCCGGCGTCGGTCGTGTCCCCCAGGCGGTGATGAAATGTCTGCACGGGAAAAAACATCTCGGCATTCATACGGAAATGATTTCCGATTCCATCATCGAGCTGATTGAATCCGGGGCGGTTGACGGCAGTCGCAAGACCGTTGACCGGGGCCGGGTGACAGCCAGTTTCTGCATGGGCAGTAAAAAACTCTACGATTATATCGACGATAATCCATTGTTCTGTTTTCGTCCGACCGAGTATGTCAACAATTCCAGCGTCATCGGTAAACAGAAGCGGATGGTTTCTATCAACATGGCCCTGGAGATAGACCTGACCGGCCAGGTCTGTTCCGATTCGGTTGGCGGCCGCTTTTATTCCGGTATCGGCGGCCAGGTGGATTTTAATCGCGGCGCGTCATTTTCCGAGCACGGCCGCTCCATCATTGTCATGCCGTCCACCAATGAGGACGGCAGCCGTTCCCGTATTGTCACCACCCTGCAGCCGGGGTCCGGGGTTGTCATTACACGCGGGACGGTCCATTATATCGTCACCGAATACGGGGTGGCCTACCTGCACGGAAAATCCATTCAGGAGCGGGTCATGGCCCTAATATCCATAGCCCATCCTGATTTTCGCGAGCAGCTTTTCCAGGAGGCTATCGATCACAAGTACCTGCGGCCCAACCTCTCCGGCCTGGGAGACCGGTTCATTGTCCCCGGCGAGGAGTTCATGCGCACCAGTTTCCTGATGAAAAACGGGACCCAGGTCAATTTCCGCTCCATTCGGCCCACAGATGAGCCGCACATGCGGGACCTGCTCTATGACCTCTCCCAGGAAACTGTTTACTACCGGTTCATGAGCAGGCAGCAGCGTTTTACCCATCGGCAGATCCAGGATTTTGTCTATATTGATCATCGCCGGGATGTGGCCATTGTCGGCACCGTGCCCGAGGCCCATGGTGAGGAGATCATTGCCGTGGGCAGGTATTATCTCAACGAGCAGACAAACAAGGCAGAGGTCGCCTTTGTCATCCGTGACGGCTGGCAGAACCAGGGCCTTGGCAGTTTCATGTTCCGCCACCTGATTGCCATTGCCAAGCGCAACGGTATTTCCGGGTTTACCGCCGAAGTCCTGCGCGAAAACCGGCGCATGCAGGCGATTTTCAACCATTCCGGCTACAAGGTCAAGTCAAGCCTTGAAGAAGGGGTGTATCATTTTGAAATAGAATTTTAACAAGGGGGATGTGGCTGAGGCCCGACCACACAGCCCCCTCTTGACAGATTCATTTCCCATGATTAAAAAAGAAAGTGGAGTTCGTCATTTTTCAGGTAACTTTTAACCTTTCAGCAGAAAATGACACCACAACATGCCGCCAAAATCCTCAGGAATCTCTTCCCGGAAAACACCGAGACAACGGGCAGTATAACCCTCTGGAACGGTGACCAGCTCATCTTCGGCAAAGGCCGGCCTAAATTCGATATCCATATCAAGGACAGCACAACCTTTGAAAATATCCTCAGTGAACCATCCCTTGGTTTTGGTGAGGGATACGTCGATGGCGCCATAGAAATTACCGGTCATCTTGGCGACGCCCTTGAGTGGCTCTATCGCCATGAGGCCGGTGATAAGCTGACACCGATTCAAAAGGCCCGCATCTGCTGGCTGCAGCTCAAGAAAAAGGCAACACTTTCTCAGAGCAGGGCGGATGTCCAGTTCCACTATGACAAGGGCAATGATTTTTATAAGATTTGGCTGGATAAGGGGATGAATTATTCCTGCGCCTTTTTTACCCGCGAGGATGAAGGGCTGGAAGAGGCACAGGTCAACAAGATTCATCGCTCCCTGAAAAAGCTGCGTCTGCGGCCGGGCCAGAAATTTCTGGACATCGGCTGCGGCTGGGGCAGTCCTCTGATCGAGGCGGTCAAGACATTCGGCGCCGGGCGGGCCGTTGGCCTCACCCTGTCACAAAATCAGTATGAGCTCGGCAATCAGCGGATCAGGGAGGCCGGCCTTGCCGACAAGGCTGAAATTAGACTGCAGGATTACCGGGAAATACCCAAAGAGGAATTCGGCAGTTTTGACCGGATCCTGTCCATCGGCATGTTTGAACATGTTGGTGAGGAAAACATGGAGACCTTTTTCAAGACCGCGGCCCGGCTCCTAAAAGACAGGGGTATTTTTCTGCTGCATACCATCGGCCGCACCAGAAAGGTGGCAATGGACCCCTGGATTGTTAAATATATCTTTCCCGGAACCTATCTGCCCTCGCTGGGTGAACTGGCAAGCAAGGCCCAGAAGAAGGGTTTTGACCTGGTCGATGTGGAAAACCTGCGCCAACATTATGATCGGACACTGGGCCATTGGGCGGCCCGGTTTGAGAAAAATATCGACCGGGTGGCAAAATACATGGATGAGCGGGAGCAGCGGATGTGGTTGTTTTATCTCTATGGCTGTCAAATGGGATTTCGCTACAATCCCATGCATGTCTTCCAGATGCTCTATTCCAAGGGAAGAAGACACGACTGGCCCCTTGTCCGGGAAGAGCTGTACCTTTAAGGCCGGCCTTTGCCCGCCATGCCTCAGGAAGGCAACCTCTCTTGTCAACCGCTGAACTGAAATAATCCGGCCAGCTCCTCCCTGCTGATATTTTTCAGCAGCGACCCCTCATCTTCCGCAATCATTTCCCTGGCCAGGTTTTTTTTCTTTTCTATCAGATGGTGGATCTTTTCTTCCAGGGTGCCGACGGTCACCAGCTTATAGACCTGGACCGGATGGCGCTGGCCCATGCGGTGCACCCTGGCCGTGGCCTGTTCTTCCTTGGCCGGGTTCCACCAGCGGTCATAATGGATGACAACCTGGGCGCCGGTGAGGTCAATGCCCGTGCCGCCGGCCAGCAGGCTGGCACTGCAGACCCGGCAGCCTGTTTCGGTATTGAACCGTTTGATCCTTGCGGCCCGTTCCCCGGCCGCCACCTTCCCGCGTATGCTTACATGATCAATTGATCTGCTGGCCAGCCAGTGTTCGATGATATCAAGCATGGTGGTAAACTGGCTGAACACCACAACCTTCAGTTTTGACTCCATGCACTGGTCAAGCAGGCTGGTGAACTCCGTCCACTTGCCGCTTCCGTATCTCTCCCAGTCCCTGCAATCCTCGAGCAGGCAGACATGATCACAGATCTGTTTCAGGCGAGTGATGGCTGTCAGGATATGGGTAAAGTTATTTACAGACGGGTCTGCCGCAGCTTCCTGCAGGATACCCTGGGCAAGCTGCCCAACCTGGCGATAGGGCGCAACCTGGTCCGGATGAAGTGTACAAAACCGGATGTCCTCGCTCCGGTCAGGCAGCTCTGCCAGCACCTGCTCTCTGGTGCGGCGGAGGATAAACGGATTGATGATTTTTTTGATCCGGAGCCGTTGCTGTTTGGTTTTATGGCGCTTGAATATTGTCCGGGCCGGCGCAGAGGAAAACAGGGCGGGCAGGCAAATGGTGAGCAGCGTCTGCACCTCTTCAATGCTGTTTTCTATCGGGGTGCCGCTTAATCCGAAGATGGATTCTGCCTGTAACTGCCTGGCCGCGTTATGGACGCCGGTTTTCCTGTTTTTCAGGTAGTGCATCTCATCAAAGAAGATAATTTTGAAGCGATGGGTTGCAAATTGCTCAATATCACGGAGTAGAACACCGTAGGTGGTGACAATGATATTCTTCTGCAGACTGTCGCTGAAGCTCCGTTTCTGTCCATAGTGAACGGCAAGGGAAAGTTCGGGAAAAAATTTCTGCTGTTTTTCCGGCCAGTGATAGAGAACCGCGGCCGGGCAGACAATCAGGATCTTGTCGGCAGCGTCTGTGACCTGTTCGATAAGTCCGAAGGCCTGATGGGTTTTGCCCAGCCCCATGTCATCGGCAAGGATGCCGCCCAGGCCGTAATGATACAAACCATGGAGCCAGTTGACCCCGTCTGCCTGATAACGCCGCAGGTGGTTGTTGACTGTCCGCGGCAGGGATGGCAGGGCGTTATCATTGTTGGCAAGTAAAAAGGTGAGGGCTGAGTCCGGCTCCACTTTGACCGACTTTTCCGCCCTGGTCCGGAGCCGGCATCCAAGCAGGAGCAATTCTTCCCTGGTAAGTTTGATTCGTCCGTCCCTGAGCAGTCGTTCCCTGCCGAGACAGTGGAACCAGGACAGGGATTTTTCCTGCAGATTTAACCACTTGCGGCCAGGAATGTATTGTTTTTTATCGGCCGCGGCTGCCAGGAGTTCATAAAGACTGATCTGCTGGTTTTCTATCAGGTAATAACCGGCCAGGTAGCACCAGTCACGATCTTCGGAATAATCCGTCAGCTCGAGCAGGTCCGGCTCACTGACAATGACGAGTTGCCGAATTTCAGGGGCTACCTCGTGGATATCCGCACGCAGGGCGTCCCGGTTTGTTTCCAGAAAGCCGGGGATTTCATCCCGTTCAACAGTAAAGGAGTTCTCCTTTTCCTTTGTTGCGGCGGCGGCAAAGGAGAAAAGGGACAGTGGCTTTTTCTCTTTCTTTTTTGTCAGCCGGTGAGCAGCAGGCAGCGGCGCCAGGGAAAATGATGTGGCATCAACAAGATAGCGGTTGCCGTAGCGGTATTTTTCCAGGTCGGCCAGGGACAGTTCCCGGCCATCATGCAGGCGGCACCAGTGCTCAACGCACAGGGTATCATCCTGCCTGCCGATAAACAACCTGCTGAATGGCCGGGCCTGGTCAACCGTGCGGATGCCGAACTGTTCCGGGCCAAGGGCTTTGAGCAGTTCCCAGGTATGGTGCCGGGGCAGGGTGAGGCGAAAAAGCGGTTTTTCCCCGTTGTCTGGTTCTCCTTCTCCTGTCTGCAATCGGTATAAACCCTGTTTGTCCACTGTCAGGGTAAATTTCGGCTCACAGTGCAAAAACAACAGTCTCGCCAGCCACATCAGGCCGGAAGTATCCTGATGCAGTTTTTTACCGGTGCTTCCCCTGGCCAGCAGGTGCTGTTCCGTCTCTGTTGCGGCTGTTTCAACCAGCCGGGATTGGAGAAGGGTATACCCGGCGCCGGCAGCGGCAGCAGATGGGTGGTCAATGCCCAGGGCCTGCATTAGTACTGTTGCCGGGCCGGAAAGACGCACCTGCAGCTCCAGGCCATCTGATTTTGTCATCTGCAGGAGAGTGGTTTCATCATCCGGACGCCAGGATATTTCCGGCCGGCCGTTGTCTGTCTGTCCGCAGAGATAGGCGCCGATCTTCTGCCAGGGGCTGTCGGCAAACAACAGGGGCAGGGGAGAGATTTTTTTGTCTGTTTCGCGCAGGCAGAGCAGGGCAAGGGCGGCCACGTGTTTGCAGCGATGCCCGTGCCTGGCGGCAACACAGGAACTGCACCAGCCGTCACGAAAGACAAAGGGGTGGCGCCGGGTTGTTCCAGGCATGCAGTTAATGGTTGCGGTTATATCATCAGAGGTAATTAATCCGGCGGAATTTCTGAAAAAGAGAAAAGAATTGACCTGCCGGCGCCTGATCAGGGCATGGGCGGCGTCAAGAACGGCAGGGGAAAACCAGGTCTTCAGAATAATGCGAAATTGGCCGGGCAGGGCCGCCATATCCTGGAGCCGGGAAACTGAAAATGAGGGCAGGTTATCGGGTTGATTCATGATTTCACAAGGGATGAGAATAAAATTTATCAAATATATTACGAAGGTAAGCCAAAAACAAGGATTGTTTTGTCGTTATGTTCCCACAGGTTTTCTCCGGGATCATGAAACCTCACCCCGGTTGCATTTCATAATTATTCCGGGTAACTTTACCGGCCATGGACATCCCCTTTCAACTCGTCAGTGAATTCACCCCTTCCGGGGACCAGCCCCGGGCCATCGAAGAGCTGAGCCGCGGCATCGAGCAGGGCATCCGTGACCAGGTCCTGCTTGGCGTCACCGGCAGCGGCAAGACCTTTACCATGGCCCAGGTCATCGCCCGGGTGCAGCGACCGGCCCTGGTGCTGGCGCCCAACAAGACCCTGGCCGCGCAGTTGTTTGCCGAGTTCAGGGAACTTTTCCCCCATAATGCGGTCGAATATTTTGTCTCCTACTATGATTATTACCAGCCCGAGGCCTATATCCCGGCATCTGACACCTATATTGAGAAGGATTCATCCATCAACGATGCCATTGATAAGATGCGCCATTCCGCGACCCGTTCCCTGCTCACCCGCGAAGATGTGTTGATTGTCGCCTCGGTCTCCTGTATTTACGGCCTCGGTTCTCCCGATG
The DNA here is from genome assembly GCA_015489765.1 of Desulfobulbaceae bacterium. Taxonomy (GTDB): domain Bacteria; phylum Desulfobacterota; class Desulfobulbia; order Desulfobulbales; family Desulfobulbaceae; genus DRLX01. The sequence continues at coordinate 27,551 of WFZC01000040.1, forward strand.
AATACAAAAACATGCACCTCTTTCTGCGGGTGGGCGAGGACTATGCCATGGAAGAGGTCCTGCGGCGGCTGGCCTTCATGCTCTATGAGCGCAACGAGTTTTCTTTCCATCGGGGCACCTTTCGGGTGCGCGGCGATGTGCTTGAAATCTTTCCGGTCCATGAGGAAGACCATGCCCTGCGGGTGGAGTTTTTCGGCGATACGGTGGAGGCGATCACCGTGGTTGATCCCCTGCGTGGGGTGGTGATCAGTGACCTGGAGGAGTACACGGTCTTTCCGGGCAGCCATTTTGTCACCAGCCGGGAAAACCTGCAGCGGGCCATGCGTACCATCAAGGAAGAGCTTGCCCTGCGGCTGGAGGAACTCAAGGCGGAAAACCGCCTGGTCGAGGCCCAGCGGTTGGAGCAGCGGACCATGTTTGATTTGGAAATGATCAGCGAGCTTGGCTACTGTAACGGCATTGAAAATTACAGCCGCCACCTGACCGGCAAGCCGCCGGGCGTGGCCCCGCCCAACCTGCTTGATTATTTTCCCGACAATTACCTGATGTTCATTGATGAATCGCACATTGCCGTCTCCCAGGTGGGCGGCATGTACAACGGTGACCGGTCCCGGAAACAGACCCTGGTCGACTATGGGTTCCGGTTGCCGTCGGCCCTGGACAACAGGCCCCTGCGTTTTGATGAATTTGAGCAGCGCATTCACCAGGTAATCTATGTTTCCGCCACACCAGGCCCCTATGAATTGAAAAAAACCGAAGGCCGGGTGGTGGAGCAGCTTATTCGGCCCACCGGTCTGCTTGATCCGAAAATCGAGGTGCGGCCGGCCACCACCCAGGTGGATGACCTGCTGGAGGAGATTCGGCTTTGCGGCGAGCGGGGCGAGGCCGTGCTGGTCACCACCCTGACCAAGCGGATGGCGGAAGATCTGACCGAGTATTATGAAAATGTCGGGGTGCGGGTCAGGTATCTCCATTCAGACATCAAGACCCTGGAACGGGTGGAACTGATCCGGGAACTGCGCAACGGCGAATACAACGTCCTGATCGGCATCAACCTGTTGCGGGAAGGGCTTGATATCCCGGAGGTCTCGCTGGTGGCCATCCTTGATGCCGACAAGGAGGGGTTCCTGCGCTCGGAGCGCTCCCTGGTGCAGACCTGCGGCCGGGCGGCCCGTAATGCCGAGGGCAGGGTTATCCTCTATGCGGACAAGATCACAAAATCCATGCGGTTTACCATTGATGAAACCAACAGAAGGCGGGCGATTCAGGACCGGTATAATAAAGAGCATGGCATCGTGCCCCGGACTATTAAATCAGAGGTCAAGGATTCCATGGCCCTGCACCTGAAGGCCTCGGGCTGGGAGGGGACGGTCTATGGCGAAACCGTTGCCGATGATGGCCTTGCCAGGGCGGCAGAACCGGTGATAGTGTATCAAAATCTTGGTGATTTGCGGGCGGAAATACAAGAACTTGAGAAAAAGATGCGGGCCGCGGCTGAAAAACTGGCCTTTGAAGAGGCGGCCGCCTACCGTGACCGGATGAATGAACTGAAAATGCTGGAGCTGGAAGTTGGCTGATTTCTGGTACAGGGTTGCCGTTATTGTCGTGCCCCGGCTGTATGTGGCCCTGTCCCGGGTCTGGTTCGCCACCTGCCGGGTGCGGATTGAGGGCAGGGAACACCTGCAGGCCGGGCTTGAGAGGGGAACGATTATTGCCGCCTTCTGGCATTATTCCATGCTTTATATCTTTTATAATTTGCGGGCCCTGTCCGCGGCAATTATGGTCAGCGCTTCAAAGGACGGTGAGTATATTGCCCGGGTCGCCCGGTTGCTGGGGCATGTACCGGTGCGTGGCTCATCCAACCAGAAGGGCGTGAGCGGGTTAAAAAAAATGTTGCGTGAGGTGCGAAACGGTAACAATGCGGGTATTGTTGCCGACGGCTCCCAGGGACCAGCGCGCAAGGCCCAGGCCGGCGCCATCCTGGTCGCGTCCAGGACCGGGAGCGCCATCCTGCCCATGGCCTGGGCGGCCGACCGCTATATTGCCTTTCATTCCTGGGACCGGACCGCAGTGCCGCTGCCCTTTTGCCGGATGAATTTTCAGTATGGCGAACCCCTGCTGGTGCCAAAGGGAATCAAGGGAGAGGAAATCGAGGAATATCGCAAGCAGCTGGAAGACAGGCTTAATCTCCTCTATGAAACCGCCTGGCAACGGGTTGGACGCAGACCGCATGATGTAAACGCTTAAACGCTTGAACGTTTGAACGCTCAAACGCTTAAACGCTTAAACACTTAAACCAAGGGAATACCAGGTGACCAGAAATACTGATACAAAAAATCCTTGTGCCGTGATCATCGGCGGTCTGTCGGGCGGTTCCGGCAAGTCAGTGGCCACGGTCGGCCTGATTGCGGCCCTGCAGGAAGAGGGCCTGGTCATTCCTTTCAAAAAGGGGCCGGACTATATCGATGCCGGCTGGATGGGCAAGGCTGCCGGTCATCCCTGCTATAACCTTGATCCCTACCTGATGTCGCCCGATGTCCTGAAGGCATCCTTCCTCTCCCACGCCGCCGGGGCCGATTTTGCCGTCATCGAGGGCAATCGCGGCCTTTTTGACGGCGTTGACCCGGACGGCTCCTTTTCCACGGCTGAACTGGCCCTTGCCCTTGACCTGCCGGTCCTGCTGGTGGTGAACTGTTCCAAAACCACCCGCACCGTTGCCGCCATGGTCCTTGGCTGTCGTGGCCTGGAACCACGCCTGCGCCTGGCCGGAGTCATTTTGAACCAGATCGCCACACCCCGCCATGAAACCGTTATCCGGCAGGCTGTGGAAAAGTATACCGGCGTGCCGGTTTTGGGCATCGTCCCCCGCCTGAAGACCGACATCTTTCCCATGCGCCACCTTGGTGTTACCCCGCACCAGGAATCAACAACAGCCGATGAAGCTGTTGCCCAACTTGCTGACCTTGCCAGGCAAAACTTTGATCTGGAAAAAATTATCACCAAAATGCAACCGGTAACCGGTAACCCGGAACACTCAACCTTGAATCTTGAACCCGGAACCCAAAACCCAGAACCCGAAATCCATATAGGTGTCTTGCGTGACGCTGCCTTTCAGTTCTATTACCAGGAAAACCTGGAGGCCCTGGAAGGGCAGGGCGCAAGACTTGTCATGATCGATGCCCTGCGGGCGGAAAAATTGCCGGATAATCTGGATGCTCTGTACATCGGCGGCGGTTTTCCTGAAACCAGCGCCCGGCAGTTAGCGGCAAACAGCTCCTTTCGTGCCTCGGTCCGCCAGGCGGCTGAACAGGGTCTACCCATCTATGCGGAATGCGGTGGCCTGATCTTCCTGGGCAGCTCCATAGTCCTTGATGGAGAAGACTTTCCCATGGCCGGTGTTTTTCCGGTTACATTCGGCATGGGGAGCAGACCCCAGGCCCACGGCTATTCCATCTGCACCGTGGAACGGGAGAATGGTTTTTATCCAATCGGCACCAGGATCAAGGGACATGAGTTTCGTTATTCCACCGTGGACCACTGGGACGGGGAGCCGGACCGACTTGCCCTGCGGATGGAGCGGGGGACAGGCTTTGTCAGTCGGCGGGACGGCCTGGTGAAAAACAATGTCCTGGCCCTGTACACCCATGTGCTTGCGCCCGGAACTCCGGAATGGGCAACCGGCCTGGTCCGGGCCGCCCGCCAATATGCTGCCGGTAAAAAGGGGTGAACCATGAGCAGCCGGGAGCCCATCCATACCCTCAAACAGGTCTTTGGTTTTGATGCCTTTCTTCCCGGCCAGCGGCAGGTCATTGATATCGTCCTGGCCGGACGTTCCGCCCTTGCCGTCTTTCCCACCGGCCAGGGCAAGAGTCTCTGCTACCAGTTACCTGCCCTGCATCTCTCCGGCCTGACCCTGGTTATCTCGCCGCTCATGGCCCTGATGAAGGACCAGGTTGATTTTCTCCGCGCAAAGGATATTGCTGCGGCCCGTCTTGATTCCTCGCTTGATTTCAGCGAGATAAACGAAATATATAATCAACTGGATAAGGGTGAAATACAATTGCTCTATGTGGCGCCCGAGCGTTTTGCCAATGAACGTTTTGTCGGCCTTGTGTCCAGGCTGACCATCTCCCTGATGGTGATCGACGAGGCGCACTGTATTTCCGAGTGGGGCCATAATTTTCGTCCCGATTACCTGAAGCTGGCCGAGCTCATCCCCCTGTTCAACGACCCTGCGGTCCTGGCCTTGACCGCCACGGCAACCCCCAAGGTGTCGGCTGACATCAGCAAAGCCTTTGCCATCCAGCCCCGGGATGTTGTCCAGACCGGGTTTTACCGTCCCAACCTGACCCTGCTGTTTGAACCTTCGCCGGATGCGGACCAACTGCTCCTTGACCATATCGGCAGGCGCACGCCCGGGGCCACCATTGTTTACGTGACCCTGCAGAAAACAGCGGAAAAAGTTGCCGACCTGCTCACCGAAGCAGGCCATGAGGCCAGGGCCTACCATGCCGGACTCAAGGATGAGCTGCGCCGGGAGGTCCAGGACTGGTTCATGGCTTCGGACACCGCCATTGTCGTGGCCACTATTGCCTTTGGCATGGGTATTGACAAGGCGGATATCCGTAACGTCTACCACTATAATCTTGCCAAGAGCCTGGAAAATTACGCCCAGGAGATCGGCCGGGCCGGTCGGGACTCCAACCCTTCCACCTGCACTGTGCTGGGCGGCGGAGGCGACCTTGTCACCCTGGAAAATTTTGTCCATGGCGACACCCCGGATGAGGACATGGTGCGGGCCTGCATCGACCATCTCCTTGCCGGGGAAAAATTTTTCTCCTGTTCGATCTATGAGCTTGGCGGCCTGTTTGATATGCGGCCCCTGGTTGTCAAAACCCTGCTCACCTATCTCGAGCTTGAGA
>WFZC01000041.1 GCA_015489765.1 Desulfobulbaceae bacterium
GTCTGGTGGAAGTTGCCGGTATAGGGGTTGTATTTTTCTGCCTGTTTCTCTGGATGTTTCTCCTTGGCATCTGGGCCGGCCAGACCATCCTGCTGCCATCGGCCGGAGGCGGGTTGCAGCATGCGGAAAAAGTGCCAAACAACGTCAAACACGGCAATAGTGCCAGGGTCATTTATCCCAGCGCCACCAAAAAGGCTGTCCACCGCTGATCATTTTTTCCTTTCAACAAAAGAGGTTGCCATTCTTCCGGGTTGGCATCGTCCTTGACCCGTCTCTTCTGTCGGAGTAGAATCAAATACAGTAGCGATGCTTACTTTTTTTACTTTCTGTTTTTTCTGGAGCAGGCAATGATGCCGACAGTGGTCGGCAGACGAGTCGAAATATCTGTTTCGGGCCGCGAACCTTTAGACCGGTTGTATTGTGTCAATATAAAAAGGAGTTATGATATAAAAAAAACTCAAAAAAAAACAAAGCAATGGAAGATCATTATTTTGGCGGTGCCTGGACAGAAATAAAACTAGATATACTTCGTAAATATCTTAATTTCTATACAATAGCCCTCAGTAAACAGGGTTTTGAATTACTATATATTGATGCTTTTGCGGGTACCGGTAGCAGGACAAAAATTATATCAAGTGCACCTATCTTGAACCAAGAGGAAGAAAAAGTGTCCTTAGATGGTTCTGCCAGAATTGCTTTAAATATTGAAAAACAATTTGATAGATATTTGTTCATTGAAACAAACAGCAGAAGAATCAAGGAATTAGAAAAGATACGCACTGAATTTCGCAATACATATATAAGAATAGAAAATGCAGATGCCAATGATGTTCTTGCAGATTTAGCAAGCAAGTCAATTTGGGATTGCAATAAGTTTCGAGGTGTAATTTTCATAGATCCGTATGGTATGGAAGTAAGCTGGGAAACACTTAAAGCTATAGAAACGACAAAATCATTTGACATATGGTATTTATTCCCCATCAGTGGTGTGTGTCGGCAAGCAGCACGAGACTACTCAAAAGTTGAGGAGTATAAAAAGGAAGCACTTGATAAATTGTTTGGCACAAGAGATTGGGAAAAAGCATTCTATCAAAAAATATCCCAACAAGGACTATGGGAAGATAAAAAAAATACAGTTAGAACAGTAACAATTAAACAAATGGAAGAATGGGTCTCCAACAGGTTAAAAACAATTTTTCCATTTGTTTCTAAGCCTGTTGTATTGCCTCCAAAAGGAGCCCAGCTATATTCTCTATATTTTTGTGTTACAAATTCATCTCCTAAAGCAATTGACTTGGCAAAAAAAGCTGCCAATTTCATAATCAAAGGGCATTAGCCATGAGTGGATATTCATCCCATATTTTCCCATTTAACAGTCTTCCGTTTGCTTTTTTTGCACGCTTTTTCCCATCTGCTCCCCACATGCCCCATTGTTTGAAAAAAAACGCCACATTCTGTTTTTTGCATTCATCTCGGAGAGAGATAACCCAGTGTTTATTCATCGGCCTAGCTCTAGCTCCACTTTCACCGCCTACAATAACCCAGTGGATATCAGAAAGATCAAGTACGCCCAAATCCTCAAGCAACGGCTCACATGATAGAAAACGCACTTCAGCGTTTAATGATCGTAAGAGTTTTATTCTTGGTATTCCATGTTCTATATTCTCTACGGTTACACCGAGCCAAATATTTCGCGGGATGCTTTTATTTTGTAAATATTCAAGCATCCTGTTTGCTCGCTTGGTCAAAATTTGATAGGTATGCTGCGGGGTGGTTGATATTACATTGAAAATATCGTCCAAATAATTATCAGGGATATCTTCGTGAAAAAGATCACTCATGCTATTAACAAAATACATAGTTGGTTTTTTACGCAATACAGGCTGATTGAGCCTTGAAGGCATTAAAGATAACTTGAAGCCATTTTCATAGCCATGAATACCCATTGCTTGAAGACGCTTTGCCATTACTTCAGCATAACAATTGAGGCATCCTGGGCTAATTTTTGTGCACCCGGTTGTCGGGTTCCAAGTTTGTTCAGTCCATTCAATTGCTGAATAATTACTCATAAAATCACCTAATTACATATTTATAACTGCTTGATAACATAAGTATAATCTAAAATGCAAAGCATAACAATGGCATACACACTGACACCAAGTACGCCGGCGTTTTTTTCAAGTTCATTGGTTTGTCATTCCTCCCAGCCGTTGCCAAGTTTGTCGGTATATTCGCTTGGGTCAGGTGATGCGGAGCGTTATGTTCGCGGATTTATCAGCAAAATAGCATGATGGTGCAGGAAATAAACTTTATTGCCCGTGAATACTGAAAATATTGAAAAAAAAGGACGGCTGCGTCCGGCCCACATGGGTGATGTCCGCACGATCCATACCCTGCTCCAGGACTTTGCCGACCAGGGTCTGCTCCTGCCACGTTCCATCAGCTCCCTGTATGACCAGCTGCGGGATTTTATCGTTTATGACGAGGAAGGCATCCAGGGAGTATGCGCCCTGCATATCAGCTGGGATAACCTTGCGGAGATCAGATCACTGGCCGTTGTTGGCAAGATGCAGGGCCAGGGTATCGGTTCCCGGCTGGTACGTTCCTGCCTGGATGAGGCAAACAGCCTGGAGATCAGCCGGGTTTTTGTATTGACCTACCAGGCGGATTTTTTCAGAAAACTAGGGTTTCTTGATATTGATAAACGGGAACTGCCCCACAAGATATGGAGTGATTGCCTGCATTGCCCCAAGTTTCCCGATTGCGATGAAGAATCACTCATATGGACTTCCGGCAAAGGCAGGAACCAATATCGGAACAACGATACTTGTGAAAACTGATGGCGTCGTAAAAACTTCGATCTACTGCGTCGTGTGTCCTGTGGCGATTCTCAACATACTACATGTATAGTTAAGACCCGCCACAGAACACTACTCCTTGTATATCTGTGTTTTTACTTAGCCATCTTTAAGCATTGTCTGGACTTTTTACGAGTTCATCAAAACTAAAAAAAACAATCAGGGATACGCCCTGTTGCTGGAGAAATAAACGATGATAGGTAAGGTGTTAACCAAGGTTTTCGGCAGCAAGAACGATCGAACCATAAAACAGATGCGGCAGATTGTGGCCAGGATAAATGATCTGGAGGAAACGATGGCGCCGCTTTCCGACCAGGAGCTTGCCGGCAAAACAACTGAATTCCGGGAGAGAATAGACCAGGGCGAATCCCTGGATGATCTCCTGCCCGAGGCCTTTGCCGTGGTGCGGGAGGCGGCCAAGCGGGTGCTTGGCGAGCGTCATTATGATGTGCAGCTCATCGGTGGAATTGTTCTCCACCGGGGCATGATCGCGGAGATGAAAACCGGTGAGGGTAAAACCCTGATGTCAACGGCCCCGGTCTATCTCAATGCCCTGTCCGGCAAGGGGGTGCATGTGGTCACGGTCAATGATTACCTGGCCAGCCGTGACATGGAATGGATGGGGCAGGTGTATCGTTTCCTCGGCCTGACCACCGGTTCCATCGTCCATGATATGGATGATGACGCCCGCCGGGAGGCCTATGCCGCGGATGTTACCTATGGCACGAATAATGAGTTCGGCTTTGACTATCTTCGCGACAATATGAAGTTTGACCTGGCCGACTTCTGCCAGCGCGGGTTCAACTATGCCATTGTCGATGAGGTCGATTCCATTCTCATTGATGAGGCCAGGACACCGCTTATTATTTCCGGTCCGGCCGAAATGTCTACGGATATGTACATCAAGGTGGACCGGATCATGAAGCATTTCAAGGAAGGTGAGCATTACACCAAGGAGGAAAAGGACCGCCAGGCCATGCTTACCGACGAGGGGGTACAGCTTGCCGAAGAACTGCTGAAGGTGGACAACCTCTATGATCCGGCAAATATCAATGTTCTCCATCATGTCAACCAGGCCCTGAAGGCCCATGTCCTCTTTCAGCGGGATGTTGATTACATCGTCAAAAACGGGCAGGTGGTCATTGTTGATGAGTTCACCGGCCGCACTATGGAGGGCCGCAGGTATTCCGACGGACTGCACCAGGCCCTGGAGGCCAAGGAAGGGGTAAAGATCGAAAAGGAAAATCAGACCCTGGCCTCGATCACCTTTCAGAACTATTTTCGCATGTACGATAAACTCGCCGGCATGACCGGTACCGCCGACACCGAGGCGGCCGAGTTTAAAAAGATTTATGACCTGGATGTGGTCGTTATTCCAACGCACCGGGAAATGATAAGGGTTGATTATCCCGATGTCATCTACAAGAACGAGCGGGCAAAATACCGCAATATCGTCAAGGAGATAAAAGAGCTGCATGCAACCGGGCAGCCGATTCTGGTGGGCACCATATCCATTGACGTCTCGGAGAAGATATCCAAGATGTTGACAAAGGAAAAAATACCCCATGAGGTCCTCAATGCCAAGCAGCATGAGCGTGAGGCCGAGATCGTTGCCCAGGCAGGCCAGAAGGGCAGGGTAACCATTGCCACCAACATGGCCGGCCGCGGAACGGATATCAAGCTGGGAGAAGGGGTGCGCGAGGTGGGCGGTCTGCATATTCTCGGCACCAGCAGGCACGAGAGCCGCCGTATTGACAACCAGTTGCGCGGTCGTTCCGGCCGCCAGGGCGATCCGGGCTCGTCCAGGTTTTTTCTGTCCCTGGAAGATGATCTTTTGCGTATTTTCGGGTCCGGCCGCCTGTCCGGCATCATGGATAAGTTGGGCATGGAAGAGGATGAACCCATCGAACATTCCATGATTTCCAAGGCCATCGAAAACGCGCAGCGCAAGGTCGAGGGGCATAACTTTGATATCCGCAAGCACCTGCTTGAGTATGATGATGTTATGAACAAGCAGCGGGAGGTGATTTATTCCCAGCGGCGGGAGGTACTGCAGGGTGACAACATCAAGCCGATCATCGAGGACATGATCAGCGACCTGGTACACGGGGTCGTCCAGGGAGTGGCCGATGAAAAAACTCCATCGGAGGACTGGGACTGGGACTGGTTTTTCAACCGGGTGTCCGAATTGTTCAACATTGACCTTGCCTGGAACAAGACAGAGCGCACCGATCTGGACCGGCAAACCCTCCTTGAGAAGCTCGAGGCCGAGGTTGAAGCAAAATACCGGCGGCAGGAGGAACAAAACGGCATTGACCAGATGCGCCATCTTGAGCGGATGGTTCTGCTGCAGATGGTGGATACCCTCTGGAAGGAGCATCTGCTCAACATGGACCATCTGAAAGAGGGAATAGGTCTGCGCGGGTATGGCCAGAAAAATCCCCTTGATGAGTATAAGAAAGAGGGCTTTGATCTGTTCATGAACATGATCGAATCGGTCAAGGAACAGACGGTCGGCACCCTGATGAGAATTCAGCTTGTGCGGGAAGATGAGCTGGAACGGCTGGAAGAGGAGAGACGCCGGGAAAAGGAACGTGAGCTGGAAATGGCCAGGCGGGCATCGGGAGGTGGTGAAGAAGAAGCACGCAAACCCATCAGGCGCAGCGGGGAAAAGGTCGGCCGCAATGCGCCCTGTCCCTGCGGGTCAGGTAAAAAATACAAGAAGTGTTGCGGGAAAATCAGCTAAAAAACAAGAGCAATGATGAAGAAAAAAAAGTCGACAGGTCTCCTGTATTTTTTCTTTGTCTCACTTTTCCTTTTATTTCTACAGGCAGCGGCCTTTGGCGCCCTTGTTCCTGGATCGGCGACGGAATCTTCTGCAGGAAACAAGCAGGCCACTGCCGCCGATACCCAAAAAACGGTTACCCCGACCCTTGTTGATATCAACACCCATATCAATCAGCTCCCCAAGCGGCTTATTGATCTGCAACAGTTGTTTGATGAAGTCGTTGATGTCAAGACGCTCACCAGACAACTGCCGGGGCTGGAAAAGGAAATAGATGATTTTTCCTGGCGGATTCATAGAGAAAGAACCAATCCGTCGTTGGATTACAGTCAACTGGCCAACATCGCCGCCGGGCTTGACATCACCCGCCGCCGGCTGGAAAAGTTGCAGGCCCGGGTCAATAAATCACTCCGATTGCTCAGTGTTGCACAGAAATCCTGGCTGGATGAAAAAAGGCTGCTTGAACAGTGGCGCAGTCAGGAAAATCGCAATACAGGCGAACAGCTGATTCTTGTCAGGAAAATAGATCTCTTCACCACCGTTGACGGAGCCTTGCAACAGTTGCAGACCCGCCTGGCCGACCTGGTTGACCTGAGCAGAAAACTTGCCTCCGAGGATGTCCGACTCTATGAGTTGGAGACGGAACTGAATCATCTCATTGCCGATGCCCGTGGGGTCCATTTTGAACAGACCTCACCATCTATTTTTTCGCAACGGTTTTACCGGCGGATACGGTTTGAACAGGTCCTGCTGATTCGGGACAATATCCATAAGCTGGTTCAGCTGTATGGACGGTCCGTCCGCAGCCATGGCTGGATTATTTTTTTCAGCTCCGTCCTTATCGCCGGCCTTGCCATGGGCATCTCCATCAGCGGTCGACTGGTTGAGCCTTCCAACCGCTGGTATTCTTTCACCCGTCGCCCGATAGCCACTTCCCTCTTTGTTTTCCTCTCGCTCTTTTTGCTGGCAACAACCGTTTTTTCAACGCATAACCTGACGGCATATGTTAACGGAATGCTCTCTGTTATCGCCATTGCCATGATAATACGGTTGTCCGGTATTCTTGTGGATGTCTGGCTGCGACGTTATCTGCTTCTGCCCATGGCCTTTGTTCTTATTCTCACTCATCTGTTGGAAATTTGCCAAATCCCAACAGTTTTTGTCCATATTTACATTTTTATCATATGTTTTTCCAGCGTGCTCTGGTATCTCAATATTGTTTTTCGCTACTGTGGGAAACTCTCCGGCATTAATCTTCTTCTTCTGCATCCTGCCGGCTGGATCAGTTGTGCCATTGTCGTGGCCGAGGGCATGGGCTACGGCAGCATTGCCCTGTATCTGTTCAGCTCTTTTCTGTACAGCGTGATCGCGGCCCTGGATTTCTGGTTTCTGTTTCTCTTTACCCAGGGATTGCTGGAGTTGTTTTTTTATCGGGTGCCGCTGGGGATTCTGAAAAAAAATTCAACGGTCCTGGCTCGGCAATGTGTTCCGGTTGTGTCTCTGTTTTACATTGTTCTGTTTTTTCTTATATCCCTGGTCAACTGGCATATTTATCCAACTATTTATGATGCGGCAGCCGGTCTTGCCAATGTAAAGTTTTCCATTGGCGGTTTTGATATAACTCCCGGTTACGTTTTGGTGGTGCTCCTGGTCATCTATGGTTCCCTGATTTTGTCACGAATGATGCAGGCCTTGTTGCTGCAGGAGGTGCTGCCGCATTATGGCGCTGAAATCGGAGTTCAGCTTTCCATTACCCGTCTTGTGCATTATGCCGTAATGGTGGTCGGATTTCTCGTTTTGTTGAAGGTTTTGGGCATGCAACTGAATAAGCTGGCCATCCTGGGCGGGGCGCTCGGTGTTGGTATCGGCTTTGGCCTGCAGGCGATAGTCAACAATTTTGCCGGCGGTCTCATCCTGCTTTTCGAGCGGCCTCTCAAGGTCGGCGATATGATCCAGGTCGGCAACGATATGGGTGAGGTGAAAAAACTTGGCCTGCGGGCCACGGTGGTGCGAACATTTGACAATGCGGATATTGTTATCCCCAACTCCGATCTCATTACCGGTCAAGTCACCAACTGGACGCTTGCCGACAGGCATATCCGGGTCAAGGTTCCCGTGGGGGTCGCTTACGGCACCGACATCGCAAAGGTCCTTGAAATTTTGCAGGGGTGTGCGGACAATAATCCAATGGTTTTGAATCAGCCAAAGGCCAGGGCCCTGTTTCTTGCTTTCGGGGCCAGTTCTCTTGATTTTGAGCTTCGGGTCTGGATTGCCGAATTTACCGATCGCAGGCTGGTTCTCAGTGAACTCAACCAGGATATAGAATCGGAATTTTCAAGCGCTGGAATCGAGATTCCCTTTCCCCAGACCGATGTCCACTTTCGATCGCTCGATGATGAGGTCGTGGAGAAGCTTGGGCCTTCCTTGTCCGGTAGTTAAATGAATAAGTGTAACTATGCAAAATTGTGAAATAATAGCGATGGAGGTACCCCCGGACTGGTCCGGTCCCGCGACAGGAGGCTCCCTGAGTGGGAGCCCCTGTGGATAGAAGATGATTGCTTTTTCTTGGCTATCCCCGCAGGATTTTTGGCTGGAAGAGATGGGTCTCCATGTGCTTGATCTCATCAATGCCGGAGATGACTATTGCCGGATCGGTTGCCAGTTCTTTGGCCGGGAGTTTATCGGGATATTCAACATTGCTGAGAATATGTTTGATGCAGTTGAGGCGGGCTGTTTTTTTCACATCTGAGCGGATAATGGTCCAGGGGGTCAGGGTTCTGTTGGATTCGTTGAGCATCTGGAATTTTTTGACACTGTACTTGTCCCAGTATTTCTGGGCCAGATTATCTACGGGTGAGAGCTTGTACTGTTTGAGTGGATCGGTTTTCCTGGCCTCAAAGCGTCGTGCCTGCTCTTTTTTGGAAACGGAAAAATAGAATTTGAACAGCTTGATGCCGTCCTTGATCAGCATTTCTTCAAACAGGGGCACGTCTTTTAAGAATCGTTTGTGCTGCTCATCGGTGCAGAATCCCATCACCGGCTCAACCATGGCCCGGTTGTACCAGGAACGATCAAACAGGACCAGTTCGCCGGCCGCCGGCAGGTGCGGTACATATCGTTGAAAATACCACTGGGTTACCTCTTTGTCGTTGGGGGCGGCAAGGGCGACGACCTTTGTGTTGCGTGGATTGAGAAAGGCGGTGATGCGCTTGATTGTCCCGCCTTTGCCGGCGGCGTCACGACCCTCGAAAATGGCGAGAATCCGCATGCCGTTGGCCTTCATGTGCTTCTGCAGTTTCATCAATTCGATCTGCAGCTTTTTCAGCTCCTGCTCATATTCAAGATGGGCAACCTTGACCCAGACAGGGCATCGGTTCTTGCCGGGTTTTTTGTCCTTGTTTTTCAGCGCTGTTCCTTCCAGAAGTTTCACCTTGACTGGACAGGACTTTGTGTCTTCCTTTACGTTTTTTTTCTTTCCTTTCTGTTTAACGGCCTTTTTCTTGATGTCTGCCATGGCGATTCCTTGGGCTGGAGGTTGTGGGGATCTTTGTCTCTCCCAGGGAATTTTTGTCTCTCCCCGGGAAGATAAAAACGAACCGGTTTTTCTTTACTGGCTGTACTCAGA
>WFZC01000042.1 GCA_015489765.1 Desulfobulbaceae bacterium
AAACACCATGGCCTGGTGGGTCTGCATGACACCCTTGGGATGCCCGGTGCTGCCGGAGGTATAAATGAGGGCGGCCAGGTCATTGGGGATAATAAAGCAGGGTTCGACCAAGGGGTCGCTTTCCCGCAGCACGCTGTCAAAGGATTCCAGGCGGACAGAACACTGTTTCACATCCGGAAGAACGCCCGAGGAGATGATGCCCCGCAGTTTGGGCAAACCGACTGCCGCCTTGACATACTGCCCGGCCAGGTGGCCGTCCGTCATCAGCAAAACCGCCCCGCTGTCCTGGAGAATATAGTGCAACTTGTCCGCCTTGGTCTGCGGATTGATCATCAAAAAAACGCCGCCGGCCAGCAGAATGCCATAAATCGAGGTGATACAGGGCCAGGTATTGTCCATGTAGACGCCGACGCGGTCGCCGCGTTTCAATCCCCTGTTCAGCAAGGCCCGGGCAAGCCTTTGTGAGGTATCGAGCAACTGCCCGTAGGTATACTCCTCCCCTTCAATCACCAGGGCAATTTTTTCAGGATATCGGGATGCGGACTCTATCAATCCTTCCCGCAGTAATCGTTGGGGTCTGATCATGGGGCTGTCAGGTCATGCTTTTCCGGCAATGAAGTCTGCCAGTTGATTGACACTGTCGAGATTTTCCGGAATCAATTCATCATCATCAACGGTAATATCAAAGGTGTCCTCAAGCCATTCCACCAGTTCAAGAACGCCGGTGGAATCAATGATCCCCTGGTCCAGAAAAGAATCGTCATTGGAGAGATCCTCCTCGGATGCATCGAATAAAAAATTATCAAATATGAATGAACGTATTGTTGCTATTGTGTCCGGCATATCAGCTCCCATACCTGGTGTTATTTTCTGATATCATCATAAAAAATCTTCAAATCCGAAATAGTGCATCTTGACCACTTCGGAATCCCGCAGCCTGCCAGCATGCCGTTTATTCCCGCGGTCTGTCCAGACCCCGTCATTCCCAAGTCCTGCCCATTTCGTTATACCATCGGTCTGCGCACTCCGTCATTCCCTCGGTCTGCCTCTCATTCGTCATTCCCGCAGTCTGTCCATATTCTGTCATTCCCGCGGTTTGTGGGGCGGGAATCCAATAAACACCCCGTGGCCTGGTACCTACCTGGATCCCCGTCCCCGACTACTAACTTCGGGGATGACGTACAACCTCGGGGATGACCACCCGTCCCCGACTAACTACCCTCGGAAATGACGGATTTAAGTGATTCTCGTAGTCCTTCGCCTCCGTCATTCCCACGGCCTGCCCATTTCGTTATACCATCGGTCTGCTCTATTCCGTCATTCCCACGGTCTGCCCACTCCGTCATTCCCTCGGTCTGCCTCTCATTCGTCATTCCCGCGGTCTGTTGGGCGGGAATCCAGTAAACATCCCGTGGCCTGGCATATATCTGGATCCCCGTTCCCGACTAACTACCCTCGGGAATGACGCATTACCTCGGGGATGACCACCCGTCCCCGACTACTAATCTCGGGGATGACGTACTACACTCGGGTTTGACGAAGCATCCTTGATGAACTCAGCCAGACTGATCTTTAACGGCAGTCAATACTATTTTTCCGGCCATCCTATCTGGCTCCCTTGCGAAAGAGGATCGTTTTAACAGTCCTGAAAACAATCAGGATATCGATGAAAACAGACATGTTTTTTATGTAGTACAGATCATATTCAAGTTTGCGCAAAGCGTCCTCCTCGGTCGCGCCGTAGGGGTAACAGACCTGGGCCCAGCCGGTTATTCCAGGCTTTACCGCATGACGCAGGGAGTAATAAGGAATCTTTTTTGTCAACTGCTCCACAAAGACAGGCCGCTCCGGCCGGGGGCCGACAAAACTCATTTCTCCCTTGAGTACATTCCACATCTGGGGGATCTCATCAATCCTGGTTTTACGGATAAAAGCGCCCACCCGTGTCACCCGGGGATCATTTTCCATGGCCCAGACTGCTCCGTTTTTTTCCGCATCCTTACGCATGGAACGAAATTTAATGACCTTAAAAATTTTTCCCTTTTCGCCAACCCGCTCCTGGCAGTAAAAAATCGGGCCGGGTGATTCCAGCCTGATCAACAGCGCAGTCGGCAGGGTAACCGGCAGAGAGACCAGCAGGCCGGAGATGGAAAACAAAAAGTCCATGATTCGCTTCACAACAGCCCGAATTTTCCCTGCCTTGAATCCCTCGGAAAAAATAAGCCATCCAGGCTTGACCTTCTCTACCAGGATCTTCCCGGTGACTGCCTCATAAAACGTAATGCCCTCATCTATTTCTATTCCCTGCAATTTACACTGCAACAGGTCTCTGACCGGCATGGTTCCACGCCGGTCATCCAGGGCAATAATGATACGTCCCACATCATGCATGCGGCACTGCTCCAGCAGCTCTGAAGGGTCGGCAAAAAGGGGCGCATTATTGGGATTATATTCCGGCGCTGTTGTGCCGACAAATGCGGCAATCTTATAGCCCGAATCCTTTTTTTCTTCGATTTCCCGGGCAATATCAACGGCAAGGTTTCCGGTTCCTACCACAACAACGGGCAACGAAAACAACCGTTCATTCAGGATTCTGAAATACAGCAGCCGCCACAGGATGATGGCCAGACAGATGATAAAATAGCTGGTCCAGAAAATTCGAGTAGATATTACCAACTGCGGCACAAGATAATATATGACGGCAAGAATAATACAACCTATGCCGAATGCCTGAATAATTTGGCTGAGCCAGTCAATAAGCTCAGTGTTTATAACACTGAGATCATACAGATCAAAAAAATACAGACAAATCTGAAAAACCACCGTGACAATCAGGGCCCGCACCGCATCGGGAAAACTGTCGATACAATAAATGCCCCACCCGGAGAACAACAGATACACAAGGTTGATTGTCAAAAAAATAAGAAGACCTTCGCCGAAGACAAAAAGGACGTTTCGGACTGGGTAATATTTTTTTAGTAAATTCAGCATATTGACCTTCTCACCTGACCATCACCCGCGTGTTTGCCAGCTGCAGGGGAACATCTGTTTTGAAACAACGGACATAGGCATCAAACAAAATCATTGTCGACAGCATGCCGACAAAGGCCATATTTTCACGAAATCCCTGCCGGGCTTTCTTCCGGCACTTCATCAGCAACCGCTGCACGGCCTTTGGGTTAAAAAGGCCGGCCTCTGCAAGCATTTTTTCCGAAAGATAATATTCCAGATATTCGGGTTCCTTTTCTCCAAAAAAACTCGGGATATCCGGGGCCATGTAGGGCTGTTTCTTGCGCCAGACTATTCCGTCCGGCAGAAGACCAACCATGGCCTTTTTGAGAATATTTTTTTCATTCAACGCCTTCATCCGCAGGTTTGGCGGAATTGTGCAGGCAAACTCCACCAACCGGTGGTCAAGGAATGGATAACGGCCTTCAACGGAATGGGCCATGGCCATACGATCACCCTGGGAGCAGAGCAGGTAATTGCCAAGCAGCAGGCGGCTTTCAAGGAACTGGGTCCGAGTGAAAATATCCAGCCCCTCTAACTGATCCTGCCACAAAGATTTCAGCTTTACAAACGGCTTTTGCCCAACGGATGCGGCAAGATCATCGCTGAAGAAAAGATGGGTGCCCGACGTGGTCTTCCAGCGGGGTCGATGACCATAAAAGATATCATCCAGGGGGGCATCGGTATTGAAAAATTTCTGCGCGTACTCCGCTGATCTGGAAGGCGACAGGGCAAGATAGGGATACAGACGTTTCAAAAGATAGGGCCGACAGGTAGAAGCTGGCCGGGCACCAATAAAGGCCCGGACCTTTGCCTCTTTGAATATATCATAGCCGCCAAGGACCTCATCGGCGCCTTCACCGGTGAGGACGACTTTGTACTTGTTTTGTCTGACCAGAGAGGAGAGAAGAAAAAGAGGTACGGGTGCTGTTCGTAAAATGGGTGTTTCCGTGTGACGAATGACATCAGGAAAGGCCTCGCCTATGGATGCATAGGAGCAACGGATGCTGTGGTGATCGGTGTGCAGGAAATCAACCATTTCCTGCTGCTGCTCCTGTTCATCATAGACCTTATCGTTAAAAGTAACTGAAAAGGTCTTCAGTTCATTGTCGGTAAAATGGGTAATCAGGGAGGTAATGGTTGAAGAATCAAGGCCGCCGCTCAGATAGGCGCCGACAGGAACATCGGCCCGTAATCTGATCCTGGTGGCGTCAATCAGCAGTTCCCGCAACTGTTCGGCAAGGTCCTGTTCCGATGCGGTTGACCAGGAAGAGTCGGCAAAAGGAATCTGCCAATAACATTTTTGGGTGATTTTTCCCTGGTGATCAATTTTCAGTAGGCAACCGGGATTCAGTTGCCGTATTTCCTGAAAAACCGTCTCCTCTCCAGCCGGACTCCAGAAGGTGAAAATTTCACCGAGAATTTCCGGATTCAATGCCCGGGGAAGGGCAGTATCTGCCGAAAAGATGGCCTTTATTTCCGAGCCGAAATACAACCGTCCATCATGGAAGGTGTAAAAAAGCGGTCGGATGCCCATCCGGTCCCGGGCAAGAAAGAGCCCTTGGTTCTGTTGGTCATAGATGGCAAAGGCAAACTGCCCGTTCAAATCCTGCAGGCAGTCTTCACCCTTTTCCTCATACAGGTGGATAATGACCTCGGTATCGGATTCGGTGCGAAAATGATGGCCGCATCTGATGAGTTGCCGGCGCAGTTCCGGATAATTGAAGATTTCACCGTTAAAGATAATCCACAGGGTCTTATCTTCATTGGTAATGGGCTGCCAACCACCCTCAAGGTCAATAATGGAGAGCCGGGCATGGGCAAGACCTGCCCGTTTGTCCTGAAAAAAACCAAATCCATCGGGTCCGCGGTGCCGAAGCGGCCAGATCATCCGTTCAAGAAGACGGTTCCCTGCCTCTGGGGCATGATTGATATTGAAGTAGCCGGCAATTCCGCACATATCTTTTTATTGTCAAGGAGTGAAAGGATATAAGTCGATCCCGTAGTCTTCTCTTTTTGTCATTCCCGCGGTCTGTTGGGCGGGAATCCAGTAATCATCCCGCGGCCTGGCATCTCTCTGGATCCCCGACAAAAAAATCTCGGGGATGACGTTTTTCTATCATTCCCGCGGTCTGCCCCCACTCCGTCATTCCCGCGGTCTGTTAGGCGGGAATCCAGTAATCATCCCGCGGCCTGGCATATATCTGGATCCCCGATAAAAAAACCTCGGGGATGACGACCCGTCCCCGAATATCGGTGGGCGGGAATCCAGGATACAACCTTTGACAACATTCCATCCTAAAATTACCAGCGAAACAACTCCTTGTTGACCGCCAGCTCGATATAGGCGCGATGTTCATGATAGGAATCCGCGCCATTGGCATTCAGGTCTGAATCGTGATTATAGTACCGGTAGCCGCCGGTAAGGGTGTACCAGCGAAGAAAGGTATAGGTCAACGAAACCCCGGCATCATAGTCCTTCTCCGTATACTCGAACTGTCCCGGCTCCGTTGGTGCCGGTTGTTCCTGGTCCACGATGATAACTGTCTGCGAAAGGGGAAGCTGTTTACGTTGGTCATGACTGTAATTTGCGGACATTGTCGCCGTCAGGTCACGGGTCAACTGATAATCCAGAGCAACACCGGTATCCCAGGAATCCGTTAAGCCGCTGCCCCGGCCGTCAAAATTATCCTGGGTATAACTCTTGTCCGCAAAAAGCGTTGCCGTTCCATGCAGAAAATCCCAGGTGATTCCCCCGTAGGCATTATAATCGGTTTCCGTGGAACTGTTATCACGCGTCACCCAGGTAGGACCGCCGGATATGGTGGCATGCAGGTGTTGACTGATATCATAGTTGAATCCCAGAGCAAGGTTATGGATATCGGAGTCCTGCCGCAAGGATGAATCATAATCGGTGCCAAGGTAACTGTATTCGGTAAACAGGTGATAATGTGATGAGGTATCGTATGTACCCCTGAGCCTGAAATTATATTCCTTCAGGTCTTCGGAATCAATGACACCGGTTTCTCCCTCCGGTTGTGTAATAACAAGCACATTCGGCTCATCAAACAGGCCCCGGGTATAACCGGCCTCACTTTCGGCGCTCCATGTGCGGTTAAAACGGTGATGGAGTTGAAGGTCGCCGGTATGGCGGTCATAGTCGGTGTAACCGCCAATATCACCATCATTGTTACGCAGAACATCAAAGGTGTAGCCGATGCTGACAAGCCGGTCCTCTCCATAGGTATACTCGCTGATCGCGTCCATGGTATTGGTCCAGTAACGCCTGCGACCGAACCGTTCCGTCAGCGTCTGGTCAGGTTCTGCAGGCGGAGAACCAACCGCAGGTTCAGGAGGAGGCGATTCTCCGGCCGCTGGCGCGCTGTCGGCTGTTCGCAGCTCTTCGTCGCGAAGGGGATCTTCACCAAGGAAAAAATGATTGTTAAGGGTAACAAGCCAGTTCCGGGTCAGGTTTTTCTCCAGTCGCAGGCCGAAATCATGGTCTATGTCTGTTGTCTCATCAAGATGATCATAATGTACTGCCGGAGAATAGGTGAACTCAACCACATCACTGATACCCGTGGACGAAAAGGTAAGCCGGGGGCTGAGAAGATAGTCCCGGCGGTCACCGTTGCGATCTTCAAGAACAAGAATTTCCGGCCTGTTGCCAGCGGTGGCATTGCCGACACCCTGGGCGACAACATCTCCGTCTGGTGCGTCCGTAACAGTCATGGCAGACCCATTATTATCGTAGGTCCGGTCCTGGTGATCATAACGGACGGAAACCGCACCAATCACGATATTCTGCCGGGCCCGGACAGTCTTCGCTGTCATGGCGCTCAAGATGACGACTGCAGCAAGCAGTATAATCTGTTTCCCGCCTTGATTCTGCATAATCCCTCTCCGTTAATGCACGATCATGACATCATTTGGCTGCAGATAAATGTTTTTCTCCAGATCCCTGCCTTTCATGAAGTCATCATAATCAAAGGTAAGTGTCTTTTTTTCCTTTTTTCTCTTTGCCATCGGACCGCTGCCCTGACGGATGATGGTCACATCGTGGTTTGCCCACTCGGTAAAACCGCCGCTACGGGCAATGGCCTGAATAATGGTGACCGGAAAATCGAGATAAAAGATACCAGGGCTTCTCACTTGTCCCATGACCGTGTAACGGCGGCTGTTGCTCTGCACCAGGACCACGGTGACAATGGGATCATCATAAACCGTTTTATAAAGCTTTTTCAGATAATCGGCCGCCTGGGTAAGGGTCATGCCGGCCACCTCGATATCTCCGATATGCTTTAATGAAATACGGCCATCCAACCGTACTTCCCCACCCGAGCCGGGTTGGCGAAGAACATCGCCGCCACCGCCCGCGGCCTCACCACCACCTGCGGCAGCAGGACGATTAGCCCCGGACGCGGATGATGCCGTCATCTCTCCTTCTCCGTAAATCTTGACGGAAAGCACATCACCAAGACCTATAATATATTCCTGCTGCTCCCCTGGGAGTATCAAATCACCGACAATTTCTTTCCGCAGTTTTTCCTTCTGTGCATTACTGACAACAACATCTGCCGTTGACTCGGCCGCCAGGACCGGCTGCAGGCTGCAGACCACCATCAAAAGTACCAGAACGCAGGACAACCATTTATTCATAACTCCCTCCTCCCTTTCCCTTTTCGCATTGCAGGGCAATGAAACACATAAAATCAAATCCATAATCCACGAAAAACACTCAAGGATTATTGATCAATGTATCATATTTTACGTTCCTGTTAAAACTATTTTCTCCACGATGCACTGTTTGTCCCCCTTGAGTGCCTCTTTTTTTCCATGGAAAAGAAAGGAAGCACGAGATTCCGCAAATCCGGAAAATCAACCACCCCTCACTGCTCCCACCGAACCAGGCCGCCATTTCAATAACGACGGTTTCCCACACAGTGCACCAGGGGTCTTTTGATAATAGGCACAATGAGGAGGATAGGGTCGCTCCTGAAGATCAATCCGATCCGGGTGGGCGTCAAGACGATACTGATCGCTAAGTGCTAGCCATAATACACCTATCGTTATCTGAAATTTTACCTGCTTTGGTTCCCAGCTATTTCAGAACCACAGGTCATAATCCTATTGAATCCAAGAGAACAAATAATGTTCAAAAGGACACGCATAATGTACAAAAAGGCTCAAAAAAGGACAGACAATCCATCTATTACGGGAATAATGGACAAACACTTGCAGTGCATTCTCCGGGGAAGGTGGTGCAAAAACACCAGTTGCTGGTTGTTATGCACCAGGGATGAAAAAACAGAAAATTTGGTAACCATCTGTATAAATTCGAATTCCGCAAACAAAACAGGCCCGATCAGATTGTTCTGATCGGGCCTGTGTCAATCTCTGGCGCGCCTGGCAGGATTCGAACCTGCTACCCTCGGATTCGTAGTCCGATACTCTATCCAGATGAGCTACAGGCGCTGATAACGGCAGCGAGCATACCGTATCCCGCATCGGGACGCAAGTGTTTTCTCCGGATATTGCCTCTTCTGCTATCCGGCCGGGGCCTGGAGGAAATCGATCCGGTTTTCACCGGGTTTCATCTCCGGCCGGGGTATAACATCGATGGTCGCCTCGTGCCGAGCCTCAAGATCGGCAAGTTCCCTCCTCTTTTTGTTGAGCAGATAATTGGCCACCTCAAGCGGCAGCCGGCATTCAACCCGGTGGACTTTCTTGCGTAAAATTCCGGTCTGGATCCGGCGGAGAAAATAGAGCGCCTGGGACTCCACGGACTTGACAACCCCGCGCCCCTGGCAATGTTCACAGGTCAGATAACTGCCCTTTTCAATGGGAGCCCCCATCTTCTGCCGGGAGATCTGCATCAGGCCAAACCGGGAAATCCGGCTGATATCCACCTTGGCCTTGTCCCTTTTCATACTGGCCTTAACCTGTTTTTCGACCTCACGGATATGTTTTTTATTACGCATATCGATGAAGTCAACCACGATCAGGCCACCAAGGTCGCGAAGCCGCAGCTGCCGTGCCAATTCAACGGCAGCCTCCATGTTGGCAAGGAATATGGTCTCTTCAAAATCGCCGTTTTTCGATGTCCTGCCCGAATTTACATCTATGGCAACCAGGGCCTCGGTCGGATTGATAACAATGGAGCCACCCGAAGGCAACGGCACCTGGGGCTTGTAGATCGACTCGATCTGTTCTTCCACATTGTTCTGGTTGAAGATGGGTTTTGCGCCCCGATGCAGCCTTACCCGCACCTTGCGTTGTTTGGCGGGCAACAGTTCGACAAACTGCTGCACCTGTTCAAGGGATTCCTTGGTATCAACCAGGATTTCAGTGATATCCGGGGTAAAATGATCGCGCAGGAACCGAACCACGGTTTCCTGCTCCTGGTAAATCAGGGCCGGGGCCTTCACGGTCTGGCCCCGTTTTTTGATCTCTTTCCAGAGCCTGAGCAGGTAGCGCAGGTCCTTCTGCAGGGCGGTTTTGGTAATATCGGCACTGGCGGTACGGATAATATAGCCGATCCCTTCCGGAATGGAAAAACTGCTCATGATATCACGCAGGGCCGCCCGCCGTTCCTCGCCAACTATTTTCCTGGAAATACCGGCACTGTCACTGCCGGGCATCAGCACCAGGCAACGACCGGGCAGGGAGAGATATGTGGTCATATTGGCGCCTTTATTACCGGTCACCTCCTTAACAACCTGCACCAGTACCTCCTGTCCTTTTTTGACCACATCCTCGATCTTGAGCTTTTTCCACTGGTGCTGGCTGATATACTTTCGATCCCGTTCGCTTAAGTCTTCACGAAAATACTCGGGATGGATTTCATTAAAAGGCAGAAAACCGTTACGACCGGTTCCTATATCAACAAAGGCTGCCTGCAGATTGGCCTCAACCGCGACAATACGTCCCTTGTAGATATTGTTCTTGGTCCGCTCCCGCACCACGGTTGTCACATGATAGGAATCCAAACGACCGTTTTCCACCTGGGCAATGCGGCATTCCTCCGGCTCCTCCGCATTGATCAACAGCTTAACAACCCCTTTTTTCTTCCCGGATTCCTGTCTGTCGGATTGCGACTGTTTTCCTTTTGTTTTAGCGGCAGGCTTCTTCTTGCCTGCACTTTGTTTTTTCTTCCGCCCGGTTTTTCGTCCACCAGACGATGTCTCTTTTTGTGACTGCCCTGTTGTCGAGGATTTTTGCCGTTCTTTTTTTTCATCGGCGGCAGTATTTTCTACTGAACCGTCATTGTCCGTTGACTCCGGCTCCTGTTTTGCCCTGGACTCCTCGATTCCGCCCTGATCTTCGGACCGATCTGCCGTATCCTCTTCCCGGCTTTTCTTGGCCAGCAGACTGGAGACCCCTTTCCACCAAGCCCCGGTACTCGCCTTTTGTACCTTGGGTTTTTTGCCTTTTCCAGACGATTTTTCGTTTTTTGTTTCCGTCATTAATTATCCTGCATGTTCTGTTGCAAGCAGCATGTTTGCCAATGCGGTTTCACCCATTGACGACAGTCAGGATGGTTCCTTTTTTCCTGGGCTGACACCGATATTCGTCTGCAGGCCCACCTTGGAGACAATCTGCGGAATGAAAAGGACCATCCGAAATGATTTTTCGGCCCTGTCTACAATCCACAATTATCCGGATCCGACGGCGATGGGATTACAGCAGATAGTAGATCCTGTCACCATGGACACGGGTGCGCACCTGCCCTGAATGAACCAACGGCGTTAGATACTGCTCAACTTTCTCCGGTCCACCACAGGGGAAGACCGCATCTATATCGGCAGCCGTACAGGGCCGCCGCTTTAACATCTGTAAAATCTCTGCCAATATCTCATCCCGGCTACGACCACAACCGGTTATGGATTCAGCATCCTGAATGTTGGTATCGCTGCCCCGGGCAAGCAGGTCAACGGGGATGCCTGGATTGTTCGTCTCCAGCGTTGTGACGATTTGCCGCATCCGCTCTCCGCCGACCGGCCGGGCAAAGGACTCAAGCGGAGGCCGGGCCACGGTATTAAGCTGGATGCGATCAAGACGCATCCTGGTAATCACGTCCTGCAGAGCCTGAATATCGCCTTCATCGTCATTGATGCCCCGGACAAACAAAATTTCCAGCCAGATCTCTCCGGCATACTCATGGGAAAATACAACCAGTCCTTCAATCACCGAAGGCAAATCAACGCAGGTGGCCGGCCGGTCAATTTTCCTGAAACTTGTCTCACGGGCGGCATCAAGGGAGGGGATAACCACATCGGCCACGGCAAGTTCTTGGCGAACCTGCGCGTCCATAAGGGTTGTGCCGTTGGTCAACACGGCAATTTTTTTTGCGGTTTTATCCCTGAGATGGGCGAGGATACGGCCAAATCCGGTATGCAGGGTCGGTTCCCCACTGGCAGTGACCGTGACAACATCGATCTCCTGCTCCCGACCGGGCTCTGCAAAATAGCGATCGATTTCCCCGAGAATTTTTTCCGTTGGCACATACTCCGCCCGCTCACAGGTCAACCGGTCGGTCTTACCGACTTCGCAATAAATACAGTTTAAATTACATACTTTATCTGAAAAAAGGTCGATGCCCAGTGATCGGCCAAGCCGTCTTGAATTGACAGGGCCAAAAATATGATCCATATAAGGTGAAATTTCAGTGTACTGCCGATGAGGAGAGAAGGGCCAGTTGCCCAAACAGTTTATATATCCTTCCACGACCGTTAGATAAACTAATTTCCGCGGGCATGCAAGCCTATTCTCCGCCTTTTTTCTTGACACAACTTATTGGTACGCGTACATTTCCTCAAATCAGACTTTAGTATTCCGATGGCGCTTGTTACCGGAATGGGCGCAGATTGTTATAGGCGGAATTTTCCCCATACCTTTAATGCAGGAGCAGGTCGAGGTGCAACAGAACATCCAATCCACTCCGATTTTTCTTTTCACCCTTCTTTTGTGCGCAGGATTTCTCCTCTTTCCCCATCGGGGAATTTCAGGATCTATCCAGGCAAAGGAATGGACCATTACGGCCGACAAAATAACCCGCTATGAGGACCCGCCCAGTGTCATCGCCGAGGGCAATGTCATTTTGAAAAAGATCGAGTCGGTTACGAGAAAGATTAAGAAGGAGCCAACCGACTGGAGCGGCCTGCTCGGTGAAGAAGATAATACGGGTAAAGAAGCAGAAAAAGAGAAAACAGTCACCGAACGAAAAACCCTGACCACAATCAAGGCAGACTGGATTGCCTATGATGTAGACCTTGGCAAGATAAAGGCCCGGGGGCATCTCTTTATCGATATCGGGCCGGACCAACTGACGGCGGAATCGGGCAAGGTCGATCTCAACCGGGAAACCGGCACCTTCAACAATGCCACTATTATCCGTCAATACAAAGACATGCATCTTGAGGGCAGGGTCATAGAAAAGACCGGGGATTTGACCTATCATATCGAGGACGGCTGGATCATCACCTGTAAGGTCAAAGAAGGGGAAACGCCACCGTGGAGCTTTGCCGCCTCGGATGCCAAAATTACCGAAAATGGCTATGCCTTTTTGAAAAATGCGACCTTTCGGATAAAGGATGTGCCTGTCCTCTACATGCCACTTATTTTCCTGCCGGCAAAGACCTCGCGCCAAACCGGCTTTCTCTTTCCCTCCGTCGGCCTCTCCGACCGGGACGGATTTGATTTTACCGCTCCTTTTTTCATAAATCTTTCTCCCTCAAGCGATATTACCCTCTATCCCGAGTATATCAGCAAACGCGGGTTCATGGCGGGAATTGAAGCCCGTTATACCACCAACCCGACGTCCATGGGATTCTTCATGGCCAATTACCTCGATGATGACCTCAGTGATCCCGATGATCCCGGTAACGCCGATTATTATGCCGACGGCGGCTTTACTCACACCAATCAGGAACGATACTGGGTGCGGGGCAAGGCCAACCAGGATTTTGGTCTGTGGACAACACGTCTGGACCTGGACATTGCCTCTGATCTTGATTACCTGACCGAGTTCAACAGCGGTCTGACCGGATTTATTACCAGCCAGAGGAGGTTCCTGGAGACCTTTGGCCGGGGTTTTCAAAACAAAACCGCACTCACCAGAGAAAATACCCTGAAGATTCTCCGCTCCTGGGACAATGGTTCTGCCCTGCAGATCAACCTTCTCGGGATCAACGACCTGCGGGAACCGCAGACCAGCCCGGATCCACTCTGGAATCTGCCTGCGATCAACTACTCCGGTCTGTTACCGCTCTATGATACCGGAATCGACTTTTCCTGGAACAGCAACTATACCAATTTCTGGCGCGACAAGGGTGTTCGGGCCCAGCGGGTGGATATTCCCTTGAAACTGCTTGCCGGTATCCCGCTGTCACCCTATCTTGAAACCACCGTTGATGTCGGTATCCGTGAAACCGGATATTTCATCGATGATAATGGTGACGATACCTGGAAGGATTCCGACACGGAAAATCGCTTTCTGGTCGACTTTGGCGGCAAGATCGGGACAAATATTGCCCGTGATTTCGGCATCAATGTTGGTGAAATTTATCGCTGGACCCATACCTTCAGGCCCTCCATATCGTATAGGTATGTATCCGATGATGACCAGGACAACCTCCCCGAATTTGACGATATCGACCGGATTGCCGATCAAAACATTATCTACTATAATCTGGATAACTTCTTTACCGTCTCCGGCCTGCACAATGGTTCGGAATATGACAGGCAGTACGGCTACCTGAAAATTCGTCAGGGATATGACCTCCGCAGTGAAAAAAGCGATACCCCCCTGACGCCCGTGGAGGTGAAAGCGGCCCTGTTTCCGCTCAAGGATTTCCGTATTGTCTATCGCTCTGATATTGATGTCTATGGGGCCGGCGTATTGCGCAATGCCCTGGAAACCAACTATACAAACGGCAGGGGCGACACCTTCTACTTTGATTACTTTTCCAGCAACAACGAGGATGAAGAAGATACGGAATCCATCAAGGGCGGGGCAAGAGTTTCCCTGCTTTACTCGTTGATTGCCTCCTACGACATTGAACGTTCACTCGAGGACAGCCAGACCATCCAGGAAAACTTCAGCCTTATCTACCAGCCCTCCTGCTGGTCGGTTGAATTTGCCACCAATTACACCCCCGGTAACCAGAAATACATGCTCATGTTCCGACTGGCGAACATTGGCAACC
Organism: Desulfobulbaceae bacterium; assembly: GCA_015489765.1. Lineage (GTDB taxonomy): Bacteria > Desulfobacterota > Desulfobulbia > Desulfobulbales > Desulfobulbaceae > DRLX01. The sequence continues at coordinate 14,217 of WFZC01000042.1, forward strand.
CCTTTGGAATTGACCTGCCCGGTCTTTAGAAGACCAATGCAAGGGACGGGAGGCGGCCCCAACCGCCGCCTCCTAATGAACACACCCTTTCCCATGGCCCAAAGACGAAAAAAACAGTCCTGTACACATGCCCCAACATGACCGCCTATGACGTTTTCAACGGTGATGCCGATGGAATATGCGCCCTCCATCAGCTTCGCCTCCATGATCCTCTCCCCGATGCACAGCTTGTCACCGGGGTGAAACGCGACATCCGCCTGTTAAAAAAAATAGAGCCTGTCAAAAACGCGCACATCACCGTTGTTGACATCTCCATGGACAGGAACCGCGGACCATTGCTTACCCTGCTTGCCCATGGAAATTCCATTGTCTACATTGATCATCACTTCAGCGGCGACATCCCCGAAAGCAAGGCCCTGCAGGCGCATATTGATCCAACCCCACTGACCTGCACATCAATGATTGTTGATAATCTCCTGGCCGGCGCCCACCGCAAATGGGCTGTTGTCGGCGCCTTTGGCGATAATCTTGACGAAACCGCTCTCCGGGCCGCCCGGACCATGGACCTGTCACATGAAGAGACGGACCAACTTCGGGAAACAGGTATTCTGCTGAACTATAATGGATACGGCGCCACCGTGGATGACCTGTTTTTTCCGCCGGATGAACTCTTTCTCCATGTTCATGCGTTCACCGATCCCCTGGATTTCCATGCATCGTCCCCCATGCTTCAGACCCTGCGCCAGGGTTACCGTGATGATATGAACCGGGCAGGCAAGATGGATCCCGTGCAACAGGATGATTGCGGCAGAATCTTTGAACTGCCGAATGCCCCCTGGGCCCGCAGGGTGGCCGGTGTCTTCTCCAATACCCTGGCAAGACAGGAACCTGAACTGGCACACGCCCTGATTATTGCCAATGCGGACGGGTCCCTGCGCGTCAGCGTACGTGCCCCCGTTAACAGGCGCCAGGGGGCGGATAAGCTCTGCCGCCGGTTTCCGACCGGAGGAGGCCGGGCCGCAGCCGCCGGCATAAATCAACTGCCCCCTGAACAGAAAGAAGAATTTATAAGCGCGTTTTCCCGTCAATTCTCCACTTGAGATATATTTCATGCACCGGCCAATCCTCCCCTGCTCTTTTCTCTCTTCCCAAAAAACTGTTGCGGCAATAATCCTTGGAATCCTTGCCCTGACTCTGCCGTTTATCGGTAGTGATGCGATGGCCGGGGAAAAAATCAAGGCCGCCGACCTGGTGCAGGATGGTCAGCCCATAGACCTGAAACAGAAAAAATATCAACTCCTCTTTCATGAACTGAAGAGCAAATATCACTTCTCCGACCAGGAACTCCATTCCATCTTCAAGGGCCAACGCATATCACGCCGGGTACTCGAACTGATGGACAGACAATGGGAGGCCAGGCCCTATTACAAATACGCGCCCCTGTTTCTCACCAAGGGAAAAATAGCCACCGGCAAAAAGAAACTCGTCCAATATAAGGAACTCCTTGACCGGATAGAAAAAGAGATCGGGGTTGACCGGGAAGTAGTCATCGCCATTTGGGGTATTGAAACCAGGTATGGCAGCCGTCAGGGCAGGTATAATGTCCTGCAAACACTCAACACCCTGTTTGACGCCTATCCAAGACGAGCGCAGTTCTTTCGAAAACAGCTCATCGCCTTTCTGCTGCTCTGCCGGGAAAACAGGGTTGATCCAAAAACCGTTCTCGGCTCCTATGCCGGGGCCTTTGGCCAGACCCAGTTCATTCCCACCTCCTTTCGTGCCTATGCTGTCAGCTTTGATGGTGATGACAAACGTGATGTCTGGCATTCGGTTCCCGATATTCTGGCATCAATAGCCAACTATCTCAAGCAGTTCCACTGGACCCTTGATGCCCCGGTGTATGCTGAACTGGGCCACAGCCTCAACAATCAGCAGTTGATTGCCGCCAAACTCAAGGGACGAAAGGGCCGGGTGCCCTGGTCGGTTGTACGGGCTGCACAACAGGTTGATCTTCCGCCATCACCAGGTAACAAACCCCTCTCCATCATAGCGCTTGAGCTTCCGCCCGGTTCCAAATACGCCTTTCGATACGTTGCCGGGTATCCGAATTTTCAGGCCATTACCGAATGGAACCACTCAAATCGCTATGCCATGGCTGTTGCCGAGTTGGCTGAGGCCATCAGGGGAAAGAGCCAAAACAGGTAGCATATCGACGATTCGATGGCGACAATAAGGAGAGGTCTCTTTTTCCTGCTCATTCTCATCTTTCCGTTCCCGGTTGTTGCGGTTAATCCTCAGGCAGCGACCGCGCCGATGGCGTTGAAATGTGATATCCACTTTACCGACGATCTTGACTACCATCTTCTCCACGAGGCCATCCAGGAAAGCCTCCACTATCTCCGACAACGGCCGGCAACCGCTGAATTCCCTCTGGGCGCCCGTTCCTGCACCACCAGACATCTGATCCGTTCCCTTCTCTTCTTTGATCATCTCATTGCAAGCCGTCCTTCGCCACAACTGTTATCCCTGGAACTTGCTACCTTTTTCGACATCTACCAGGCGGCGGGCAGGGAACATACCGCCTCAGCTGGCACAATGCTGGTTACCGGGTATTATCAACCGGTTTTTCAGGGAAGTCTAGTCCAGACGCCCCCGTTTCTCTATCCCCTGTATGGAATTCCGAACAACCTTGTTCTTCGCCGCAATCACAGAAATGGCTCTGTCCAGCCCGGTCGTTTCCAGGGGAACCGTTTCACTTCATACTGGACCAGAGAAGAAATAGAACGTAACGGATATGCAAAGGGAAGCGAACTTGTCTGGCTCAAGGACCCTTTTGATGCCTATCTTCTCCATATTCAAGGGTCAGGTCTTATCAGGCTGCGGAACGGATCTCTCAGGGGCATCCACTATGCCATGAAAAACGGTCGCCCTTACACCAGTATCGGTAAATACATGATCCATACCGGCAAAATCACCCGTAAAGGGGTGGGGATCGATACCATCCGACAATACCTTGCTGACCATCCGGCAGAACTCCAGGAAATCCTGTACACCAATCAATCCTTTATCTTTTTCCAGTGGACACGGGGCCACGATGCCATCGGTAATCTCGACCGCCCCCTGACGGCTGGACGATCCATCGCCGTTGACCAACGTTGCTTTCCTGCCGGAGCTCTTGCCTTCCTGCAAAGCAAAAAACCTGTTTTTGACCGCAACAATCAGCAACAGTGGACAGCGCTCAATCGTTTCGTGCTGGTTCAGGACACAGGTTCAGCCATTCGGGGCCCAGGCAGAGTGGATCTCTTCTGGGGAACCGGAGAACAGGCAGGAACGGCAGCCGGAAAAATGAAAGAAAATGGCATGCTCTTTTTTCTTCTTCTGAAAAAGCGGTTTCTTTAAGCCGTTCTTGTACATTTCTTTTTTCCTCTGCTATAATTCCACTTGATGGTGACAGGAATTTCCGATCCACCCGGCACCACATGCCCCGTCGCCAGGTTTTCAATGTAACAAGATGAAATTATACAAAATAAACAGCAAGACAGCTGGTACATCTGTAACTTCTCAATAACTGAGGGTAAGTTGCTGCTAATTATATGGATTCCGGCCAACAACCTGCCGGAATGACCCAGTTGCAGGCAATTCAGAGCGTCATCCCCGCAGTCTGTTGGGCGGGGATCCAGACTTATATCACCACTTATTGAGAAGTTACGTACATCTTAATGCCCGCATACAAGGAATTATCTGTTATGAGCTATACAAATATTATAACATTGACAACGGATTTTGGTCTAAAAGACCCTTACGTGGGCCAGATGAAGGGGGCTATTCTTAAACGAAACATCTCCAGCCGCATCTTTGACCTGACCCATGCCATCAACCCCCATGACATTCTTGCCGGAGCCGTCACAATCCGTACAAGTTACCGCTATTTCCCCGATGGCACCATTCACCTGGTCGTTGTTGATCCGGAGGTGGGCAGTCAGCGCGGTATCCTTGCCGCAAAGGGAGACAATCATCTCTTTATTGCCCCTGACAACGGACTGCTCTCGCTGCTGGTTAAGGATGAAAAGATACAGAGAATTCATCGGGTGGAGAACAGCTCTCTTTTCCCCGCTGAAGTAAGCGGCACCTTTCACGGCAGAGATATCATGGCGCCTGTGGCCGCAGCCCTGGCCGCAGGACTGCCCATTGACCGGGTAGGGCCTGAAGTCTCATTTTCTGACTGCGTACAGCTTGACATTCCAGAACCGGAAATCGACAATAATCGTATCAGCGGCCAAATGCTTCATATCGACCATTTCGGCAATATCAAAACCAACATTACCACCAGACATCTGAGCAGATTCCAACCGGCAACTTTTACAGGAATCACTATTTCAAATTATACAATCAATGCTATCTCAAGCACATATAACGACCAGCCCCCAGGTGAACTCGTTGCCCTTATCGACTCTTCCGGATACCTGGAAATTGCCGTCAACAGGGGCAATGCCGCAGAACTTACGGGTTGCTCTGCCGGTGATCCCATTATCGTTCAATACGGTTCCTGATCATTACACCTTTTGCGTCATTGCTGCTGGAAAATGTCCGTCCATAAATGGCCGTTTCGCCCAATCTCCCAGGGTCCCGCATATTCGCGTTCCCCGTCATGCTCAATAAATAATGGATGGGATGGCAATCACCTGTATGGCATTCTCTGACCTGGAATTAAATTCATGGTTTCCGGACAGACCAGCAGGCTGGACCATAATTTTCCGCCCCAGCCACAACACATGATGAAAATAGTCCGAAAGAAACAGCTACGCGGGCTATTTTCGGATAAACCAGCATGGCTGGACCAGATTGGCCGGCCACAACAAACAATGAAAATCTTCGACTCCGGCATGGGCAGCCATGTCCTCCGTGGGTAATTTTCTGATAAACCAGTTGAGGATAGAATCCTGCCAAAATGAAATGTCGGCGGACAGCTTCCGTATTTTTTTGTTTATTTTCCTCAAATAAAGGGTAAAAATAATTCGGTTAATCTTTGTGCAAAAAATCTTTTTTATGGAGAGAGTATCTATGAAAAATCATCTTGTTATTGCCATCGCCATCCTCGTTCTCAGCGGATGCAGTCAGGTACACATGGGAAGTGAACGCTCCAAAACCGTTGCCACCGGCAGTGCCGGCGGGGAATACAGCGAAAATGTCAATTCGCAGCTTGAACGTTGCGCGGAACCCCTCGGGACCCTGGCCGTCAACGAGGACCATACCGCCAACTGGTATTCCTGGCTGGGTCGCTACGGTATCCAGTCAACCATCCCTGTCCTGCGTCTGCTATCACAGCAGAGCAATTGTTTCGTGATTGTAGAGCGGGGTGCAGGGTTCAACAGTCTGGAACGGGAAAGACGCCTGCAACGATCGGGTGAACTCCGAAAGTACAGTAACTTCGGCAAGGGCCAGCTTGTTGCCGCCGATTATACCGTAACCCCGACCCTGATCTTTTCCTCCCCTGATACCAGTGGTATAGGTGGCGCCATCGGCGGATTATTCGGCAGTGTCGGCGCCATGATCGGCAGCTCCCTGAAGACCAGCGAAGCCCAGAGCATATTGACCCTGGTCGATAACAGGTCTGGTGTGCAGGTGGCGGTGGCTGAAGGAAGCGCGGACGCCATGGATATTGGAGGTCTGGCTGGACTCTTTGAAACCGGACTCGGCGTCGGCACTGGTGTCCGCGCCTACAGCAGGACCCCGGAGGGCAAGGTCATCGCGGCATCCCTTACTGATGCCTTTAATAACCTGGTCAGGGCGACAAAACACTACCGGCCGCAGAAGGCGACCGGTCCTCATGGATTGGGCACGGGCGGCAAGCTGAAGGTCAATTGATCAGGCTGGATAAGGACCTCGTGAAAAAAATTTTCCCGTGGTCCTTATTTTCCCAGCATGGCAAAACGTTCCCAGAAATCGGGAAATGATTTGGCCACGCATTGCTCACCGGTGATAATCACCCCAGGTACTCGCAGACCGGCAACAGCAAAACACATGGCTATCCGATGATCCTCATAGGTGGTGATTTCAGCTCCATGTAGATTACTGCCACCGGCCCGGCCATGGATAAGCATGGCGTCCTGCCGCTCTTCCACCGCCGCACCCATTCTGCCAAGTTCCGTGACCATGGCGGTCAACCGATCGCACTCCTTGATTCTCAAGTGGGCGATATTTTTGATTATTGTAGTCCCCTCGGCAAAGGCGGCGACAATGGCCAGGGTCGGGGCCACATCCGGCATGTCGCCCATGTCAACCTCAATGGCCTTCAACTTTTCAGGTCCCTGCACGGTCAGGCCCCGCACCCCGGCCCTTGTCACCTCACACCCCATTCTTGCCAGCAAAGGAACCAGCTGGGCATCCCCCTGCAATGAGGGAACCGGCACGTTGGCAACCGTAACCCGGCCGCCGGTTATCGCCGCTGCTGCCCAGAAATAGGAGGCGCCAGAGGCGTCCCCCTCGATATCATATTTTCTGCCCTGGTAGGGAAGCTGCGGGATGCGAAAAAAATCCAGGGTAGGGGTGGCTTCCACCTGAACGCCAAAGGAAGACATGACCCGCAAAGTCATCTCCACATAGGGCTTGGAGTAGACCTCGCCCCGTACCTCAAGCTCGGCTGGTTGAGCAGCATACGGGGCTACCAGCAGCAGGGACGAGAGATATTGGCTGGATTTACCCTCGGGCAGAACGGTCGGCCCTCCGGTCAGGCCATTGGCCCTGATGGTGAGCGGAGGACAGCCGTTTTTGGCATCACTTGCAATATCCACCCCCCAGCCCTGCAAGGCTTCAATTAGCGGCGCAATGGGACGTTTGGCCATCCGCCGGCTGCCGACGATATGAAAGATGCCCTGTCCAAGGGCGGCCACCGAGGTAAGAAAGCGGGTGGCGGTGCCGTTGTTGCCGAGATAAATATCTTCCTCTGGCGGCAGGATATTGCCGGCGGTCCCATGGACCTGCCAGCATGCTGGATCATCGTCGTTGATCTGGCCCCCCATTGCCCGCAGCGCCGCCATGGTATAGGCCGTATCCTCACTGGCCAACGGCCCGGACAAAAAAGAGGTCCCCTCAGCCAGGGCTGCGGCGATCAGGGCCCGCTGGGTCAGGCTTTTGGAGCCGGGGACTTCAACGGTTGCATCGATCAGTTGTACTGGTGTAATTTCTTTCATATATCCTTGGGGGCAGAGATATTCCCGCCCGATTTTCTTCTTGCAAGTTCGTCTTCAAGCGCCCGGCGCATAATATCGAGGGGCGGCCTCTTGCCCGTCCATATCTTCAACTGCACCGCTGCCTGGTTCAACAGCATGGACAGACCGTCTATGGTCTGGCAGCCTGCCCTTTCCGCTTCCTGCAGAAGGCGCGTTTGCAGGGGTGCATAGACAATATCCATGACCACGGAAAAATGGTCAAGCAGGTTCGGATTCACGGCAATATCAGCACTGTTGGGTTCCATGCCGACCGAGGTGGTGTTTACCAGGGCATCAGCCCGCACCTTGCCAAGCTGATCACTGGGGATAAAATCACATCCCAGCCATGCGGCCAGACCACGTCCCTTTTCTTCGGTGCGGTTGGTGATGATCACCTCGGCCCCTGCTTCAACAAGACCAAAACAGACGCCCTTGGCCGCACCACCGGCGCCGAGAACCAAGACCCGGCTGCCGGCAAGCTGGATCCTGTCGGCCAGGGCCAGGTTGGAACCGAGCCAGTCGGTATTAAATCCGCGCACAACAACCTCTTCCTCACCCGGTTTCCGCCTGAACAGCAGGGTGTTGACCGCTCCGATCTTCCTGGCCACCGGGTCAATTTCATCCAGATGTTCCATGACCGCCACCTTATGGGGCACAGTCACCGAAATACCAACAAAACCAAGGGTGCGCAGACCTGCAACTCCGGTGGCCGGGTCAGTGGTATCCATGGGCACATAGACACCGTTGATTCCCATGGCCATAAGGGCGGCATTGTGCATGGCCGGGCTCAGGGAATGGGTGACCGGATGGCCGATAATTCCAAAAAGTTGTGTTTTTCCGTTAATATTCATCAGCAAACAGAGAACATAATTGATTCATCCTGGCAGCCGACAGCTGGCCCGGCGCAGTGGCCTGATCTTCCGAGGCAGCGACATAGGTCATTGCCCCGCCAAGATAGATGGTGGCGACACGGCTGATTCGTCCTTTCTTGCCCATGCAGAAGGCGCTGAGCGGAAAACCGATCCGGTCCGCCTCCTCCAGAAGAGCCAGCACCCGCAGTACATCGCCCGTGGTCCGGGCAGTGGTGACTATTTTGCCGATATCGGCGCCGGCTGTCCGCATCCGCCGGAGAAGGTTCCTCAGCTCTTCCGCGGTCGGGGTGGAGCTGAAATCATGCCAGGAGAGGATCAACCGGGTCGGGGATGATCGTTTCATCACAAGCAGCTGTTGCCGCAAGGCCTTATCAGCTCGGAGCTCCAGATCCACATAGGCCGCCTGCAACTCCACTGCCCTCAGCAGCGATTGCAGCCGTTCTTCCTCGGGGCCGGAAAAAGCGCCGCCTTCCCAGCTCGGCCGATTGGTAAACAGCAAGGGCAGATGAACCAGCCGCATACACCCATCCACCTCCGGCCTGGCCATGGCATCAAGCCGAACCTCGGCCAGATCAACAAGGCCGTTGTTGGCCTGCACGATCCGAGCAACCATTTCGGCATTCGGAGCGCTCACCGACACACAGATCTTTCCCCTGGCCATGAAATCAGTCCCCTTCCGTCTGCAAGGTACCGATAATTGAACGTATGGAATCCTCGCCCTGAGTTTTAAGATAGGCGGCAAGACCATCGATAATTGATTCAGCGGAACGAGGTTGATAAAAATTGGCGGTTCCCACCTGGATGGCGGTGGCACCGGCAATCAAAAACTCGAGCGCATCCTCCGGGGTGGCAATGCCGCCGATACCGATCACCGGGATCGAAACTGCCCGGGCCGCCTGCCACACCATGCGCAGAGCAACGGGCTTGATGGCCGGTCCTGACAGACCGCCGATTATATTGGCCAGTCTCGGCCGACGGCTGGCCGGATCTATTGCCATGCCGATCAGGGTATTGATCAGGGAAACCGCGTCTGCCCCGGCCTCTTCCACGGCCCTGGCCATAACTGTGATATCGGTGACATTGGGAGAGAGCTTGACGATAACCGGCAGGTCGGTCCCCTCCTTGACGACTCTTGTCACCTCGGCTGCCATGGCAGGGTCGGTACCAAATGCCACCCCGCCTTTTTTCACATTGGGACAGGAGATGTTCACCTCCAGGGCATCTACCCCCTTGACCCCGGTGAGTTTTTCGGCCAAAAGGCCATATTCCCGGACCGAATCACCAAGGATATTGACAATTACCCGGCTGTTGATTTCGCGAAGAAACTCCATTTTTTCCGCCAGAAATCCCTCCAGGCCGACATTTTCAAGCCCGATGGCATTGAGCATGCCGCAGGCGGTTTCCACGACCCTTGGTGGAGGATTGCCGGGCCGGGGGGCAAGAGATATTCCCTTGACCACAACAGCACCCAGTCTCTGCAGATCCACAAGGTGAGAAAACTCCCCGGCATAGCCAAAGGTTCCGGATGCGGTCATGACCGGGTTGCGCAGGGAAAGCCCTCCCAACCGTACCCGCAGGTCAATATCCTTTCCATTTATCCTGTCCATTTGACCTCGCCTGCATCAAATACCGGCCCCTGCCGACATACATGAAGATACCCGCCATCCGCATTCCTCACCGCGCATCCCAGACATGCCCCCAGACCGCAGGCCATGTGGGTTTCTAAAGAAACCTGGCAGGCAACATCGGCGGCGCCTGCCTTGTCGGCGCAGATCTTCATCATGGCAAGGGGACCGCAGGTACAGACCCGTTCCATGGCCGGCAGTATCGGATCCAGCAATTCGGTAACAAAACCATGATGTCCCAGGGAGCCATCATCCGTTGCCGTTTGTACCCTGTACCCAAGTTCATAAAATTCATCGGCAACGATATGTAATTCTTGATGGTTTCTTGCCCCAAGCAGCACAAAATCCCTGTCAACCCTTTTCCCGTTCTGCAACAAGCGGCTGGCAAGAAAATAGAGCGGGGCAATACCCATACCGCCGCCGACCAGGCACAACCTTCCCTTTTTTTCCAGGGAAAAACCGTTTCCAAGAGGTCCTATGCAATCAATGCTGCTTCCGGGTGATACACCTGCCAGGGCGGCCGTTCCCCGGCCAATGACCTTGAACAGAATTTTCATATTCCCGGACGCATCTATCTGATGGATTGAAAACGGCCTGCGCAGCAGGGGATCCATGCCCGCACCCACCCGCAACATGACAAACTGCCCCGGACGGGCGGCAGCGGCAATCTTCGGCGCATGCAGGGTCAGGCGAAAGATATCGTCTGCAATGACTTCCCGGTCAAGAAGAGGAGCTTTTTCCTGGAATTCGGGCATGGAAAACGATACAACAAAGGAAGAAAATTATTCTTTTCCTGCGCTACACCTCGCTGAGGCAACAGGTTTACAACTCATATATGAAGGGGCCCTGGAAAAACGATTATCCCATCGCCCTGATAGCACAACAAACATACCAGAGAATATTCCAGTGGACACTCTTTTTTCAATTTTTGCCTTTCTCTTTGGTGCCGTTGTCGGCTCTTTTCTTAACGTGGTTATTCTCAGACTGCCGGACAAAAAACAATCTATTGTTTTTCCGGCTTCCCATTGCCCGCAATGCAAAACCCCCCTGCATTGGTATGAAAACATTCCAATAATCAGCTATCTCGCCCTGCGGGGAAAATGCAGGACCTGCAAAAAAAAGATTTCCATCCAGTATCCTTTGGTGGAATTAAGTATGGGGCTACTGGCCGCGGCCCTGTTCCAACTCTTTGGTCCGGGTACCGGGTTCTTCCTGTATTTTGTCTTCTGTGCAGCTCTCCTGGTCATAATTTTTATTGATATCCAGCACCAGATAATTCCCGATGTTATTACCCTGCCCGGAATTGTCATCGGTTTTATCGGCTCCTTTTTCCAGCCCTTTGTCAGCTGGCAACAATCAGCGCTCGGTATTCTGCTAGGCGGCGGGATATTGTACGGTATAGCCCTTGCCTACTATCTTCTGGCCAAACGAGACGGAATGGGCGGAGGAGATATCAAACTGCTGGCCATGATAGGCGCCTTTCTCGGCTGGCAAAGCCTGCTCTTTATCATCTTTGCCAGCTCACTTCTCGGCTCAATTATCGGGGTTGCTGCCATGCTCAAACAGAAAAAAGGGGGGCGTATCCGGATACCCTTTGGTCCCTTTCTCTCCCTTGCCGCCCTCTGCTGGCTCTTCTTCCAGCCATATATCCTTAAACTCTGGCAACTTTACCTGCAACTGGCGCTGCCGGCAGGATGATATCCCCAAATCATTACTGCATGGTACTCTGATTGCTTTTTTCTTAAAAAACAAGCATGGATGGACCAAATTTTTCCGTCCCAGCCACAACGAATGATGAAAATAGTCCGAAAGGACACAGCTACGCGGGATATTATCGGCTAAACGACACTGGATCCCCGATAACAGCCCCCGGGGATGACGGGTAAAGGGGACGGGTCCTTTTATTTCATTGCCGGACTGAAAAATGGACATCTTCTCTGTCATCCCCGCGAAGACGGGGATCCAGGCCCACAGGCAGTACGTTCCAGGCAGAACACCAATTCATGAGGGCACCGGATCGGCGTCTCTTCGTGGGCGATTTTCAGATAAGCCAACATGCCTTGGCGATACAACAAACCATGAAAATCAACAGGTTACGTTAAAAAACTTGCGTAACCTTATTTTCGGATAAATATTCTCCAGAGAGCGTGCCAGGCCACTTGATCAATATTGGCCCTGTTCCAGCTTCTTCACTCCGACCCGCTGTCCTCTGATATTCTGCACCACATAACGGTTGTTGCCAAGGAGACAGGGACTCCAGGAGCAATAAATCTGCACCTGATCACCTATTTTTATGGCCCGTGAACGCATCGCCCGAATGGACATCTCAAAACCTATACCCTTGGACGAAACATCAGTAAGATCGATTTCAACATCCTTTCCGGAGCCCGTAATCAACACCGCCTTGCCGCTCTGCGACTCACGCAAAGTAGCTCTGCGGTTAAAGGAACAGTTAACGATTTCACCGCATTTATGACAACGAACACTTCGCCTTCGCAAGCGGAGAGGCACTGCCATGTATCGTTTTGCCCCGCATTTGTCACACTTGAATTGAAATCTCTGGTTGATTACGCGAAATGTTTTTGTCCTCCCCATAGCGCCCCCTCTGCTGTTGAATCGTCGTTATCAACTTATATTTCCTACATTCAGTGATTCACTGATTGACAAAATAAAGAGTTACAATGCACCTTGCAAGAAGGTCTTGGAGACGGGATTAAAAAAAGCCTCCGATCGCGCTGGACCGGAGGCTTGTCTGTTGCAAATGGGCTGTACTCGATCAGGCTTCTATCTCGTGTTCGACCCCGATAGCTATCTTATAGAGGATGGTAAGGACAAAAAATCCCATCGCCCAGATGCCAAGAGCGATAAAAATCTCATTGGCAGTCGGATAATATTCGGTAATCTCACCAAGAGGATTTGGGACAAAACCACCAAGAACAAAGCCGATGCCCTTATCCAGCCAGAGAGAGATAAACAGGGCCGTACATCCTACCCCGAGCCAGAAATCACTCTGTCTGCGAGTATAGGGAATGGAGAGCAATGCCACCCCGACCACAAACAGGAGAACAAACATCCGCATAAACGGGACCAGATTGTTGTAGACATGGCCGTCATGCTCCAGACCAAAGAACAGGTACTCAATGGTATGGATATGGCCAGGAATATTTGAATAGTAGGCAACAAAAAACTCCAGGCCGACAAAAAACATGTTGGTCAGGGCCGCATAAAGGATAATGGTGGCCAGCTTGTCCAGAGCCTTTTTGCCGACATCAAAATTGGCGACCCGTTTCAGGATCAGGGCGACAACAACGATCAGGGCCGGACCGGCGGCAAAGGCTGAGGCCAGAAACCGGGGAGCGACAATGGCGGACAGCCAGAAATGCCTGCCCGGAAGACCACAGTAGAGCATGGCTGTTACCGTATGGATGGAAACGGCAAAGGGAATGGAAAGATAGACGAAAAAATAGATCCACTTCGGCGGTTTGACCTCCTTGCGCTCGGCCGTCAAAATGACCCAGCCGCAGAGAATATTGAGGAAAAGATAGCCGTTGAGGACAATCATATCATAAAAGAGCATGGATCTCGGCTGGGCATGCAGGATAACATTCAACATCCGCATCGGCTGCCCGAGATCAACGACAATAAAGCTCAGACACATGAGCAATGCCGAGATGGCAAGGAATTCCCCCAGGATGGTAATCCTGCCGAACGTCTTGTAATTATGAACATAATAGGGCAGCACCAGCATGACCCCTCCAGCGGCCACACCGACCAGAAAGGTGAACTGGGAGATATAGAGTCCCCAGGAAACATCACGGCTCATTCCGGTCAGTCCCAGACCATAATTAAACTGCCTGACATAACAGAAAGCAGCAATTGCCATAAAGATGCCGAGAAAGGCCAGCCACATCCAGTAGTATTTATTCCCTTTTAGCGCTTTTTCAAACATGGCGACCTCATACAATATAAAAGACTGATGGATGGGTACCCGCGGAGGGTTTACGCTGAATGGTAAAATTGTCTCTCAGCACCTTTCTGATCTCAGAATCGGGATCATTCAAGTCCCCGAATATCATGGCCCTGGTCGAACCACAGACCTCAACACATTTCGGCGGCTTGCCAAGCCCGACGCGTTCGGCACAAAAGTTGCACTTCTCGACCACACCACGCATCCGGGTCGGGAAATGACGATTGATATGGTTCATATCCAGCCCGGCCCTGGGATCGCGCCAGTTGAAACTTCGTGAACCGTATGGGCAGGCGGCCATACAGAAACGGCAGCCGATACAGCGATGATAATCCATGGCCACGATACCGTCCTTGGTCTTGAAGGTCGCTCTGGTTGGGCATGCCTTGACACAGGGAGGTTCATCACAGTGATTACAGAAGACAAGGACGTCACCAGCTTTTGTCATCCTGTCCTTGTAATAATCACTGTGTTCGGCAAAGGCCTTGTCGAATTCCGTCCGCCAGATCCACTTGATCTCATCTTTTTTATTGGGGAAGTGAGGCACGTTGTGTTCCGCGTGACAGGCATGAACAATCTTTTCCATGAGCTCCGGCTGCTTTCTCAACTTTCGCAGGTCAACAACCATACCCAGACGCCTGCCTGTTGGAGCATTCTTTTCTTCATGTCCTGATGCGGCAGAATGCGTTTTGGCTCCAGGCGAAGCTGGGTGCTCACCATGGGCGGCCCTTGCCTGGGCCGGACTTGTACCCGAAACCAGCCGTTCAACAACGGCCGGTCCGCCAAGTCCGGCCAGGGTTGTTGCCCCGGCAATTTTGAGGAAATTTCTTCTTTTGGTATCCATCTGTATATATCCTCCTTCGCGGCTCACTCAACAGGGGCGACGTGACAATCCCAGCAATATGGTTTGACCGATGCGTAGGTATGGCAGCGGTCACAGAATTTCTTTTTACTGGTATGGCACTGCATACAGGTGTTCATCAGGCTCTTCTGATACTTCATATCACCGATTTTAACATCAAATCCCCAATCTCCGTCACGAAGCACCTGATCACGCCACCTGTTCAACAACTGCATATGTTCAGCCCGCATATCTGCATCGGGCAACACACATTGCTTGTATTTTTTCGGCAGTTCCGGCTGCGGCACGGTCCCGGCATTGCCCCGGTTGTACCAGATGGGAAATGTGATAAACAGGACAAAAATAATCAGTCCCGGAATGATTTTACCACCATCATACATTGTCTTTCCTCCACTGCTGGCAGGGAATTAAAAAACCATGGTCCGAAGACCTTCGGTAAGATCCGCTCTCTTTTCACCTTCAATCACAAGGGCATTGCCGACCAGCTCACTGACCCCGCATACCTCGACATCGGGATTCCAATATTGCATAAGTGTCGTCAGGGTTGCCCGGTCAATGGCGCAGACACAGGCCAGCATGTTAACCGCATGCTTATCGGCAACATAACGAACGGCATTGGCGCGCGGCAGACCGGAACGCATTCTCAACTCCATGATTTCATCGGTGTTAAGCGCGGTTCCCGACCCACAGCAAAAGGTCTGCTCGCGGATGGTATTTTCCGGCATCTCCACCCAGTTATCAACGACATGGTCAAGGATATACCGCGGTTCTTCAAGCAGTCCCATGGCCCTGGCCGGGTTACAGGAATCATGAAAGGTTGCCTTGACATGGCTGTTCCTTGACTTGTCAAGTTTAATTTTGTTGTGATAAATCAAATCAGCCGTGAACTCGGAGATATGCACCATTTTCGTCGATCTGGCATTCTCGAAGACCGTACCGGTTATCGGTGATTTGGGAACCTCAAGAAAATCGGCCGGCCCGTTCATGGTATCCATGTACTGATGTACCACCCGCCACATGTGACCGCATTCACCGCCGAGAATCCACTTGACCCCCAGTCTTTTCGCCTCGGCATACATCTTGCCGTTAAGCTTCTTCATCATCTCGTTGGAGGTGAAAAGACCGAAGTTCCCGCCTTCGGAGGCGTAGGTCGACCATGTATAATCAAGACCGATGGCCTCGAACAGGAGGAGATAGCCCATACAGGTAAACAAACCCGGTTCAGCAAAGACATCGGCGGAAGGGGTGATGAACAGGACCTCGGCCCCTTTCCGGTTGAAACTTGGTTCGATGTGAATTCCGGTCAGGTTTTCTATATCCTCGCAGAGAAAATCAATGTTTCCCTTAAAGGCCTGGGGGGTCAACCCCATATGGTTTCCTGTTCTGTTGGAATTGGCGACCGGCTCCAGGGCCCAGTTGATACCGCAGCCCACCAGGTGCAGCAGCTCGCGCAGCATCATGGTGATCTCGGCTGTGTCGATACCATAGGGACAGAACACCGAACAGCGTCGACACTCAGTACACTGATAGGCGTACATGAACCATTCTTTGAGGACGCCGACTGTCATTTCCCTTGCTCCGGCCATCCTGCCCAGGATCTTGCCCGCCTTGGTAAACTCCTGCCGATACACGGAACGGAGCAGCTCCGCCCTGAGGACCGGCATATTTTTCGGATCACCGGTACCAAGGAAAAAATGACACTTGTCAGCGCAGGCGCCGCAACGGACACAGCAATCCATAAAGATTTTCAGAGAACGGAACTTCCCCAGCCGTTCGGCAAGGCCGTTGATGATAATCTCCTTCCAGTTCTCCGGCAGCTTCCAGTCATCGTCTTCAGGGTTCCACTCACGAGCATTGGGAAAACTGACCCCGGCCTGACTGTCAAGATACTCCAGAATATTGGGTTTGGTTGGATAGGCGTAGTTACCGGGTTTGAAGACAACCGGTATATCCATCCAGTCACGGGTCGGTATGGAACCGGTCATCAGGGAAGGCCCTTCAACCACACTTCGCGCCAACTTGTCTACCTTTACAACAGCCATTGCTTGTTCCTTATCCTCTTGGTGGTATGCACTCGATTAGTTATCAATCATCCCCGGGACGTCCGGAATGGAAGGCCCGAATCAATCTTCCGCTGCCGCGCTTTCCTCAGCCGTCAATGGTTTTTCCACCGGAATCCCCTGCTCGACCATATCCTTTCTGAACTCATCTTCATAGGCGGCATAGGAATGTGGCTTGATGTCCGGGTTCCAGGGATTTATATGCCTGCGCATTCTGGTGTCATTGGCCATGTTTCTGGTGGGGCTGAGGAAAACACCCCCCATATGCATCAGTTTGGAAAACGGAAAATAGACAAGAAGCGCGGAGACAAGAAACACATGAATATAAAAAATGGACCCGATATCAGCGCTGATAGTGGGATGAAACGTCACCCACCCCACGGCCAGACGCTTGATGGCGATGATATCAATACCGGAACGCAGGAAAAAGCGCATCAAAATGCCGGTCAAGACAATGGCGATAATCAGATAGAGGGGGAAATAATCATTGGGCTGGGAAATATAGCGGACATGCCGGTTGAAAAAACGGCGGCCGAGCAGCAGGAAGAGCCCGAGCAGAATGGTCACTTCCGTCAGATACATGGTCGGAGCGCCTATCTGCAGAATACCATCAAAAAATTCAATCCCTGTGATAACACCCGGCACCGGGTCCAGAAACAGCCGCATATGGCGCAGGACAATGACCAGAAAGCTGTAATGAAAGAGAATAGCAAAAAGCCATAACCACTTGCTGGATTCATAGGTCAGCTTGGGGCCCTTATAGATCATTGCCTTGGTATTGCGCCAGAGTGAACGAAAAAGCACTACTTCAAGGAACATACGGGCCATGACCTGGGGGGTGGTCAGGGGCGCCTCGAGTTTGTCATATTTGATCCAGGGCAGAGAAAAGCCCTGGCCGCAGGTTGTCGGGATTTTGAACGGCACCGGCGATCTTGCCCAGACAATCACCCGATAACAGAATCCGCCCAGAAAAACGACCATGGCCAGATACGGGACGGCAATCCCGAAGATATACTGCATACCCGGAATACTTGCCCCAATCCATGAGAACAACACCAGGGCAACGACCGCCGCCAACGGGAAGGTGTACTTCATTGATCACTCCCTCGCTTTAAATGAAAACGATAACATTATGCATTATGATTCAACCCGCAACCAGGTCTGCCGTCAGCTGGTTTCAACCCCGGCACAACCGGTTTTTTTATTGCCTGCCAGTGCAGAGGCGCAGGCGGAGTCGGTCAGAATATAGCGACCGCTTTTTATCTCATGAACCCGGTTCTTATATAACAGTTCCCGGCATTCCGAATAGAGATCAAAGGCCAGCAGGGCCAGCCTGTCGACATCGCAGTCGAAATTATCCAACTCTTCAGCAGACGGCCTCTTGTTCCTTCCGCTCCCCAGTACCTGCCTGATCACCCACTTCAGTTCCAGAATCGGCGCAACTGCCTGTGAAGGTGAGAATTCCTGCACAGCCCGAATACGAATGACCTGGTCCAGCGGTGCCAGCATCTCCTTTGGATCCGCCTTGTCCAACAACAGATCAAAGAGCCGGGTCAGTCCTTCACGAATATTGACGCCAACCGGATTGGCAAACCTGTCGCCCGAGCTTTTGAAAAAACCGGAGGCAATATAACTGTTAAGCGTCCGGTCGATCCAGAGAGACAGAATCTTCTTTTTGTTACTCTGTAATGTCTCTTTCAGGCCGGTCACCACAGTTCAATAATTTTGCTGATTATCTTCAAAGAAAAATGAATGGCGATTCATATCATGTTCAACGGCTGATTTCAAGGGAAAAAATTATTCGTCCCTATCCCTTGCTCGGCGCAGCCCAGAGGCATGGTCCATCAAAAGAAGGCCTACACCGACAAAGGGATCATCCTTTACCTGTTCAAGAAGACTTTTTTTCTCTTTTTTCCCGTTAAGATCATCATCCAGGCCCGCTCCCATCAGACCGGCAGCTTTTGCCTCTTCCCTTGCCTTTTTGGCTTCGGCCCGTTCCTTTTCCAAACCGGCAAGAAAATCCGCAACCTTTGTTTTCTCCCGGCGCTGCCTTGCCTTTTCAGACAACTCTTTAATCTCCTGAAATTTTTTATTGGCGGCAATCCACCTTTCCGCCAAATTGCGGGCCTTGTCCACAGCAAAGGAAAATCCCGGCCATGGCTCATAGGCAACAGCCTGAACGGTATCCCAAGGCAGTGAATAATCCATGTATTTTTCCCCGGTTTTCAGGTAATCGAGCATACTCGGTGCAACAATATCCGGTTCTACCCCCTTGTACTGGGTCGAACCGCCGGTGATCCGGTAAAATTTCTGAATGGTCACCTTGAGCGCGCCAAGATCATCATATTTTTTCAAATGAAATAAAGGCAGATTGCGATTTAAATCAATAAGCGCCTGGACCGTGCCCTTGCCATGGGTATGTTCACCGCCAATTATGATTGCCCGGCCGTAGTCCTGGAGTGCCGCGGCAAGAATTTCCGATGCCGAAGCGGAAAACTGATTGACCAGAACAACAAGGGGACCGTCATAGACAACATTTGGATCCCGATCTTCCAGGATACGGATCATCCCCCGGGAATTTTTCACCTGGACGACCGGCCCGCCGGGAAGAAACAAACCGGAAATATCGACCGCATCCGTCAGGGCCCCGCCCCCATCATTACGCAGATCCAGGATCAAGCCGCTGATACCCTTCTTCTTCATCCCGACCAAGGCATGCCGGGTATCATCGGTCACATTTCTGCCGGAGCCGGCGGCATCTCTTGGCGCATTAAAATCCCTATAAAAACTTGGAATCTTGATATAGCCGACCTTTCTCCCCCCATGGCCGGTAACAACTGCTGATTTTACATAGGTTTCCTCGATTTTAACCACATCCCGGACGATGGGGATAACCTGCTTGACCCCATCGGGTTTACGTACGGTCAGAATGACCTCGGTTCCCTTGGGTCCACGAATATAGCTGACCGCCTCCCGAATCCGCATATCATTGATATCAACGGGCTTACCGCCCTTTTCCGCCACGGACAGGATAATATCTTCTGCCTGCAGCTGCCCCTGCCGTTCGGCGGCGCTTCCGGGAATGATACGCACCACCTTGATATGACCGTCATCTTCCCTGAGCAGGGCGCCGATACCCTCGAGTGATCCGGACATATGGATATCAAAGTCCTCTTTGGAGGTCGGCGGCAGGTAATTGGTATGCGGATCAAAGGCCCGGGCCACGGCATCAAAGTAGCGGTTATAATGCTCCTGGCGGGTTTCCTTGAGTAACCTGTCGAAATAGTGAAGATTGCGTTCGCGCACTGTTGCAAGTGCGGTTTTCCAGACCGGACTGTCGATGATGGAGATCTTTTTCTTTGCTTTCTTTACCGAGATGTCTTTCTTTTTCTTTTCCTTGTCGAGATCATTGAGATATTCGTCAAGGACCTGAAATTTCAAAACCCGGCGCCACCTGTCTGCAAGTTCTTTTTTACCAGTGGTCCAACTGATTTTTTTGGGATCCGATTCAAGATACTCTTTGCGTTCCGGATCAAAGCCCTTGTCCATAATCGGACCAAGCATGGCCTTCACCTGACGGATCCGGTCGTTTAAAATCTGCATACCGGCATCCGGCAAAACCATCCTGCCCCGCAGCAGTTCATCATCTATATGGTCGGCAAAGGCCTCCAGCTCATCCACGTCCGATTGCAACAGAAAACGTTTACGGGGATCGAGCTGACGCAGGTAGAGGGTAAAGGCCCTTTCCGAAAGCGCATCATCAAAGGGAATATGGCTGAAATGCTGGGCCGGCAACTGATGGCTCAACATGTAGGCGATAAGCCGATTGCGGGCGGGATCAAACTTGATCGGCTTCACATTTGCCCATGCCATTGTCGATGACAGGGTCATAAGTATCAGCCAGCCTGTAAAATAACGCATGATGCGCATGGTGGACTCCGGGTAAAAGAGACGGGGATGTATACTGATCAGGGCCTGTTACAAGGGACTCACCAGCTTGCCGGCTTCACTCATAGCGGTCATAATCTCATGCATGTTGGAGATATGCCCGACCCTGATTTTGGATTTCAACTGAAAAAAATCGAGACAGGTGCCGCAGGCGAGGATCTCAACCCCTTTTTTCTGCAGGGCGGCCAGGGCCTCCAATGCCCCTGATTTCTCGGCGACCAGCTTGACCCCTGAATTATAAAAGATGATTTTGGACGGCAGGGGATCGACCTGTTCAATGGTCTGGATATATGTCTGCAACAGGGCCCATCCCAGCTCATCACTACCGCGACCCATTGAATTGGAAGAGATCACATATACCAGCCCACCTGCAGCGGGTACTGTACAACCATAATCAGCCGGCTGAAAATCTTGGTCAACTACGTTGTGTCCTGCCTGAATCGTTATCTGAAAACACTCGTTTTCAGAGGGGTCAACCAGGACTTCACAACCGCGGCTGCGGGCAAAACGGGTTACATTGTCCCGCGATGCTTCATTATCAACAATAACCCGCAAATAGTCGGCGCCCTGTTCAAGGGCATCTTTTGTTTTAATAACCGGTTGCGGGCAAGTAAGACCCGTGCAGTCAAGTGTTTGTATTTTTTTGTCTTTGCTCATAATTTCTTCCATTTCCGAAAAGAAATGATCCGGTTCTTATGATCTGATTACAGATCAATCTTCATTCCTTCACGGGCAAAAAATATCGTGGTATCGTCCGGGCTTCCATCGGTACAGTAGAGAGTCGTCAACTCGTCCAGATGCGTATCCGTACGTTCAGGATCATGATGGAACAGGGCCAGCCTTTTCACACCCGCCCGTTTGGCCGCACTGATGGCATGCTCTATGGAGGAATGGCCCCATCCTATTTTGCCGTCGTTATATTCCTGTTCCGTATACTGCGCATCATGCACCAGCAAATCGGCGCCGGCGAAAAAATCTTCCAGCACCTGGTTCTGTTCCCGGGCCGCCAGCTCCCCCTCATGGGCCATCAGTTCATCATAGGAGGGATCGGCGGGATCGGTGACAAAGAGGTTACGAAACGGCTCGGTATCATAGGCGGTGCAGAATACCGCCCCCCGGAAGGAGAAACGATAGCCAAGGGCCGTTATCGGATGGTTGATGATGGCGGTCGAGAGAACAATACCATCACCAAGATCAATATTCGGTTCTTCCCGCAACCGCTTATACTCAATGGAAGCGGCAAGTTCGCCCATGTTGACAGGAAAATAGCGGTATTTCATCTGGCCGCCGACCACCTCTTCAAGGGGATCGTCCTCATAGGTTACCGGCCCGTATACCTTGATTGTTGTTCCGGGAATATAGGCAGGAACAAAAAAAGGAAATCCCATGATATGGTCCCAGTGGGTATGGGAGAGATAGATTTCGGTGGAGATGGGACCGCGGGGAAGATCATGGGCCATCATATGCCCCGCAAGCTCCCGGATTCCCGAACCGGCATCAATAATGATATGGCGGCCCACCTCGGGAAAGCGCAACTCTATACAGGCTGTATTGCCCCCGTATTTCATGGTTTGGGGACCTGGGCACGGTATTGACCCGCGCACCCCCCAGAACCTGACCTGAATCATTGACCAGCCCTCCCGCAAACAGGCCGGCCAACAACCGACAAGACTCTATTTAGACGTCCGGCACATGCCGGCCGGCCACTCCTGCTCATGTCACACATAATATTATACCTGCAGAAAAATCTCCGCCTTGAATATCTCCTCTTCCACAACATCGGACAGCCCGGAAATCGTGTCCCAGGAAAGACCGGTCAATTCAAGTGACCGGGTAAACTGTTCTTCGTCCGGAAAGGAATTGCCCGCATAACCGATATCAAACAGACAGACATAACTGTCGGCCAGGGTAATGGCGGCGACCAGTAATCGATGGGCCTCATCGGCAAGATCAGGGGTATGATGATAACAGATTGCCTGGGTAATGGCCGTGTTCAACTTCCATTTTTCGGCAATCAGCTTACCGGCCACCTGATGGTCGAGGCCAAGAAGCTCCTGTTCAACATGCACCAGCGGCGCCATGCGTTCCCGGGCTGCGGCCAGCACCTGTGCGTATTCGTCACCAAAGGGAATCTTACCAAGGTCATGCAGCAACCCGGCGACAAAAAATTCTTCCCGTTCCCCCATGGGTACACCAAGCTCGGCGGCAAATATCTTGGCCGTCACTCCCACCCCGATGGAATGGGCCCAGAATTTTTGGATGGGCAGCACCCTGGATTTCTTGGTCTGGCCGACAGTGCGAATAATTGCCGTTGACAGAGCAAGATTTTTAACCGTGTTCAACCCCAGCATGATAATGGCCCGGGTAAGGGAGGTTACCTTGTTGACCAGGGAATAGTAGGCGGAGTTGATGAGTTTCAGTACCTGTCCGGTAAGGACAGGGTCCAGCGAGATGACCTTGTTGAGATCATTGGGGGAGGTGTCTGGACGACTGCAAATCTCCAGCACCTTGCTCACCGTTGTGGAAAGCGGCGGCATTTTCTTGACAAAATTTCGTATTTTCCGTAGTCGAACTTCCTGATCGTCCATACAGTCGTTGGCAGTGACGGCCTGACAGGCCTTGCATAGTATTTTAATTACCACAAATCCCAGGGAAGACCGAATAACATCGGGCAATACGCTCTAAACATCCTGCGCCACGCCTGTCCCTGATTTCATCTGGCCCCAATGGTAATCAGACGGTATTTAAGCCGGAAACAGCCTGTTGTAATTTTTCTCTATAAAGGCGCTATAGTAAAGGAAGGACCGGCGCTGGTCAAGCACGGTTGAAAAATTCTTTGGAAATATGAATAGTATTGTCACCAAAACCGCCGGGGAGAATAACAGTAAGTGATCAGGAGCATCGCATGAAGTCGCTTTCCTCGTTCACCCACGGAGCGGGCATGAAGCGTCATGGAACAACAGAATATCATCCTGTCCACCGCCGAGCGATGGAACGATAAAAAGATATCACATCAATATGTTACCGTAAAAAGCAATAATCCTGTTTTCGAAAAAAACCTAACACTCATGCTTGACCAGGAAATCATGGATGACCTCCCGCATGATATCAAGCCTGTCTCTGCCTGTTTCATGGACCAATATCCAGACACAACGCTGAAAGGCACGATACAGATCGTCGCTGACCAGGAGTTTGATTTCGGCAAGTTCTATTGATGATTTTTTCTGCTCAGACATTGCCGGAATTCTGTGTGTTCCCTTGACAAAATGCAACCACATCCGCGTAACGCAGACCACTGCCACCGAAAATGTCCAGGGCCGAGCCCACGGTAACATCAAGCTTACCGCCACCGGCCTTGGCAATCAACTCCAGATCAGCCATGCTTGCCACCCCGCCGGCATAGGTGACCGGCACCCGGGTCGAAGAGGCAAGGAGTTCGATCAATCGTGCGTCAACCCCCATGCATTTTCCCTCCACATCAACGGCATGGACTAAAAATTCATCACAGTAGGCGGCAAGCTCGTCCAGGACCTGACGGGTAATGGCCAGCCTGGTAAATTTCTGCCAGCGGTCGGTGACCACAAAATATTGATCCCCTTTATACCTGCAGCTCAGATCCAGCACCAGGTGGCGCCGACCGATCTGTTTACAGAGATCTTGCAGCCGTTGTTCATCAAGGATACCGTCATGGAAGACATAGGAGGTGACAATAACATGGGAGGCGCCGCGCTCAAGCCAAAGCCGGGCGTTGTCACCGTTGATGCCGCCACCGATCTGCAGACCTCCCGGCCAGGCGGCAAGGGCCTCCACGGCAGCCTCTTCATTGTCTGGACCAAGCATGATAACATGGCCGCCTGTGAGACCATCCTGCCGATACATTCGGCTGTAGTGGGAGGGAGGGAAACTGGAGGAAAAATTGGTGAGGGGTGCGGCTAAACCGCCGGCACCCAGAGTTGACCCGACAATCTGTTTGACCCTGCCGTCATGCAGGTCTATACAGGGACGAAATTTCATGGGTCAGGAAACCTTGCTGGCGGCAGGTATCGGACTTTGTAACCGACCGATACCCGCCTTTCCATTCGGGCAATTATCCCTCTTTGATCATCATGGTCGAGGGATCCAGCTTGAGTCCGGCGCCTGCTTCGGCATCGGCGGCCACCCCGTTGTTTCTGATAATCTCAAGCTCAATGGTCGCATCTTTTTCAGGCTTGATAAGAATAACCGTATCAAAAAGATCATCCACCTCATGGCAGGGGGCAGGGACACCTGCCGGAGATACCCGGTCATCATTACGGTGCCTTGTTGCCGAAAACCATGCCTGCAGGCTCATGCTTTCAAGAAATTCCTTAATATCTTCAACAGTGGCCCGATCAGCGCTTTCAAAGTCAAACCCATCCACGACCAGACAATTGGGCCTGAAGATATCCTGCAGGATGAGATCATTTAAACGTTCTTCCAGGCGCGGCCTACTGAAGGCATCCTCTTTAAAGGTCATAATCATCCGATGCCTGGCAACCATGTCGATCAGTTCATGGGGCCGGGAAACGGAATGATCCTGCAAAATAAACTGCAAAATATCATCATACCAAGCCCTGGTCTTGTCAATGGATTCACCGATACTGACATGGATCACCCGGTTACCGCGCAGAATCGAATCCAGCGCGATCTGAACCAGCAAAGCGGTTTTCCCCAGGCCGGCGCGGGCCATTACCAATCCTAACTGTTTGTTTCCTCTACCAAGATTCAATACCCGCAAGGGGTTCTGATTAACCAGCGGTTCGTATCCCATTACCTTGCCTCTTTTCTTGTCCTCATGCTTTTATCCGAACATAGAATTACGCGTGTTTTTAACGTAACCTATTAATTTTCAATAGTTATTGTGCCGTTAAGGCATGCTGGTTTATCTGACCGTCACGATGAGCGGACCCACTGGTCATCCTTCACTCTTTTCCGCCTGATAGGCCTTGATCAACTCGTCGGCCACACTCTTGGGCACCTGTTTATAGGACGAAAATTCCATGGTAAATTCCGCCTTTCCCTGGGTCAGCGAACGCAGGGTTGTTGAATATCCAAACATTTCCGACAAGGGCATCTCTGCCTCAACCACGGTATAGTTTCCCTCTTCAAAGGTGCCGACAATCATGCCCCGCCGCTGGTTCAGACTTCCCATGACCGCACCCTGAAACTCGGATGGCCCTTCAACGGCAACCTTCATGATCGGCTCCATAATAACGGGACTGGCCTTGGCGTACCCTTCACGGAAGGCGCCCTTTGCCGCCTGCTGGAAGGCCATGTCCGAGGAGTCGACTGCATGAAAGCTACCGTCATTGATCACCACCCTGACCCCGGTGATCGGGGCACCGATCAGGGTCCCTTTCTTCATGCTCGCCTGAAAGCCCTTGTCACAGGAGGGTATATATTCCCGGGGGATAACACCACCGACAATTTCATCGACAAATTCATATTCGCCCTCTTCCAATGGTTCCATATAGCCGCCGACCCGGCCGAACTGACCGGAACCACCGGTCTGTTTCTTGTGGGTATAGTTGAACTCCGCCCGGTTGGTGATGGTTTCCCGATAGGCTACCTGGGGGGCGCCTATTTCCACTTCGGCGTTATACTCCCGCTTCATGCGCTCGATATAGACCTCAAGATGCAACTCACCCATGCCGGAGATAATCGTTTCGTTGGTCTCGTGATCGACATAGGTCTTGAAAGTCGGGTCCTCCTTGGTAAACCTGTTCAAGGCCTTGGACATATTGCCCTGGGCCTTGTTGTCGACCGGCCTGATGGCCAGGGAGATAACTGGGGCCGGCACGTGCATGGAGCTCATGGACCAGTTCAGACCGTCTCCACAGAAGGTGTCTCCGGAGGCACAGTCAACCCCGAACAGGGCGACAATATCACCGGAACCGGCCTCTTCTATCTCTTCCATTTCATCGGCATGGAGCCGCACCAGCCGACCGACTTTCAGTTTTTTGCCTGTCCGGGTATTGACAATGGTGTCACCCTTTCTGATAACACCCTGATAGGTCCGTATGTAGGTCAACTGTCCGTATCTGCCGTCCTCGAGCTTGAAGGCAAGCGCCACCAGTTTATCATTGGGATCATTGGACACCTTTACCTCGGCCTCGTCATTGTCGAGATCAAGGGCGATATTTTCCACATCCAGGGGACAGGGGAGATAGGCATTGACCGCGTCGAGAAGCGGCTGCACACCTTTATTCTTGTACGCCGACCCCAGCATGACCGGGGCAAGTTCCAGCGACAGGGTGCCCTTGCGGATGGCGGCATGAATCATCTCCTCGGGGATTTCCTGTTCCTCGAGCATGGCCTCCATCAACTCGTCGGAAAACATGGAAACCGCGTCGAGCAATTCTTCCCGCTTCTCCTCCGCCTCATCCTTGAGATGATCCGGAATTTCTTCATAGCGAACCTTGTCCCCCTGTTCACCATCAAAATAGACCGCCTTCATGGTAACAAGGTCAACCACGCCTTCCATATCATTTTCCAGGCCGATGGGAATCTGCAGCATGACTGCGTTCAGATTCAGCTTGTCACGCAACTGCTGGGTAACGCGGTAGGGATTGGCGCCGGTCCGGTCACACTTGTTGATAAAGGCGATTCGGGGGACGTTGTAGCGGGTCATCTGTCGATCAACGGTGATCGACTGAGATTGCACCCCACCGACCGAACAGAGAATCAGGATAGCGCCGTCAAGCACCCGCAGGGCCCGCTCGACCTCAACGGTGAAGTCAACGTGGCCGGGTGTATCAATGATATTTATGTCATGACCCTTCCAGTTACAGAAGGTGGCAGCGGACTGAATGGTGATACCGCGTTCCTTTTCCAGCTCCATGGAATCCATGGTCGCGCCGACGCCATCTTTTCCGCGTACTTCATGAATGGCATGAATACGTTGGGTGTAATAGAGAATACGCTCGGTAAGCGTGGTCTTGCCCGAATCTATATGGGCGCTTATTCCAATATTACGTACCTTTTCAAGATCTCGTTTCATCTCGCGTTCCTCAACCTCTGCACACAGATCGCTGCTCTTTGCTGTTAACGTGTAATCCTTGGTGCCATAATCCCCTGCCAACGGCAGTTTATCAGGCAAATAAAAAAGGAGTTGCAGAATGCACTGTAACTCCCGTATTCTGTTTGAGACGGCAACCTCACGTAGTACAGTTGCAAGGCACCTCAAACCAGACACTCTAATATAAACAATTCAGTTTACTTCAACTGATAATTCAAAACAACAAAAAAATATCTTTATCGCGGACAAAAATTGAAAATGAGGGGACAACAACCCGCCCAACAGCCATTGCATCAAACCATCCATCAATCATCCTACGCCCCAGCTGATAACAAAAAAAATCAGCTTATTATCGCATTATTCCGTTTGCCGACAGTTCCAGTATCGGCCGGGACAGTGACAATGACCTTGTTTCACACCCTTAAAAAAAATTCGGCAGATTGAAGCATATTTTACCGTACCCAGCCGCAACAAACCACACACAGGCGGCCTCCAGGCACAAAAAAGGGCCGCAACACATAAAGTGCTGCGGCCCTTTCGAATTGTGTACTGCTTTCCCTGTATTATCAGCCCTTGCGTCGACACTGGCGGATATAATCCTTGGCCAGGGAGGGATGTTCACTGATAATCTTTCCGCCTTCCTTGCCCATTTTCTTGACCAGGAATTTGGTGACCTGGGCATAGGTCATGTCTTTTTTCAGGGTCTGGCCAACCAGATCTTCCAATTTCTTTTTGTCAGCGGGGTTGGTGAAATAACTCAACAGCCGGTGCTCGCTCTGGTCAGCTTTGGGAGCATCCTTTGTCTCCTCCTTTTTTGCGGCTTTCTTTACCGTCACCTCGGCTTTTGGGGTTGACTTTTTCTCAGCCAAAGCGGCTTTCAGCTCGGTAATTTCAATGGTAAGAGAGGCAATTTTTTCCTCCAGCGGTTGCGTTACCCTAGTTATTTCAGCCTGCAGGGCGTTTATTTTTTCTTCTATCGGCTGCAAATCAACTGTTGCTGGCTCTCCTTTCTGTTCAAGGGCTTCCAGACGGTTGGGAAGATCACCGAGAATCTGTGCCGGATCCGGGGCGCCCACCTGTTCCACCTTGGCGGCCAGCGTTTTTACACTGGCCTCGGTTCCACTGAGGGTCTCGCTTACCGCCGCCACCTCTGCACTGACTGTTTCCACCTGTTCGACTGATGCCTTATCGGCCACGCACTCTTCGACCTTGTTCAATTTACCACGCAAAGCCGACACCTTACCCTCCAGGTTTCCCTGCACCTCGGCCAGTTCTTTTTTAAGCGGCGCCACCATCCGGGAAAAATCGCTTTTCAAGGTTGCGCCAAAGGCAGCCAGCTCGTCCTTGAGTTTCTCACCCTTATCAGACTTGAACAGACCGGCAAGGGGTATCAGCCAGCTGCGGATGGTCTGTCGCAGCCCCTCGTACATCTTTGATGAGGCTGAAGGATTGACCAGCGCCACTGCTCCGAGAAATATCCCTATCAAAACGGCAAGAGAGACTATCAGGGCCAGTCCAAGTCCTATGGCAAGCTGAATAGTGCGTAATATGAGGACAATAATGGAACCAAACGAGTTAAACACCGACCCTTCCGGAGAGGTCAGGGTGAAGTAAACAATCAGAGAAAAAACAGCAAGGAGAATGGCCGAGCTGATCAGTGGTGATCGCAGTTGATTGGATTTCATTGGTCGTCCCTCCATGAGACCGAATTATTAAATGGAAAACAGGTCACAGGCCAGGAAATCCGTGCCTGTACATCAATTTCACTGTATAAGATTATACTGAAAGCCCCATTCCCTGGATTCCATGAAAGAATCCTGCCGGAAAGGAACGTCCGCACAGTATAATGCATGCTTCTTTATTGGTTGAAAAACCCCAGCCCCAGCAGGACACAACAGACGTTTTTCAACCCATGGTAAAAAGTGTATAATACGTAGTGTATTTCTGCACATACGGCAAGGAAAATCAAACTGCCCCTGCAATGCAACCCTATTTTTCCAATATTTTTTTCAATATTATCCTCATCGGCATGGCTGGTGTGGGGAAATCAACGGCAGGTCATGTGCTTGCCCGAATCTGCGACAAAAAATTCATTGATACCGACGAGTTGATAGCAAAACAGGTCGGCATGGGTTTGCAGAAGTACCTGGACCAGGTCGGAATCGATGCATTTCAACAACTGGAAGAAAACACACTTCTCACCATCAGGCCACAGGGACTGGTCGTGGCAACAGGAGGAAGCGCAATCTACAGCGAGACGGGCATGGCGCACCTGCAGACAACCGGGGTAATCGTTCTCCTTGAGGCCCGGATTGCCACCCTCGAAACACGGGTCAACAACCAGGACACGCGGGGGCTGATCAACCCCGAAGGTGGCAGCTTCCGGGATCTTTACCTGGCCCGCAGGCCCCTTTATCGGAAATGGGCGGGATTGCGAATAGCTGCCGATACCGGCAGCCCGGAGGCCATTGCCCGGAAAATTTTTGATCGCCTGCCCGATACCGTCCTTCCATCAACCTGACCCCAGCAGTCCGCCCCCTTGGGAGACATCCGCTACAACCCGATGCAGCACAAGTGATCGGCCGGTTGCCTTTGCCTGCCGATAGGCATCACCATGCAGACGCATTGTCCGGCCCCCTCTGCTGTGAAGACGGGGAAAGACGGATCGGACAAAGATATCCAGGCCGGGGTCCGGGAAAACAATCAGCTCCGTTGACCCGCTTTTGCGGTCACCGGATGTTTTCCTTTGCTCCGGCTCGGGCGCCGATGATTGTAATTTTTCCCGAAAACCTGCCAACAGGCCCTGGAAATAGCTGTTTCTTGCCCGCAGGCCGCCGCCCCTGAACCGTTTTCTGTTCTCCTGCCAGAGGACTTCCATCTTCCTGGTCAGAAAAAGATAACAATGCTCGGCCACGGCCACATTTTCCGGCCGGCCCAGGAGTTCAACGGTGCGTACCCGTTTGTCAGTTAAAGGATCATAGGTTGAACTGCAGATCACCCGTACCTGGAAAAAATCCTGCAACAGGGCGCAGATTGCGCGTATATGACCCGGCATTCTCCGCCTGCCGGTGTTAAGAGTGCGATGTTCATAGTCCTGCCGCGGTGATGGCGGCGCCTGCAGATTATGACGCCGCAAAAGCTCCTGGGCCCGCTGCATGGCCAGGGCCGCTTCATGTTCATTTTCAGAAGCGGCCAGGGCCAGTAGTTTCTCCACCCGGGCAAGCACCTTCCTGCCCTGTGCGGTATGTGGCCGGACGCACATCGTTTCTTGCGGCGACGGTCCCGAGCAATCCGCACTTGCCCGGCAAAAGCCCCCTCTCAATCCGACCATGGCACAGGCCCGTTGAAAAGATTTTCCGTGACTGCCATCATCGACTAAAAAATATTCCCGGCAGATCTGATGAGCCATTTCATGTTTCAGGACCTGAATGGTAACCGCCCAGGGAGAGTCGGCAATAAGACGGGTGGAGAGAGAAATCAGACGATAGTTGCCGTTCCAGGAACCGAGAATGGAAGCGGAATTGGTCAGTTCAAAAACCGGAGTCTGCAGGGTGAGCCGGTACTGAAAGCAGATATTGTCATATTCCCATTGTAGCTGCTTCAGCCAGGCCAACCTGAGGCGGTCATCAATTGCTGATGTATTCATCGCCGCATGGACCTGATGGCCCGGATACGTTCTAAAACAGGAGGATGCGAATACCCAAGAACCACCTGCAGTGGATGGGGCGTCAAATTGGCCATATTGGCCCGGCAGAGTTTCTTCAGGCCCATAATCAACTCTTCGCCCAGGCCGGTCGAACCAACCGCGTATGCATCCGCCTCATATTCATGCCTGCGGGAGATGCTGTTGGTCAGAATGGAGA
>WFZC01000043.1 GCA_015489765.1 Desulfobulbaceae bacterium
CCACGGCCGGCATGCTCGTTGCCGACATGTGTGACAACCTCGCCGGCCGCGGCGGGGAGACCGGGCCGGAGCCGGAAAACGATGCTGCTCCGACCAGCGGCCAGGAGAGCGAAACCGACGCGGCGGGTACGGACCTGGAGATGGAAGGCTATCTCCGTGACATCGAGCAGGCCCTGGCCGGCGCCATCGGTCCCGTCGCCGAGGTGGTCATGCAGGATTTTCTCGAAAAATGGCGCGCAAACGGCCCGGTCATCCCGGCCCGCCTCTCGGAACTGGCCGCCATGCTCGCCGAGGAGATCGGTGACGAGGAACTGGCGTCCGAGTTCAGGAGCCGGATCCAGGATATCATCTGAATGATACAAGTGGCCAGCGGTTGATCATCTTTCGCGGTGCAGTTGTTGCTTTTTTGATACCTACATCCTGCAATAGCCAGTCTCGAAGTGCAGGATGTGGGTGACAGTGTTGCTTTGGGAGATGGCGAGTTTTTTTTGCAATGCCCTGAAGAGCGGGCAAGGATCCCGAGGAGTTCCAGAAGGAAAGAAGCAATTTCTTCTCTCTCGTAGGTGCTTGTATTCCCGGAGATAACTGATATATTGCATGTTGTTTGTGGTGCCTCCTGCTCGTGACTTTAGCCGGTCCGGGAATGGGGGCATATTCATTTTATAAGGGGATAAATGAGCACCCAAACTCTGATTGGGCGGAAATGGAATGGAGAGTTGTTGTCAAGGCGCATTAGAACATGTCCGATCCGTTGCTTTTATCGTGGCCCGTCTTGGATCGTCCCGGCTTCCCGGGAAACAGCTTAGAAAGATCGGTGACAAAAAGCTGATTGAATGGCTTGTGGAGGAACTCAAAAGATCCCGACAGATTGATGAAATCGTCCTGGCAACGCTGATCGATCCAGAAAACGATCCCCTTGTTACATGGTGCGCTCAGCATGGTGTTTCTGTTTATCGTTATCCAGGGGATGTCAATCACGTGACTACGCGGTTACGGCGGGCGGCTGAAAGATTTTCCGCTGAGATTTGTGTCCTTGTCAGTGGTGATTGCCCTCTTGTCCATGCCCCGGCCATTGACGAGATGATTTCGGCTCTCAAATCCCACCCGGAGGCAGATTTTATCGCGGCCAGGCCGGGACGGAGAGGCCACTACCCGGCACTCCAGGGTATCTCGGTTGCCCGTCTTACAACATGGCAGCGCGCCGATGACCTGTCGGGTCGACCAGCCTTGAAGGAACATCACTTTCCGATTCTTCATCAGAAACCAGGGCTATTCGCCTGCCTGTGGATTCCCCTTCCTGAATGTCTTTATGTCCCCTTTCGGCACCGATATTCCGTTGACACCTGGGCAGATCTTGAGTTTCATAACCGACTCCATGATGATCTTATAGCAAGGGGCGACGTCTACTCCATGCCCGCTGCCCTGAACTACCTGTGCGACCATCCTTCGTTGCTTTCCATCAATGCCCACGTGCACCAGAAAGAGATTGAGGAGAAGAGCCGTCAAGCCCTGATGGTGGTTGATGCCGGTCCGGAAGCAGGATATGGCCATCTCATGCGTTGTCGGGAACTCGCCTTGCAACTTACGGAACGACTCGGCGTTTCGGTCACCTTTGCTGTCTCCGACCCTGCAGCGATCGGTATCTTATCTGCAGTTGGCCTGCGGGTGCAGCAGAGATCAGGAGGGCCAGGCTTGAAGACTGATGGCGTGACAGCGGAAAGAGCACCGTTTCCCGGATTCCCGCAGGCTGGTACGCCCCCGGATTTGATCGTTCTCGACCTCAGCCCGGCAAGTTGCCTTGAGCCTGGTTGGCGTAAGAGATTGCCGGATTCGTCGGCAGTGGTTGTTCTGGACCGGTTGGATGCATGGACCAGGGAAGCTGATCTCATCGTCATCCCTGGCATTACCGGGTCGCTTTCTCGTGAACAGATGCATGGTCCTGGCCCGGAAATCGTCAAGGGGCGCAACTTTATAATTCTCCGGCGGGAGGTCCGTCATCTTGCTGACGGGAATAAGGCCCGGGACATCGATCTTCTTGTCTACCTGCATCACACTTGGCAGCAGGATCTGGTTGATAAGTTTGCTGCCTCATGCGGCCTCCGGGCGCATATCCTGCGTCAGCATTCCAGGGAGTTTCATGACCTCCTTGCCAGGAGTCGGGTATTTATCAGCGGTTTCGGAATTGCCACCTACGAGGCACTTGCAGTGGGCAGTTACCCCCTCACGTGGGCTTTTTCCGAATCCCATCGTCAGGATGCCAGACAATTCTACCGGAAACTGGAACTTCCGGAACTCGTTCTCCCTGTTGAGGCCGGGATCGAAGAGTTGTCTGAGAAGGTGAGACAAGCCCTGGATCTGCAGGTCGACATTACAATCGGGGACGGAACCCCCAATATCGTTGCCAGGCTACAACGACTTATGGAGAGGAGACAGCTGTGACCATCACCTTTGTCGCTGAAGTGTCAAGTAATCATAATCGTGACATAGACCGCTGTTTCCGCCTGATCGAGACCGCTGCCCGCATTGGTTGTTCAGCGGTGAAATTTCAACTTTTCCGGGTTGACAGGCTCTTTGCCGCTTCAATATTGGAGCGAAGCGAAGAACACAGGAGAAGAAAGGAATGGGAACTGCCTGTCGAGTTCCTTCCTCTGCTGCGGCAAAGGTGCCTTGAACTTGATCTGTTATTTGCATGTACTCCATTCTATCTCGAGGCGGTGGAGGAATTGGCGTCCCATGTCCATTTTTATAAGATCGCCTCCTATGAATTGCTTTGGAAAGATCTCCTGGCCGCCTGCGCACAATCCGGGAAACCCGTGGCCTTGTCGACCGGCATGGCGACCATTGAGGAAATAGAGGGGGCGGTCGACATTCTCCTCAAAGAAGGTTGCCGCGACTTGACCCTTCTGCACTGCGTGTCTGCTTACCCGACTCCTGCCGGCCAATGCAACCTGGCGGTCATTGAAACCCTCAGGCGACGTTTCGGCTGCAGGGTCGGCTGGTCGGACCATAGTGTTTCGCCGGCCGTTATATACCGGGCGGTTCACAGGTGGCAGGCCTCTCTGATCGAGTTTCATCTGGACCTCGACGGAAGGGGGGAGGAATATCACCTTGGTCACTGTTGGCTTCCGGATCGCGCGGAAGAGATGATTACGACCGTCCAGGAGGGTATCTGTGCGGATGGATCACCCCTGAAGCAGATCATGCCAGCTGAAAAAGAGGACCGCGGCTGGCGGCGGGATCCAGGCGACGGACTGCGGCCTCTTCGGCAGAAACGGATCTGCTGAGAATATCGAGTGACTCGGGCCAATGCAGCATAAGCCACACAGCAGGCCGGCAGAAAAAGGCTGTCCGGGCTGCGGCGCCAGCGATCATCTTCCTCTTTCGCATATTCCGTATGGAGAGAGAATAATCAAGGTGGTGGTTTGTTGCCACTGTGCTATCGGCTACCAGCGTAACCCACTGTCCAGTGAAGATCTTGTCCGCTATTATCGTCGCCAGAACGTCTTCCACTCAACAGCCGATGGATCCAGGCAGGCATCGCTTACAAGGAGCCGGATGACGTTTCTCGACAGTGTCCTCCGTGAAGTCGGGAACCGGGGAGGCCGCCCCTTGGTGATGGACGTGGGCTGTGGATACGGGCTCTTTCTCGGTTCACTGCCCACGTCCTGGGAGCGGATTGGCCTGGAGATCAATCCACAGAGGGCCGTAAGCGCCAGGGAGCGATACCGGATAAACGTTCTGGAACAGAGACTTGAAGAGATAGAACTGCCAACCGCGGCTGTAGATCTCGCTACCGCCTTTGGCCTCCTGGAACATTTGCCCAATCCGCTCCAGTTTCTGCTGGCCATCCGACGTATTCTGAAGACCGGGGGGTATGGAGTTGTCAATGTACCGGATCTCGACAATCCGTTGATAGCCTTCAGCCGTTTTTTTTCTGTCGAGCATATCCTCTACTTTACCCGTTCTTCACTTACGGCCCTGCTGGCACGGGCTGGTTTGAAAGTTGTTAAAATTGGGCAAACTGTCCAGGATTACCAGGACATCGCCTGTGTATTCAAACCCGTCCGTTACCGGACAGATACTGTCAACCCCATGCCACCTCCCGGGGAAGCGGCTCGAATTGTCAGGGCTGTCGAGGAACAGAAGAGGTGGAGATCTCTTTTTCTCCGTCAGGCACTTACAGCTCTGGGCGAAAGCGATATCTTTGCCAACCTGACGACCACGGCAATTTATGGGGCCGGTGAGCATACGCGGCAACTGGCCAGGTACCTCCTGCCAGTTCGAAAGATACAGATCTTTGTCGACAGCAACCCGGACCTCTGGGGCAAGCCGTTTCTCAATGGCAAGATCTATCCTCCGGATGAAATTACATCGCTGGGGGTACGAGACATTCTCATTTCCAGCCGAGCGTTTGAAGAGGAAATAATATATCTTCTCAGGCAGAGGTTCGGTAATGCCATCAACATTCATCGGATCTACGGCCGTTCGATGCAGAAAGAAAATGCATCATCCCTGCGTAAAAAGAAAATTTGACCTCTCCTGTTGGAAGATAAATAGATATGACCCTCTGCATACAGGCCGGATTTCCAAAGTCTGGTAACTTTCTTCTTCACACCATTCTCAGAGAAATCCTGGCCGGTGCCGGGAAATTTTCTTCCTATCGGTCGATGTGCGACCTCCCACCGGATATACAGCAATATATTACCACCTACAAAGGTATCGAAGCGGATTGCATCAAGGTGATAAATGGGCAACTTCATCTGGTCATTCCCCATCCTGAGTTGCAGCCATTGGCCATAGAGGATCTTGCCACTTTCTTCAGGCAAGCGGCTCTACTGTGGACCCATCAAAAATTCTCTGCCTGCTATGAATCGCTGTTTTCCTCTGTCCCAGCCTGGTTCTATATTTATCGTGATGGACGGGATGCCATCACCTCCCTGTTTCATTACGTTGTTAGCCCAATCATGCTCAAGAGATTTCCGGACTACCGTGTTACGGACGTGGTTCGCCTTTTTCAGGATCTTGACTATTTTGCCAAGCACGTGAACAACTGGCAGGAACACATACATTCCTGGACAGCCGCCGGTATCAGCAGGATACAATGGATTCGTTTCGAGGATCTGGTCGCCGATCGCAGAAAAATCTGCACCCTCATCGGTGATGTCCTGAAGCTTCCCGTTGACCTGGACAGGCTAGAAAAACAGACGCAGTTCAACCGCATGGCACGTCTCTCTCCCGAGCATGTCCGCAGCGGAACCAGTGGTGGCTGGAAGTCCTGCTTCACTGCTGTTCATAAAAAAATATTCAAGGATATCGCTGGTCAGACATTGGTGGACCTGGGGTACGAAGCTGACCTGGACTGGTGAAGATTAACACGGTATTCTGAAAGGGCAGGAGGAGCCATGCCGCCACATCCCACTGTGGTGGTGATATTCAACTCTCCGGAGGAAAAATGGCAGGAAAAATTCTCTTTGCCGGAGCATATGGTATTGCAAGTCAAGGTGACGATGCTGCCCTCGAGTTTCTTTTCAGGAAGTTGCAAAGACATTTCCCCAACCTGGAGGGAACTGTCCTTTGCCGCCATGCTGACAGGAATCCCTACGCCAGGCTCGGCCTCCGTTCCCTTGCGAATTTTGAGTATGAAAGCAAGGAAGAGAGTGCTGGAAAATGGTTCCGTGGCTTTAATTACGATGATGACAGAACATTACTGGCTACCATCCAGCAGGAAATAGACGCATCCGACTTGTTGGTCCTCGGAGCCGGAAACGCTTTTGTTGATTACACCATCGATCTGCTAAGGGGGCCTATCCCTTACCTGACCATTCTTACCCTTATGGCCCAGATGGTTGACACTCCGGTCATGTGGTTCGGTATCTCGATTGGTCCGTTGGCGAGCCAGATGGGCCGTCATATGACCCGTCTTTCTGCCAAGCTGGCCTCTCTGGTTACTGTCCGGGACAAAAACAGTGTCCAACAGCTCCGGGACCTGGGCTATAATGGAGAAATAATACAACTACCTGATCCTGTCCTTGGTCTTGAACCGGCTCAACATTCAACTCATCCGGTGTATCGCCGCTGTCATGGCGGTGGAAGACCGGTTGTTGCTGTTTCCGTGCGCGGTGTTACCATGAGCATGGGCATGGAGTACCATGCCTATCTCAACACCATGGCCGCAACCCTGGATCTCTTGGTCGAAGCACTGGGAGTTCACTTCCTTTTTATTCCTCACGGCACTTACGAACACGGGGATCAACAACAAGATGACCGGGTAGTGGCAAGGGATGTCGTCGATCGTATGCGCCACCGGTCCGCGGCATTTCTCATAGAAGATCGGCTTTCGGTTCAGGAAACGCTGGCCCTCTACCGCCAGGCTCGATCTGCCATATGTACCCGCCTTCATGCCTGCGTTTTTGCAGCCCTACAGAATGTACCTGTTGTGGCCATCAGTTATAATCCAAAAGTAGCTGGTTTCATGGAGTCCCTTTCCTGCTCCGATAACTGCGTTGACCTTGATGCTCTCTCCCCAAGTGTTCTTGTCAGCCTTGTCAACAGGATTCAAACGAACCGATCAGAGATTCTGGAAATTATGAGCCAGGGCATAGCACAACACCGTCCGAAGGTTCAGCAGTATGCCGAACTGGCTGGAACATTTCTTCCCGGGTAATTGCAGGCCGGTGTCTCTTCGAACGAGTGCAGGACCGGGGAAGATAACAGTTAGCCACAGATAAACCATCAGGAAGTTGCCCCTCCATGCATACCTTGCGTCCCCACAGGATTTTTGAGCTACTCGACAGCCGAGACAGGATAGCGGCCATCCCTCTGCCTGGCAAGCATTCTCTGACAAGCATGCTTGAAAGGGCCATCCTTGCCACTCTCGCCAAAATTGTTAAACCAGAAACCATCTTTGAATTCGGTACCTTTACAGGGGAATCGACAACCCTGTTGGCACTCAACAGCGATGCCACCGTGGTGACTCTCGACCTGGACAATGTGCAATCTTCTCCTCTTCTTGATCGCTTTGAAGCCAGGAATCTTTTTCTCGGCAATAAGCATGACAAAGTATTTGCCAATCTGGACCTAACCCAGCGGATCGACTGCATCAAGGGAGATTCAACCAGGATAGATCTTTCCCGGTATGGTGGGAGAATGGATTTTATCCTCATCGATGGAGGCCACCACCCTGACGTGGTCCGCTCTGACACTGAAAACGCCTTCCGGATGCTCAACCGAAAACGGTCAGCCTGCATAGTGTGGCACGACTATCACAATACCAGGTATAGGATTACCGAGTATCTCGACGCCCTCTCGGTCGAATTGAACATGTACCACGTGGAAGATACCTCCTACGTTTACTATGCAACGCTTCCCAGTCTCCAGTTCTGAGCCGAAAATACAAGCCGTTCCAGCCACCATCCATGAATGTACTGCTTTTTATCTCTTCCTTGAAAGAAGAGGAACTGCATAACCGTCAGCTTCCACTCGGTATCGGTTATCTGGCATCCTACGTAGAAAAACACTCGAACAACGTCAAGGTCCGAATCACAGCAGATCCCAAGGAAGTATTCCGGCAGCGACCGGATCTCTTAGGCATCAGCTCAGTTTCACAATGCTTCAATGCCGCCCTGGA
Source organism: Desulfobulbaceae bacterium (assembly GCA_015489765.1). Taxonomy (GTDB): domain Bacteria; phylum Desulfobacterota; class Desulfobulbia; order Desulfobulbales; family Desulfobulbaceae; genus DRLX01. The sequence goes on from WFZC01000043.1 coordinate 7,628, forward strand.
ACTTGGTCGTCAAGTCAAGCGGAAACTAGGTATTCCCATTATTCTGGGCGGCTACCACATTACATCGTTGCCCCACCGGCTTGACCCGTGTTTTGACGTGGGAGTCATCGGCGAAGGGGAACGTCCCTTTCTGTCCCTGGTCAGGCACCTACAGGCAAATGGTGCTTTGGTACCAGAGGAGCTCAAACAGATACCGGGCCTATGCTACCATGGCAAAAACGGTTCGGTGGAGAGGACGGCAACGGCCAAACCGATTACCCCGATTGACGAGTTGCCATATCCCAAGCGGAATATTTCGCCTGGGGCGAGAAACATCTTTGTTTTCTCTTCCAGGGGCTGTATCTACCGCTGTAAGTTTTGTGCATCTTCCAGGCACTGGAGAGCCTTCCGGCCCCATAGCGCGCGCTACTTTGTTCGTGAGCTCAAATACCTGCAGGAAAAATACAGGGCCTCGAGTATTCATTTGCTTGATGACCTGTTCTTTGCCGATCGGAAGAGACTGCGGGACATTGTAACCATGATGTACCGGGAAAATCTCTGCGGCCGGTTTCGCTTCGATAGCTTCATCTCTTCAAATCTTGCCTCGAGAGAGACTCTCCTCATGGCAAGGCAGATGGGTTTCACCTCTATAAAATTCGGCGGAGAGACCGGGTCAGACCGCTTGCTCAAGGAGATTAAGGGGCCCCATGCCTCGGTCGCCCATCATCAGCGCTGTATCGATTTATGCCGCGAACTGGGGCTAGATGTACGTGCTTCCTTTATTCTCGGGAGCCCCGGGGAGACGGAAGAGGACCTGGATCTGACATATTCGTTCTTGAAAAAGAACAAGGGGGTATTAAAGATCCACGGATTTTATCTCACCATGCCCATCCCTGGTACACCTTACTGGGATCTGGCCATGCAGAAAGGGTTGGTTAGCGAAGATATGGATTGGAGCCGACTCAATATCGATTATCTGAAGAAGGATTCCTTTGACCTTGAGAAGGCTATTTATCTCAATGAGGACAAGGTGTCACGTGCCACCCTCAGACACTATTTCGAAACATTCAGAAAGGAATTCGAATTTTTTCAGGGGTAGCCAAGTGGAGGAAAATATGCGCCTGAAAGACAAGGTTGCTGTCATTACAGGTGGGTCCCGAGGCATCGGCAGAGAGATTGCCCTGGCTTTTGCCGAGGAAGGTTGTTCCATAGTGGTCAACTATGTCGCTCGGGCCGATCTTGCCGACGAGACCGTGCAGACGATCCAGGCAATCGGTAGCCGGGCCATCGCGGTCCGGGCCGACATATCGCGGCGATCGGAAGTCAGGGAGATGTTTTCCAGGACGAGGGATGAGTTTGGCCGGATTGATATATTGGTAAACAATGCCGGGATCAATAAGCGGGGCTGGTTCGAGGAGGCGACCGATGAAGACTGGGACAGGGTCATGGAAGTGAACCTGAAGGGGCCTTTTATCTGCAGCCAGGAAGTTTTTCCTTACATGAAAAGGCAACAGGGTGGACGAATCATCAACATTTCCTCTGTTGCCGGCCAATATCATGGGCCCAAGACCGTCCATTATGCTGTTTCCAAGGCAGGGCTCAACAGTCTCACCAAGGTGATTGCCCGTTATGGTGCTGAACATAATATCTTGGTGAATGCAGTGGCTCCTGGCATCATGTGGACCGACCAGACAGCGGAGGAATTGTCCAGCCCTGACGGACAGAAAATAATCGACATGACCCTGGTGAAAAGGCCAGGCCGGTTGCGGGACGTGGCCAGCACCTGCATATTGCTTGCATCTGACGAACAGAGTTACATAACCGGCCAGGTAATTAGTGTCAGCGGAGGGGCCTACCTTGGTTGAGGAGAAAAGACAGGCCCAGCAGACCATTCTTCTGCTGGGAGCCAGTGCAGACCAGCTCTTTGCGATCCGGACAGCCCGTAACATGGGCTTACGCGTGCTGGTGGTGGACAGACAGGCAATGTCTCCCGGTTTCACGCTTGCTGACGACCATGCGCAGGTCAGCACCACTGATATTCCGGCACTGAAAAGACTGGTTGATCGGTATCAGCGGGAAAAGGGGCCTATTGCCGGCGTGCTTGTTATGGGGAGCGATATCCCTCAGGTTGTCTGTGAACTGGCATCGTATCTCGGCACCCCGCACATTCCCATGGAGTCGGCAAGGTTGTCGACGAACAAGTACTTGATGAAGCGTTGTTTTGCAGATCACAACGTTCCCGTTCCCTGGTTTCGGATCATCCGCAGTCTCGAGGAATTGATCCAGGTTGTCGAGCAGCGGGGATATCCGCTGGTTCTCAAACCGGTGGATCGTTCCGGAGCTCGCGGGGTGTTCTATCTCAATCAAGGCTGTGATCTCCAGGTACTGTACGAGCAGTCCCTGGCCCTCTCTTTCACAGGCCAGGTGATGGTGGAGGAGTTTCTCCCCGGACTGCAAATCAGCACGGAAACAATCATGTGGAAGGGCCGGGCCCATACACCAGGGTTTGCTGACCGCAACTATGCCATGCTGCAACGTTATGCACCCAATATTATCGAAAACGGCGGTTGGGTTCCCAGCCGTGTCTCCCCCGAACAACGACAGGCCGTTGAACGGCTGGTGGAGAAAGCAGCCTTAGCCCTCGGTGTCGAAAATGGTGTTGTCAAGGGGGACGTGGTCCTCACCCAGGAAGGTCCGAGAATGATAGAAATGGCTACTCGTCTTTCGGGCGGTGATTTTTCAGAAAGTCTCATTCCGCTGGGCTGTGGTGTCAATATCGTTGAAGCCGCCATCAATATTGCAATCGGGCGTGAACCGAATCTCGACGTACTTACCCCCCGGTTTCAGAGAGGAGTGGTCAACAGGTATTTTTTCCCCGAGCCCGGAACGCTGGTTCGAATAGAAGGAGAGGAGGCCGTCCGACGGCAGCCATGGCTGCATAAACTGGAATTCTGGTATAAGCCCGGAGACCGGGTGCCGCCGGTACGGAGTCATGCCGACAGATTCGGAGTCTTTGTCATTTGCGCAGATACAAGAGAAGAAGCGGAAGACCATGCTGACTGGGTGTATCAGACGATCAAAATAGTTACCCGTACCCCATGAACTTTTTTCTTGTCTTTCACCATAATCTGGCCTTTTCGTCGATCCCCACAGATCATTACCGGTACCTGGTGGATAAGGTGTATGGTCGGCTGCTGGATATTGCGGAAAACGGCATACAGATGGGCCTGGAATACACGGGAGAGACACTGGAAATCATTGCCGATTTGCAGCCTTCGTATATTACGAGGCTGGAAACGCTGCTTGCAGGCAGGCGGGTCGAGTTGATCGGCTCAAGTTATTCGCAGGCCATCTTCCCCTTGATCCCGGCCCGAGTCAATCGATGGAACCTGCAATATGGTATCGAAACATATAAAAAAATACTCAGGACCAGGCCCAAAACGGCTCTTGTCAATGAGCAGTGCTATTCAGACAGCCTGGCTGACCTGTACCGGGAGGCCGGCTATGAAGCCATTATCTTTGATTGGATGAATGCCAGGAAAGAACACTCCTGGCCGGAAAGCTGGCGTTATCAACCCGTAATCCACTCCGGAACCGGACTGATTTTCCTGTGGAGTGACTGTATCTCCTTCCAGAAATTACAAAGAACAGTCTGGGGAGAGCTGGATAAAGAAGAGTGGGAAGAATTCATCACAGCCTGCTGCAACAACGCAAACAGCTCTTCCGTGGCTAATCCTCTTTTTTCTCTTTATGCCTCCGATGTAGAGGTTTTCGATTACCGTCCCGGGACCCTCGAAACACTGACGGCCGACAGGGGACATTTCAAAAAACTCCACAACCTGCTTGGCAGGTTGACCAAAAAAGGGGAAGCGTCCATACTGTTGCCCTCCCAGGCCCTTGCCCGTGCCCGAACCGCTTCGTTGCCTGAAATTGAACGGGTGTGTACGCCCTCCTACCCTATTCGGACAAAGAAACAGGATAAATACAATGTTAGTCGATGGGCGGTTACCGGACGGGCATCCACCAGAATGAACACCCAGTGCCACAGGCTGCTTGACACCCTTACGCAGCTGGAGGCTGATAACTGCCGCATGGAGGAGCTCGGCCACCTGCGTAGGGAACTGGTCAGGCTCTGGGGAAGTGATTTTCGGACCCACACCACGGACGAGAAAATAGAGAACTTCCGAAACAGGATGGGCGCGGCCCTTTACCAGGCGGGCCAGGGGGGATACCGGGAAACGGTGCAGAAACAATTACAGGAGGTAAAGAAAGTACAGGCAGGATCCTCTTCAGCCATGGTTGCCAGGCATAAGGGGCGCCGACTGCTGATTGAAAACAATGGAACCTCGCTGACACTTCTTAAAAACCGAGGCCTGGCCATCGAATCCTTCCTCTGTAGGCAATACAGCCCTCATCCATTGATTGGTACCATTCCCCATGGTTTTTTTTCGGATATCTCGCTTGGCTCTGATTTCTATTCCGGCCATATCATGCTTCTCACACAGAACGGCCACCTGTATACAGATCTTTCCTCGAAGATATCTGATCTTGATATCCAGGTGGCTGAGGATGGGGTCAGGGTGAGTAACAAGGTTCCCATGCAACTCCCCGGCCTCAGCATCTTCAAGATTCTGACCCTGGGTGATAACGTTCTCACTATTCGCTACGAAATGTACGCTCAGGATCTGAGGCCAGCTTCATTACGCCTTGGCATTTGTACATTTCCTCCCCGTTCCTTTGATAGGAACACCCTCTTTTATCAAACAATCAATGGCGGCGACCGGGCCGAACAATTCCGCCTTCGTGATATCCGGGTGTCTCAGGAGGCGCCGGTCAACCAGATTGTCAGCTGCCGACACTGCCTGGGCAATACCGATGGCCGGCTGGTGGTGGGGGATGCCGTGAAAGAGTTGACAATCACTTCAAATCCGGCGGAACTGTATTCAGTTCCTCTTGTTCACTACCGTGAGGTTACCGGTGGATCGGGGGAACCTGATTTTTTCCTACGGGTATACAACTCAATCTGCGAACGCGATGACGTGGCCAATACGTTCTGGAAAGGAAGAATGAGCATTGAATTCCGCCTTTCAGCGGGTTCCTCCAACGCAAATTGACACCGTTGTAGATCACCATTTTAAGGAGGTCCATGCCTGGGGTGGTCGACTTCGGTTCACTCCGGGTTGCGGTAAAGAACCCTGCTCAGGACGTTTACCACCCTGTCCTGATCATTTTCTGAAAGAGCGGGAAACAGGGGCAGCGTCATGGCCTCCGAATAGTACTGCTCGGCCCCGGGAAGCGCTGTTTCAGAAAATCCCAGGCGCTGAAAATAAGGATGGCGGTAAATGGGTTTGTAGTGAAGCTGAACCCCGATGCCATATCTTCGCATGGCGGTAAAGATCTGCCTGCGCCGTTTTCCTTTATACTGGCCCTGGAACCGAATAACGTACAGGTGCCAACTTGACTTGCAATCTGGATGTTGTCGGAGAGGTAAAACAGGCAGGTCCGCCAACAGTCGGTCATAACGGCTGGCGAGTTCTTGTCGACGCCGCACATACTGGTCCAGCCTGGGCATCTGGCTGATCCCCAGGGCCGCCTGGAGTTCTGTCATGCGATAATTGAAACCCAGTTCAACCTGTTCATAATACCATGGCCCGTCGGCAGGTGCTTGCATCTCTCCCGGATCTCTTGTAATACCATGACTCCGCATCCGGACCATTTTGCTCGCCAGGTTGGCATTGTTGGTGAGGGCCATGCCGCCCTCGGCGGTGGTTATCATTTTCACTGGATGAAAGCTGAAGACTGTGATATCGCTGTACTGGCAGCAGCCTGTCGCCCGGCCAAGGTATTGTCCTCCAAGAGCATGACATGCATCTTCAATGATATGAAACCCATATTCTTTTGCTAATGCATGGATGCTTTTCATGTCACAGGACTGGCCGCAGAGATGTACCGGTATAACCACCTTGGGAAGAACCCCAAGCCTCCGGCTGTCTTCCAGTTTTGCTGCAAGGGCTTCAGGGCACAGGTTGCCGGTTTCCGGGTCAATATCGACAAAGTCAACATCAGCCCCGCAGTAGAGGGCGCAGTTCGCCGATGCCACAAAGGTTAAGGGGCTGGTCCAGACCAGGTCTCCCGGGCCGATTCCCAAGGCAAGGCAGGCGAGATGAAGAGCCGAGGTGCCACTGTTGACTGCTATGCCATGGTGGGCCCCGCAATACCTGGCTACAGTCTTTTCAAACTCCGGAACCCGCGGTCCCTGGGTCAGCCAGTCCGAAGCAAGGACTTCCATCACTGCCGCAATATCCCCGGCCGTAATATTCTGTTTGCCATATGGAATCGTCACGGTTACGTATGGTTGTTGCAGGCTCGAATTTCGCCGATGCTGAGAAAGTGATTGTTGGTTCCGGAGTTGTATTCGAACCCTTGCTTCACCGGTTTCCCTTTTTCCCCCAGCTTGTTGCAGATGAAATCATTACTCCTTCCGGAGAAGGTTATGGTGGGACGTATGACAAAATGATCGGCAAATTCCAGGGTAAGATGTGAATCGTCGGAAGGGCACATTATTTCATGCAGCTTTTCACCAGGCCGTATGCCGATGATCTTTGTCGGTAACTCCGGTGCCATGGCCTGGGCAAGATCCGTGATCCGGATAGAAGGGATCTTGGGGACAAAAATCTCTCCCCCCTGCATTCGGGCAAAACTTTTTAAAACAAAGTCTACCCCCTGACGAAGGGTTATCCAAAAGCGCGTCATTCGCTTATCCGTTATCGGTAGATAGTCACAGCCTTCAGCGAGGAGCTTCCGGAAAAAGGGTACCACCGATCCACGAGACCCTACAACGTTACCGTAACGAACCACAGAAAAAATGGTTTTCAGTCCACCTGAAAAATTATTGGCAGCGACAAACAACTTGTCTGATGCTAACTTGGTGGCACCATAAAGATTGATGGGATTGACAGCCTTGTCCGTCGACAGGGCAATCACCCGAGACACTTCATTATACAGGGCCGCATGGATGATGTTCTCTGCCCCATAGATATTGGTTTTTATGCATTCTGTTGGGTTGTACTCCGCAGCAGGAACTTGCTTGAGGGCAGCAGCATGTACCACGTAATCCACGCCGCGCATTGCCTGGATCAGTCGTTCCCGGTCCCGCACGTCGCCGATGAAATAGCGCATGCAGGGGGCGTTGAGTTCCTGTTGGAGGTCGAACTGCTTGAGCTCGTCCCGAGAAAATATGATGATCTTTTTGGGACAGTGCTCTTCCAGCAGAACCCTGGCGAATTTTTTCCCGAACGATCCGGTTCCCCCGGTGATCAATATTGATTTATCAGCAAACATATCCCTCTGTACAATTGAAGTTATTCGCCGCGTCGGGTGAGTTTTGTAGGTGGTGAAGAAGTACACATGGAACGGATGACGATAGATTCTAGGTGGCTACATGTACAATTTAGCTGAAATGTATTCTGGTGATAGGTTTGGTACCAATGGATATATCAATGATTGACCTGATAAGGGCTAGCTCTCGAGAGGATCGCCCTGCGATTTTGCAGGAAATGTATAAAAAAAATATCGCTTTTTTTGAGCGATGCAATCCATCGTTGTTGGAGGTTGTAAAAAAACGACATTGTCCCTATCAGTTGAATATTACATCGGAATTCCTAACCATAACCCATGAGAAGACAGGAGGTCTGGCTCATCCGCAAGCAGGGTTGGATAAGTTTGCCGCCATGATGGGAAACTGGGTTCATAATGCATGGATTGATCTCTGTAATTTCAAGGTCCCGGCGATGGACCTGTATCCTAAGCATGGTAGACCTCTTCGGAAGATTTATCAACAGCTCCTGACCCAGTTTCCGGAATCGCTTTTTCGTTTTTCACTTAAGCAGATCAACTTAAAAGAATTGCCCGATGGCAGAAGGTTTTCTCCTCCTGTTGTCTTTCTCGGTATTTTTCATGGGTTGCACATAGATTATTATCTCTCACGAACAGAAGTGGCCAGTATCCTCCTGGTCGAACCGGATCCGCAACGGTTTGAGGTCTCGTGCTATTTTCTCGATTATGAAAAGATAAGCGCTCAGTCTGAGGTGTTGTTCTCCATCGGTCCTGATCCTCAAAGTGAGGCCATCAGGTTTTTTTTCAGCAATTACTCGGTGAGTCGGCATCTCTGGACAAGAGTGTTACCGGCGTACGAGCATCCTGAAAATCCTCACCTGATCGAATCCTTTCGCATGCACCAGGTTACAATGTCAAATGTAGTATTTCCCCTGGATTATGATTACGCTGCCTTAGGGCAGATGGCGGAAAATCTCAGGGCAGGGATCCCGCTTTTGACCAATCGTCCCCGGCTTTCGGGAAAATCCAGGATTGCTGTCGTCGCTTCTGGTCCTTCCCTTGATAATGATCTAGAGTGGTTGGCTGCCAACCAGGACAAACTTCTGATATTTGCGGTGTTGAGTGCTGTCAAACCCCTGCTTGCCCATGGTATTAGGCCGGATTTTCAGTTTACCATGGAAACGATGATTCGTGAGAAAGGTCTTCGATATTTACTGGCACTGGATCCCTCAATTACAGCAATTGCTTCAAGTAATGTTCCACAAACAGTGGTTGATTTTTTTGAAGATCTTTTGCTTCTTGGCGTTAGTGATAAGGTCGCTCCTGTGCGATATACCGTTCCTTTGGAACGGGTTCTTCCTTCCACCACGAATATGGCCTTTGCTTTTGCTTGTCTGTGCCAGCCCCGTGAAATATTTTTGCTTGGTTGTGACTTCGGGTACCGGAGCGTAGAGCGAAACCACGCAAGTGGAACCATGTATGATCGATTGCGCGTTATTTCTGAAAAGCGTAAGAATAAGGATTACCTGCAGGAAATGCAACAGGTCCTTGTAAACGCAAATTTTCCGTCGCAGGCATCGATGATCCACAGTACCCCTTTTCTGACCCAGACCCGAATTGTTATCGAACAGGCTATTCAATCGGCATGCAGGAATATCTCGGTATACAATCTTTCCGATGGTGCGAGGGTGAAAGGTGCCCGGGCCCGACGCTCCAAGGCTATTATGCTTCGCAACTATCCCGGAAAAGTTGATGATATCAATCGGATTAAAAAAGCCTTTTTACCGGCCCAAAAAGGGAAGAACTGGAAACCATATACAAAAGATTCTGACCTTGTAACAGAAGGTTTGAAAAGAGATGTGATCCGCGGTCTGGAACTGGAGGCGTTTAGTTGGAAAGAATTCAATCAGGTGATCGACAGGGCCGTTTTGAAGGCGGTTATGGCCAACCGGGAAAATGACAGTGATCGACGCCCTGAGGTCTTCATTTTATTCATACTTCATCTCTTGACAGCCTGGTACAAGGTGTTGCTCTTTGCCGATCGACAGCAAATGGCGGAGGAAATTTATCGCTCAGGTCTGGAAAAAATCAGAGCGGTGGTTGAGGACCTTGAATGGCCTGTGAAGAATTTGGAGTAGGCTGGATCTCCCACCCTTGTGGGGAGTGGTTGTCGGAAGGAGTTCGGAAAGTTTGCCCTTACCCGGCTTTTGGAGGGCAGCGAAGAAATTACTAAAGCAAGTATCCGGAGGTACCGAAAAGGTAAGCGAGAGACACAGTTGAGAGATGTTACGTTTGTATCGTGAGCCAGTGGTCGGATCATTGACGACCAGGCGGAACATAGTTTCATGGAGGATGAACCATGGCTTTGACGATCAATACAAACGTAGCATCCCTGAATGCTCAACGCAACCTCGCCCGCACCCAGCGCGACCTTTCCACGTCCATGGAAAGGC
>WFZC01000044.1 GCA_015489765.1 Desulfobulbaceae bacterium
AAATACCATTGATTGACAACTCGTTGTGATCCTTGCTGTTTCCATAAGATAAAGGGTATTTTTCAGACTGCGCCTGAGTCCAACCAAGTGACGGAAAAAACCCATTAATGTCACGACCTGGCTGTTGTATGCTGATCTTGTGAAAAGCGGCCGGACGCATCATTGATATGTCCGGCTGCCGCCCACAAACAGCATGGAAAAAATATTTTCCAAATCCAACGAACTGTCATCAAAACATCTATTTTCCCGCCGACAGGGCAAGTTGACTCTCGCCCCGAACCGGACGAAGCCCAGGCCGGTTTGATCAACAGGTGGCTTTCCTCTCCCCGCCGCCTGTTGGTTGTCACTTCCCGCCTCCTCTTAAAGTCCTGCGATTTCCTCCCATTGTTCCAAACCATGCCCTGTGCCGTACAGACAGCTACTGGTAGATATTTCACAGTATAATCCTGTTGTTTTCAATAATTTCTGATACTCACAAAGACTCCTGTTATGATAAAAGACGGTTTCCTGATGATAGTAAGGATACGCTCCGGTCAAATTACGCAACTCTTCCTTGCCGGCGCAAGGTGCGTCAATGCGCATCCTTGACAAGAAAAACGAAACCTGACATGATGGTTCTGAGAAAGCAACAAAGGCCCTGATAATTAATGCTCTTACGGTCGAGGGATACCGCAAAGATTTTGCCGATATTGTTATAGCAGTCGGTGTCCATGCCACCTTTTCTTCCCGAGCTCACTGCAGATTACCTGAAATACAGGCCGGACTGGAACCCGCCAGGATTTCGCGCCGATCGGATAAACCTCATTGATAAAAAACGTCCCGTGCCCCAGGAGATATACTTGCAACCAATAGTTCTGAAAAGATTCCCTAAAAATATTAAACAGGAGGTGATTACAGTGAAAAATTATGCTCCGCAATGTCGATTGCTAATCATAACGTTTTCTCTTTTGGCGGCAGTCATGCTTCTCACTCTACAGGTCAACGCTGCAGATCAGCGTGGCGCCTTTGATAAAACGCTCAAGATGGATGGCATCAGCTTTCATGTCAATTGCTCGAATGAAAGCTCACTCAACGACGTAAAAATTACTCCTGCAGGCCTGTCAGTTGATAATTCTCCTATCGTTAAAAAAGAGGTGGACGGGACGGTTACCGGTGCGGAAATTGGAGATCTTGATAAAGACGGCTTCCCGGAAATTTATGTCTACATCAATTCTGCCGGCAGCGGAAGCTATGGCAGCCTGGTCGCTTATGCCTCCGATCATAACAGATCCCTAAGTGAAATTTACCTGCCGCCGCTTGAGGATGATGCCGGGAATTCAAAAGGCTACCTGGGTCATGATCAGTTTGCCGTGGTCAACGGTAAGCTGGCCCGACGTTTTCCCCTTTACAAAAAAAATGACAGTAACGCCAACCCGACCGGCGGCATGCGTGAACTGCTGTACCAGCTGGTTCCCGGAGAATCCGGCCTGAAATTAAAAATAAGTAACAGCGTAACAAAGTAAAACAACAAAGAATATAAGCAGAAAAGCAAACATGGAAAGGGTTCTACGACATCCCTGTTTTTAATCAAAGAGCGTCGCGTTAATTCCGGGATATTTTCAGTACACAAAAGAAGAGGGTCTGGCAAACGGATAATTAGCAGATGATTGCAACAGTATTAACTGTTTCACCGGCAGACGACAGAAATGGGGAAAAAAGAGCATAATCATTTTTCCAGGCAACGGTTCGCTTAATGGAAAGAACACTGTAGCAGAGCGACATCATATTATTTTTCCTTGCATTTATGCATATCATTACTTAAAATCGTCCTATTGCAGTTACAAAAAGGATACGTTTAATATCCCGCAATTTTCATAATGGTGACAACAATCTCTTCCCTCTTAAAAATACATAAGGTGCTCCCCATGAAATTCAATATTTTATCACGAAAAAGAACTCTTTTGCTTTTTTTCTGCCTTGGCGTTGCCGCTTTACTTGCTTCCTGCGCCTCAGAGGGCCAGCGACTCATGAATGAAGGCGCGTCCCCTGCCTATGCGCAAGGATTTGATGACGGTTGTAGCAGTGGGAAAAAATCCGCCGGCGACTTGTTTTCTCAATTCCATAAAAACGTTCAAGCATTCCAACACAATCAGGATTACAGGCAGGGTTGGAATGATGGCCATGAAGAATGTAGAAACGAGTGGCTCAGTATGAATCGTCAACAGCAACTGAGCATAGAAGAGCAGCGAGCCGCAGATGAACACTCTTTAATAAAAAGTATGAAAAACGATAACAATCAACAATATCTCCCTAAATTGTCCCCCAAGGAAATAGAAGAACTTAAGCGACTGGGTCATTGAATTATCCAGATAGAAGAAGAAAACCCAGCCTGCCGGTGTTTCAATCCACGCCCCCGCGCGGGGGGCGACGGATATTGTTGCCTGGGTCAAATCCTGAATTATTTGTTTCAATCCACGCCCCCGCGTGGGGGACGACTGTCAATCCGTACGTAACCAAAGGTCAGGATTGAGCAAAAGTTAACGATTCTTCGAAGTTCAAAATCAACAAGGTCCACATCTCTTGCAACAACCAACCAAATGTCATAAATCCCAAAAATGGAAACCAACGCGGACCTTCCAGGTATTCTCTGTTTCTAAAAGGTTCGCGATTTGTCATACAAGCAGTAATCCCTCCTGGTCAATAGAGGGTTTTGCCCCGACATGCTCCACCCGCTGGCCGTAATCCTCGCAGGCCTTGGCCATCCGGCGCAACCGTCTCTTGCCGCCGAGATCACTGGTTTTGACATCATAGGTTACCAGGACAAACATTCGGACTCTCCATTGTTTCAATATGGTTCATTTTCTGTTCTTCTCCTCCGTCATGCCCGAGCGCTTTGTCGGGCATCCAATAAAAGGGCAGGCCTGATAATCAACGGTGGATTCCCAACCTGTGGATTCCCGTCCAACAGATCACGGGAATGACGGGTCAGGCACAGACCACGACAATGACGGGTCTGGTACACAACACGGGATGACGGGCTATGCCCTGCCCCTTTTCCGTCATGCCCGAGCGCTTTGTCGGGCATCCAATAAAAGGGCAGGCCTGATAATCAACGGTGGATTCCCAACCCGTGGATTCCCGCCCAACAGATCACGGGAATGACGGGCCAGGTCAAGCCCTCGAGGATGACAGAAAAACTAAACTTCTACCTCAGGATTACCGGTGGATAGCCATCCAGGTCGTCGCGCAGAAATCTGGCAAACAGCAGGGCCTGGGTATGAAAAAAAAGACCAAGCGGCATCTTCTCGCCCAGAAACGGATGCAGCAACACATCCTGTTTTCGTTTCTGATAGGTTGTCAACAGGGTCTTTCTGGTATCATCATCCATGCGGACTCCTCCCCCCTTGCTGATGGTAAAACCCTTTGCCTTCATCTGGCCAAGATTGACCATGGAGAGCGCCAGCCGGTCGGCCATGGGTCGAAACTCCTCCATCATGTCCAGGGCCAGCCCGGATCGTCCCGGACGGTCCCGGTGCAGGTAACCGACCGCCGGGTCCAGGCCCACGCATTCCAGGGCTGAGCGCACATCATGCATGAGCAGGGTGTAGAGAAAAGAAAGCAGGCAGTTTATCCGGTCCAGGGGCGGCCGACGGTTGCGGCTGCGGAAGAAAAAGTCCTCCTTGTTCCTGATGATAAGATGATCAAACACGGAAAAATATACATGAGCGGCATCACCCTCCACGCCGCGCACCGCATCCAGGTCAAGCGGCCCCTGCAGACGCCTCAACGCCGCCGTCAATCGATCCACCCCATCCTGCACAGCAGATGGATCGGCAAGTTTTTCTCTATGATCGCGAAGCCCCCGCTGCAGAGCTGTCCGGCAATTTGTGATCAGCGGTCTAAAAACCAGCCAAAAACATCGTTTTAAAACCAGCCGGTTGGCCAGCAGGACGCAGTTCGGCGTCTCGGGTTAAACGATAAACGGTTTTCCCTCCTGTCCTGCCCTGGGTTGTCTTTTTTTCTTTACGCTCTCTTTCGATAGCTCTTTCCCTCCATGATAATGATCTCCGAGTTGTAGACGAGACGGTCGGCAATCGCGGTGGCAACAGAGGTGGAATCAAAAATATTTCCCCATTGTGCAAAGGGCAGATTGGTCGTAATAATGGTCGACTTCTGCTCGTGCCGTGCACTGATAACCTGGAAAAACAGATTTGAGCCCTGCTTGCCAAGCGGAAGATATCCGATCTCGTCACAGACAAGGAGGTCCGGAGTTTGATATGTCTTGAGTTTCTTCAGCAGGTCGTGACCGTCTTGGGCCGCGATCAGCTGATTGATCATGTCCATGGCCGATGTAAACAAGGTCTTGATGCCGTTCTGGGTAGCGGCATAGGCAATGGTCTTGGCCAGCAGACTTTTGCCGACCCCTGGATTACCGATCAGAACGATGTCTTTCTTCTGCCGGATAAATTCCAGGTCCATGAGGCCCAGGATCAGGTTTTTCTGTTTTTTACGTGACGCATGGAACGAGAAATCAAATTGATCTATGGTCGGTCGCTCCAGCAGTTTTGACTGTTTGAACCGCAAAAGGATCCGGGCCTGCCTGCGTTTTTCTATTTCCAGATCCAGTAGCCGTTCAATGAGCTGCAAAGGTGAAAGATTTTTTTGTTTTCCCTGCTCAAGTATGGATTCTATATTCTCTGAACAATGCTTGAGGCGTAGCTCTTTGAACTTCTGTTGCACGGTGTCAATCATTGTTATTTCTCCTTTTGATTGCGACGGAGTCATAGTCGGCCAGAGCAGGAGTTGTGAGCCTGATCTCATTGAGATTCTCCTGTTTGAGTCGTACCGGCGGATGCTCGCAGACCGGAGTCATCTCCTGGTACAGGATATTGCGGACATAGTCAGCGCCATACAGTTTCTTTTTCATAGCCTTGTTCAGGCCATACAGCAGGGAGGAATCACCATACTCGTCCTGCAGAGAGAGCAGCTGGGTGATATTTTTTCTGATCGGTAACCCGGAGTCGGTCAACTGCTGCAGATACTGCAGGGCAACCTCACCAAGGGAAAGAAAGAGAATGATCTGGCGGTCACGGAGCAGTTTCTTCCTGATCTTTTTCACCTGCTCCCTGTGAATATCCAGCTCTATACGCTGTTTCCTGTCCCAGCACCTGGGATGACAGGCAATCAACCTGTCCTTGAAATAGACGGATACCCGTGCAGTATCCGCCTTGAGGGTCACATGTTTTCCTATGGCCCAGGGCGGCACGGTATAGACATTGGTGTCAAAGCGAACCCCAAAATCCTTGTGAACCAGCAGTGAGCATACCTGCCGACAGTCCGGCAGAAGGTCCGGCACAGGGCGTAAACCGTGCAACCGGTCCACGGGCCGCTGTCCCGTGGTATGGTGCTTGCGCACGTTGGCCACGGTATCCAGCCAGTGGCGCATCTGCTGCTGTACATCGGCAAGATCGGCAAACTGCCGCAGGGGCCAGAAGTTTTGCCGTATGTACTTGATGGCGTTTTCCACCTTGCCCTTTTCCTGCGGCATTCGGACAGTGCAGGCCCTCGGGGTAATGGAAAATGTCCCCAGGAAATCAAGAAAGGCCTCGTTAAAGCGAATGATGGAACCGACCCGTTCCGTGACCGCTGTGAGCATATTGTCGACCAGCACCTCTCCGGGCAGGCCGCCAAAATAGGTAAATGCTTCCAGTAGCCCCTGGTGCAGATACTCCTGCTGCTGAGAGTGGGAGAAAAATACGTACAGCATCCGGCTGTACCCTTCCAATACTGCAAGGGCATAGAGCTTTCTTTTGTTTTCACCATAGCTCAGCGTGCCCATATGCCCCCAGTCAACCTGTACCTGCTCCCCGGGCTTGGATTCAAAGCGAATAAAGGGCTGCCGATTTTTTGTTTTACCCCGCAGGTTCCGCAACATGTCCCGGACAATGGTAATTTTCCCATCAAAGCCTTTTTCGCGTATCCGCTGCAAAACCACCGGTGCCTTGACGTCAGGACATTCTTTGACCATTTCCTCGATCAGGCCTTGATACGGATCAAGCTTGGAGGATTTCTTTTTTCTTGTGCCCGGCATCCGGGTGGGCTCGGCAAGATATTTTGCCACAGTTTCCCTGTTTATCTGCAGCTGTCTGGCAATACTGCGGCACGAAAACCCTTTGGCCTGCAACTGATGGATCTCAAAAACAATTCGTCGATTGATCATGTTGTCCCTCCGTGGATAAGCTGGTGGATCGTGGCCGGATCTTCCCGCTCCATGTCTTCTTTATTCTGCAGAAGTTGTGACAGACGAACAGGTTCCGGGGGCAGGGAGAGAACTTGGAAGAAGGTACCGTCAAAGGCCAGGAGATCTTTGTTAATCAGGCTGTCCCTGGCCAGAATGTACTCATCAACGCTGATGGCCAGCAGAGAACAGATCTTGTCGTAGGAATAGAAGGACAGCCCCTGCCGATCGGCGACCAGGACGAGAAAAAAGTATAACAGAAGTTCGTGGTGACTGAGACTGGCCCAGAAACCATGCCGGAGAAAACGGTGTTCAATAAAGGCAAAACTGCCGTTAATGGAGCGGACTCTGTGACTGACAAGTGGATTTCTCATAATGCGCCTCCTTTTTTGGGTACCGTATCGCAGGATTGGCCAGGGCGCTATCGAGTCCTTCTTTGCAAGATTTTACTATCCTGGTGATATTGGGATGATTTTTACCTCTAACGCGTCCATCTTTGCAAGATCCATCCTTGCAGGACAAATAAAATAACTCTCTGTAGTATCGTCTAAAAATGAATCTAACGCGTCCATCTTTACAAGATGATCCGTACCCGACTCGTTGCCGTCCCTGGTACGCTGGTCTCTCTGGTGCTGCATTCGCCTGTTGCGTTTCCGATACTCAGGGTGGCTCTGCCGGTATTGTTGCCAGTAGTCAGGATTTTTTTGTTTCCAGCGTTCCTGGCATTCCTTCTTGTTGATTCGATAGTAAGGGTCTGCCTGCAGTTTTTCTCTTTCCCACTTGGTCTTCCGTGCCTGCTGGCACCGCTTGTCTCCACAATACCGCTGGTTCTTGACCCGTGGGTTCCTGGGACGCATCCTCCGGCAGCAGGCACAGCGAAAGGTAACAGGTTGCACGATATCCTCCCCGGCTTGGTGAATCTTCTACCGGGAGGAAGAAAAAAAAGAAAAGACAAAGAAAAAAAAGGAAGAAAATCCAGCTGATAAACAACAAGAGGAAGAAAAAAAAGAAGAAAATGATCAGCTACGGCTATACTGGCCGGTTTTGGCCCGCTGAAAATGTCGGAAAAAATCCCGTTGATTTTGGCCGGAAAGTAAATCGTTGGTTACA
>WFZC01000045.1 GCA_015489765.1 Desulfobulbaceae bacterium
AGGTAAAATGGGCGGACAGCAATCCCAGTGGAAATTTCAAGGTGTTTGATCGCTACTGCACCGGCGCCGGCAAGATACAGGTTGTCAGAAATCTGCCTCGGGAAAAGACCTTTCCGGATGGAACAGAACTGCGAAAAGCGCACGATTGGCTTGCCGGTTTATCATTGCTGGAGGAATCGGGATGGGGCGGGCATTTACGGCAATGATTATCGGGTTACGGGTTGCCCGCCCTGGATTTTACTTGATTGGCACATCATTTTCATCAAGCGGATTATTTCGACCAATTTTGGATAAAGCGTGATCAAACTTGTCTCTGCTGCCGGTATCGATGACAATTTGAATATTTTTCATTTTGGAATTGTATGCAGTATCTTATATAGCATCAAATGATTTTTTTGTGAACTGGTATTCGATATGGCGTAGCGCGTAACTTTTGAAAAAATCATATCAATTCCAAGGATCGGAATCTCATCCATACCGCTGAAGCATGTTCCGCGCTCATGTCCCGCACCAGCCAGTAATATCCCGAGGTCAACGCCTTCAAGCAGCGGTTGGCCAGGATATCGTTGCCGGAATTTAAAGGCCAGGCAACGATGGATACATCCTGATCATTTCCAGCGGAAGGGCTGGGAAGATCGGGGCATGGGCCGGAGATTCTGAAAGATTTTCCATGTCTCCGGCCCGGTGCGGTTCAGGATATAGAGCTGGCTGTTGGTTTCCCGGTAAGGGTAGGTGTATTTTTTGCTGCGGCTGTCCCACCAGCGCAGGTACCAGTACTCCCTGGTCGCCACTTCGGCGTCATTTTTTGACACCTTTTTCACCACCACCGAAAGCATCCGGCAGGTGGACGGATTCATGGGATTGTCCAGGCGCCAGCCGCGGTTGCGGCAGCCGGTCATCACATTGGTCACCTGGAACCAGGCCGGACTGTCCCTGATAAACCAGGGCTCGAGCAGTGAAAAATCAAGCTCCGGCAGGCCGGCATAGGCACGGAATTCCGCGACAAGGGCTTCTGTGACAACCTTTTCCAGGTAGGCTGCCAGTTCCGGGCCGACCACCGGCGCCAGGCCGGTTGTCATCTCCGCCGTGTCCCTCACCAGCAGACAATACCCGCACAGTGAAGGATAGTCTTCCCTGTCCAGGCCATACCAGTGCAGCCGGTCTCTATGGACCAGGGTAAAGACAAAGGGGTGCTTTTCTCCTGGCCGCTGGTAGAAACGCCGCAGCTTGTTCTCGACCTCAAACTTGTACTGGGCCGCCCTGGCTGGTGTCAGTTCAGTCCACCGACTTTTATCCTGTTCATCCATCCCGGGGCCAAGCAACACCCTGGCACAACCACGGAAAAATTGCCACTGGCAGGCTCCGGGCCGCGCCACCAGCATGCGGATCGCCATCAGCCGTTCAAAGGCCTTTTCAATTTCATGTTGATTCGCCCGGATTTCCCGCAGGTGCATATACTCCATATCAACTCCAATTATAAACTCCAATTTGATTTTAACTTACTAATATATCGTATTTTAGTTTGCAATATATTTTTCTTTCTTTATCCTTTTCGGCAAGAGATCATGGAAAACAGGAGGTGGATATGCGCACGGGATATTTTTTCAACGGAAGCTGGGCGGGCCAGCTCCTGATCGGTTTTGGCCTGTTTCTCTGTTCCCTGTTTATCGAATACCAGGTATTGATTCATTTTATCTCCCCGCCTTCCCTGGCGGTTTTACTCTGTGTCACCCTGGAAGGCGGCAAGGTTGCCGCCGTGATCTGGCATTATTACCTAGGCACACTTGGTGACGGCGCCTATCTTCCATCCATCAGGATAGCCTCCGCAGTCTTCCGGTTCGGCCTGGTCCTGCTCTCCATTCTCTGCTCCATGCTTTTTCTGACCAGCCATCTGGACCGTCCCAACCTGGCCCGCGTCCGTGAGCAACGGTTACAGCAACTGATGAGGGAAGAGGAGCGTATCATTGAGCGGAAAACCACTGATTATCAACAGGCGGCAGCCGCCCTGACCAGGCAACAGCGCCGGGAGGCCGAAGACAGCGGCCGTCAGGATGGCCGCCGCATCGATGAACTGGAAGCCCTTTTGCTCAAGGAAATGAACAACGTGGTCGGCGGCGTGTTCAAGGGCAAACGGTACCGGGAAATTGCCAGACGGTTGGCCGCTGAAAAGAAAACCGCCGCTGACCAGGCACAATCCATGCGCCTTCGCCATTTTAACGAACAGCAACAGCTGCGGCGGGAACTGGAAGATTCCCTTGCCGCCATTCGTGGGGATTTTTCCGAAAAAAAGCAACGGCTGCTCAAGGATGATTTCAGCGATGACGAAGCGGTGAATGATGCCAGAATTGTTGCCCTGCTCAACACCATGCACACCATGTTTGGCCTTGATATCCGGCCACGGCAATTTGTCTTTTTTTTCTCGATCCTTGTTTCCCTGCTCATGGAAACAGGGATCATGCTCGCCTTTGCCACCATCACCACGGCCATTGCCCCGGTCCTCCATGAACGTCATATCGGCGAGATGGAACTGGAGGCGACCAGGGTGCGGGCCGAGACCGTCCAGGCCAGGGAAGAGACCCGGCATCATGCGTCCATGGCCAGAATGAAACAGGCGGCTGAAAATATTGTCGGCGAGGCCGCCGTAGCCGGTGACCGGATCATGGGTCAACAGGAAGGAACTGTCTGAAAATCAGGAGAATAAAAAAAGTCCATCCGAAACTGTCCTTGAAACCACAAGAAAGGAGGAAACGTCATGCGCAGAACCACTACTTCCGGCAATACCCTCATCCATCGGCCGGGCAGGGAAAACCAGCAGCTTGTCGTCCACACACTCAACCGGCACAGAAAATCCATTTTTCCACCCTGGCCAGACTGGACCAGCCGGCGGCTCATTCGCGGCCATTTGCGCAAGGAACTGGAAAAGGGGTTTGAGTTCCGCCTGAAAAAACTGTCGCTGGAACTGGACACCGCCCTGCACCAGGTCCGGGAAGAGGCCAATCATGCCCTGGTCATGGGTAAAACCCATCTGCGCAAGGAACAGATGGAGTTCTTCGCCAACACCTATAATGACATGATGGAGCGGTTCAACGAGCTGTCCGACCGGTTTCTCGCAGGCCTTGACGCCCGCTTTGAGCGGCTGGAAAAATTCAAAAGCCCCACCATCCGCAAAAAGGAAGAACAGCGGATAGAGCGGGCCGTGGACACCTTTCTGATGACCCTGGATCAGCTCATCGAGGAGTACCGCGCCATTATCACCGAGCGGATCGGCCACGATGAGACGTTTTAAACCATCGGCCGGGAGAACTTAATGCGCAGAAAACCGGTTGTCATTGCCTATGACATCTGTTCCAACAGACGCAGGCGGCGGATGTTCAGGGTGCTGAAACAGTGGAAACTTGATGCCCAGTATTCGGTCTTTGAATGCCGCCTCACATCCGCCGAGGCCAGGGAGCTGTTTCTGCAACTGACCGGCATCATGGACCAGGAAACCGACTGTCTGCTGCTTGCCTGGCTGGACAACAGCCGAAAACCGCGAGGCTGGACCCGGTGTTCCCGGCCGGGATTCCGTATCCCGGTCTGGTACATGGGATAGAACCACGGTAAAGGGAGACGGCAATGAAAAATAAACCACGCTGGTATGTGCTTGCCTATGATATCCGGAACCCGAAACGGCTGCGGCGCGTCCATGCCCATGTCAAAAAACATGGGGTCAGCCTCCAGAAATCGGTTTTTCTCATTCGCGCCGATCCCGGCACCCTTGCCCGGCTGAAAGCCGGTGTCCTTGCGCGGGTGGATGAGGCCGAGGATGATGTCCGTCTCTATCCGGTCCGTCATCCCGGCGTTCTCTGGGCCGCGGGCAGGCAGGAGAACAGGATGGACAGCCTTTATGCGCCCTCTGCGGAGAAAAAGCCACGGGGATTGCCGGACAGAATACGCAGCCTCTTTGGCTGGAAATCAACCTGACCGGCGGGCTGCAACAGCAGATTGCCCTGTCCATAATCACACCAACGGGACAGAGAAAGACGAGGATCAACTATGCTTTGCGTGATAGATCATAAAAAAACCAGGCTTGAATACAAGGCCGGCTGTCTTCTCATCAGGCGGCCCGGTTCCCGCAACCGTCTCCAGACCATTGGCATCAACCAGCTTGACCAGGTGGTCGTCTATGGCAATCCCGTGGCCGAGACCGCGGTATGGCGCAACTTGGCAGAAGCCGGAATTCCGGTGCTTATGCTCGCGGCCCGGGGCAGGCCCCAGGCGGCCATGCTCGGTTCCGGGCTGGCAGTGCGCCTTCCCCTGCGCCGGATGCAGCACCGGCTGGCCGACCGGCCTGTGGCCTGTCTCTCCATGGCCCGCTGGTTTATCCGGGAAAAGATCAGCGGCTACTCCCTGCCTCTCATCACCCTGGTCAAACATTTTCATGGCGACCCCGGTGATGCGGAACAGTTTCGCCGCCAGTGTGAACATGCGGACAACCAGCTTGCCCATGCCGCCACGGTCGCCGAGGTCATGGGCATAGAGGGGCGGCTGGCCCATGGCTGGTTCCGGCTGCTGGCCCGGACCCTGCCATCCCGGTTCCGCTTCCGGGAGCGTAACCGGCGGCCGCCGCGCGACCCGGTCAACGCCCTGCTTTCCCTGGCCTATACTCTTCTTTTGTCCGAGATAAGGCAGGCATTGCTGATCGAGGGATTTGACCCGTCCCTTGGTTTTCTCCACCAGGAATATCCGGGCCGGGAAGCCCTGGCCCTTGATTTTCTGGAAGTCTTCCGGGGCGGAGTGGATGATTTCATCCTCCAGTGGCTGGCTGCCGGCAAACTGGACAAATCATCTTTTTATTATCGGGAGGAAGAGGGA
>WFZC01000046.1 GCA_015489765.1 Desulfobulbaceae bacterium
CAATATGGACTGAACGTGAATTCCACCAACAAAAAGGTCAGTGCCGGAAAACCGTTCATCAGGCTTACTCCGATGCACAACAACACCGATCAGCTGCGGCGGCACATCCTCTGGCTGCTGCTGATCCGTATCATATTCTTCACCCTGCTGATCGGCATCACGGTTGTTTTGGGCTCCCTCGGCACCCAGGTTATCCTGCCTTCTGATACCCATATTCTGGCCTTTCTCGCCATTCTCTTTATATTTTCCATCGGTTCTTCGGCAACTCTGCAGAAACAGGGGCTGAACCTGCGACAATTCGGATTGATTCAACTCCTTGGAGACACATTTTTTGCCGCCATTCTTGTGTACGGCACAGGCTGCAGCCAGTCCATTTTTACGCCGGTATTTATCCTGCCTGTCATTGCCGGCGGACTGATCATGTACCGAAAAGGCGGACTCATCTCTGCCGCTGCTGCCACGCTTTTGTACGGGATTGTTCTTTTTTTGGAGTACAGGGGAATTGTTCCGGCCTATATGACAGCGACAGCCCTGGATACATCTGATTCGCTACTCAGGATGACCAATCTTTTTGCCATTTACGGGGTTACCTTTTTTATCATTGCTCTTCTCAGCGGATCTTTTGCCGCCAGACTCCAAACAACGGAAGAGGCCCTTTCCAGGACATCGGTTGAATTTGACCGGTTATCAATTCTGTACAAACAGATATTTGATGATATTGCCACCGGTATTATCACCGTTGATGAACAGGGCAGAATCACCTCATACAATGCAGCCGCGGGACGTATAACCGGCTTTTCCCCTGACGAGGCTGTAGGCCGTGTTTTGTCGGACCTGTTCCCGACTCTGACGTTGAAGAAAAACTCAATTCGTCAGGTCGTTGACCTGAAAAAGAAAGATGGAACCGTGATTCGGGCCGGTTATTCGTTTTCACCGCTCAACTTTCCTTCTGTTCCTACCTCTGAAGAGAAGGAGCCGGACACTTGCAAGGTAATCACCCTCCAGGACATCAGCGAGGTTGAAAAGATGGAAAAACGGGTCCGTAAGGCTGAAAAAATGGCTGCAATAGGGGAACTCAGCGCCTCCATAGCCCATGACTTCAGAAATCCGCTTGCCGCCATCTCCGGGTCAGCCCAGCTCCTGGTTATGGAAAATAAAGGCCGGGACGATGCCGACAGTTCTCTTAGCGAGATAATCTTTCGGGAATCCAAACGGATGGCAAAGACAATTAACGAGTTTCTCCAATTTGCCCGTCCGGCCCCAATGCATGCGGAATGGTTTGCCATGCGGAGAGTTGCCAATGAATCCATTGCCGCTGCCTGTGATGGTAAAGAGGCGCAGGGATGCGATGGCATCAATATAGAAATTGCGCAACATCTTGATGCATTCGGCGATCGGCAGCAACTGCAGACCGTGCTTATGCATCTTGTGGAGAATGCTCTTATTTTTTCCAGAGAGGAAAACAGCTCTGTCACAATTAGGGCTGGTGAACAGGAAAGGGGTGGGAAAAATGTTCTCTGTCTGGAGGTAATTGATCAGGGGAACGGTATCGAGCCTGACATTCTGGAAAACATTTTTGAGCCCTTTTACTCAACCAGGGAAAACGGTACTGGTCTCGGGCTGGCAATCGTTCGTCAGATCGTGGAAATGCATAATGGCAACATTGAAGTGGAAACAGCGCCTGGCAAGGGATGCACCATGCGGATCATCCTGCCGCTGCCCTCATACGAGGGCTGAAAAGGAAAAACCACGACAACAGGACCCTGACGCCGGTGATACCTTACGAAGTTCCCCTGTAAACAGTTGCCCCCAGGGCCTGCAGTTTATCGATCATATTTTCATACCCCCGTTCAAGATGATAAATCCTTGAAATTTCCGTTGTCCCCCGGGCGGACAGGCCGGCGATAACAAGGGAAGCAGAGGCACGCAGATCCGTGGCCATGACCGGCGCTCCGCACAGACCGGCCGGATCGATACCGCGGACAATCGCACTGGCGCCGTCAATGGTGATATCAGCCCCCAATCGTTGTAATTCGGCAACATGCATGAACCGGTTTTCAAAAATCGTCTCGTGAATGATGGAGGTGCCGTCCGCCTGAATCATCAAGGCCATGAACTGTGCCTGCAGGTCGGTGGGAAAACCAGGGTAAACAAGGGTTTTCACATCAACACTGCGCAGACGGCAACGGTTGGCCGCCATTTGCTCGGCACAGGAAACGGTTAACTTGCCTTCCTCCTCTTCAATATTCACCCCGGCTGCCCGGAGTTTTTCCGTTAACGCCGGCAGGTGGGCGGGTTCGCATTGGGTGATCTCCACCCTGCCGCCAGTGGCAGCCACAGCAATAAGATAGGTGCCGGTCTCGATGCGGTCGGGAATGATGGTCGTGGTTGCCGGTTTAAGTGACCGCACTCCGCGGACCGTTAACCTGTCCGTGTCCCGTCCTTCAATATCAGCGCCCATGGCAACGAGCATATCGATCAGGTTGCCGACCTCGGGTTCACGGGCCGCATTTTTTATTATGGTCGTCCCCTTTGCCATCACCGATGCCATCAACAGGTTCTCGGTGCCGGTCACCGTGGGTATATCAAAATAGACCGTTGCCCCGGTCATGGAGGTCTCGCATCGGGCCTCAACGTAGCCGCAGGCCAGGGTGGTTGTGACGCCGAGGCAGGAAAAACCACGCAGGTGATAGTTGATCGGCCTGGCGCCAATGGCACAGCCTCCGGGCAGCGAAACCCTGGCATAGCCGGCCCTGGTCAACAGCGGTCCCAGGACCAGTACCGAGGCCCGCATTGTCTTCACCAGATCATACGGCGCCTCGGCCCCGGACAAGGCGCTGGTATCGACGTGGATGGTCCGTCCTTCTCTCCGGTGCGTTGCCCCAAGTGTTTCCAGGACCTTCAACATTGTTCTGGTATCACGCAGGTCCGGGACGTTATGAATGGTGTGAGTGCCACCAACAAGAAGGGTGGCGGCCAGAATGGGCAGGGCTGCGTTTTTGGCGCCGCTTATTGCCACGGTCCCGTGCAGGGGTTTACCCCCTTCGATGATTATCGTATCCATTGCTGTTTGTTGATTTTTCTCTATTATTCTTTTCTGCCACAGGCAAACCGGGACCGGCCGCTGTAATCAGGTTTGACAATGACATCCCGGTAGCCGGCATGTTGAAGCATGGCGGTAATGGCCTGCCCCTGGCCGGCACCGATCTCAAGAACCAGCCAACCGCCCGGATGGAGAAAGGTCAAACTCTCAGGAATAAGCCTGCGGTAACAGTCCAAACCGTCATCCCCCCCGAAAAGCGCCTGCTCCGGTTCAAAGCGAACCACCTCATCCGCCAGTTCCCCCTTTTCGCTTTTAGCAACATAGGGTGGATTGGCAACAATACAATCGAATTTACGTAAGCGGGAAAGGGCTGCAAACAGATCTGAACAGACCAGCGCCACCTGGCTATCAAGCCGGTGTCTGCGTATATTGGCAGCTGCCACGGCCAGGGCCGCGGGGGAAATATCCACGCCAACAACATGACAGCCAAGTTCTCCGGCAAGGACATCGGCTATTACACCGGATCCAACCCCCATATCAAGTAACTGTAATGTTTCCGGGCACGGAAACCGACCCTTTAACAAGCCAATGGCCTGTTCCAGGACAAACTCGGTTTCATGGCGGGGGATCAGGACATCGGGTGTCAGGTGAAATGTTCTGGACCAGAATTCGACCTGGCCGACGATATATTGCAGGGGTTCACCCCGCATCCGCCGGTCAACCATGGCTGAGAACCGTTGCGCCTCTCGGGCCTCTATCTTGTTATCCAGGGACAGGAACAGAGCTGCCCTGTTGATCTCCAGAACGGCCCCCAGAAGGTATTGGGCCTCAAAATCAGGCCGGGAAACGTCAGCCTGTTCAAGATGGCGTGCGGCCCGGGCAAGCGCTCTGCCAATGGTCCATTCCTCTGTGGAAGCTGTTATGTTGCCGGGGCTGGACACGTTGGTCAGCAGGGAACACATTTTGTCCAGGGAGAGTTTGGAGAAAACCGGCCAACAACTGACAGCCGGTACTTACTCCTGCATGAGGTTGAGGGCCTGGGTCTGGTAATGGGTAATCAAAGGCAAAATAACATCATCGAGATTTCCGGCCAGAACCTGTTCCAGTTTATACAGTGTCAGATTAATACGGTGATCGGTCAGTCTTCCCTGGGGGAAATTATAGGTGCGGATCCGCTCACTCCGGTCTCCGCTTCCCACCTGATTCTTCCTGTCTTCGGAAATTTTGTCGTGCTGTTCCTGTTGGATCTTGTCAAGTAATCGGGCCCGTAAAACCTGCAAGGCCTTGGCCTTGTTTTTATGCTGGGATTTTTCATCCTGACAGGTCACAACCAGTCCTGTTGGCAAATGGGTGACCCGGACAGCGGAATCAGTGGTGTTCACTGACTGACCGCCCGGCCCGGAAGAACGATAGACATCAAATTTCAGCTCGCTCGGCTCAATGTGCAGGTCGACCTCCTCTGCTTCGGGAATAATGGCAACGGTCACCGCCGAGGTGTGGATACGGCCCTGGGTCTCGGTTTCCGGTACCCGTTGAACACGATGCACACCAGCTTCATATTTCAAACGGGAGTATACCTGATCACCCTTGATCAGGGCTATAATCTCCTTGAATCCCCCGATACCGATGGGATTTGAACTCATGATATCTATCTTCCAGCCCTGGCTCTCGGCATAGCGGCTGTACATGCGAAAGAGGTCAGCAACAAACAGGGCGGCTTCATCGCCCCCTGTTCCGGCCCTAATCTCAAGGAGAATATTCTTCTCGTCGTTGGGGTCCCGTGGCAGGAGAAGGACCCTGATTTTATCCTCGATCTCTTTTTTCTTCTGCTGCAACTCCTCGGTTTCACTTCGTGCCAGCTCGGCAAACTCGGGATCCTCAGCTTCATTTTGCAGAATTTCAGCGTTCTCCTCAAGGTCCCGGCAGACGGTTAAATACCGGGAATACAACTCATCAAGCATGGCCACATGTGAATGCTCACGGACCAGTTTCTGATACTGCTGCTGATTAGCAACCACCTCCGGATCAGCCAGTTGCATCTCAAGGGTTTCCCGTTTCTCGCTGATATCTTCAAGGTTTTTAAACATGAACTATCCGGGGTTCCAAAGGTAATAACGATGAACAATCAGAACAAACAACGTGTCATCGCAGGATACGGATACACATTTTCCGTTCGGAAAAAGGTGATAAAGATGGAGAGCCCATCTACACAACGACGGCAAGAAATACAACAGACCGATACAACAAAATAAAAAACCACATGGCAGCAGCTGGCGCCATGTGGTGAGAATAAAAAAAACCTATTTATTTTTCTGCTGGTTTTTCTGCTTGTTAAACTTTGCGTATTTCTTTTTAAACTTCTCGATCCGGCCGGCGGTATCAATCAGCTTTTGTTTTCCGGTGAAAAAAGGATGACAGGCGGAACAGATTTCAACCTCCATTTTTTCGTTCACCGAGCCAAGCTCAACAGTATTACCACATGCGCAAACCGCAGTAATTTTATGATATTCTGGATGGATATCCGACTTCATATATCGACCTCCGTCAATTGATGTATTCAATGAGCTAAAAAATAAAATCTTTTTATATACTAAAAATTCCTTATTTTTTAAAGGAAAAATCTTTTTGATTAGGAAAAAACAGCCTACTGGTTCATAGAGGCAAAAAATTCCGCATTGGTTTTTGTCTGCCGCATGCGATCAAGCAGAAACTCCATGGCATCGGCCGGATTCATCGAGGAAAGAATTTTCCTGAGAATCCATACCTTGTTCATCTCATCCTCGGTCAGGAGCAGGTCTTCCTTACGGGTACCTGATTTTTGCAGATCAATGGCCGGATAAATGCGGCGATTGGCCATTTTTCTATCGAGAACAATTTCCATATTACCGGTACCCTTGAATTCCTCAAAGATGACCTCATCCATGCGGCTGCCGGTATCAATGAGGGCCGTGGCCAGAATAGTCAGGCTGCCTCCCTCCTCAACATTGCGGGCAGCGCCGAAAAAACGTTTGGGCCGATGCAGGGCATTGGCCTCGACTCCGCCGGAGAGAATCTTGCCGGATGCCGGAGTTACCGTATTATAGGCACGGGCAAGGCGGGTAATGGAATCAAGAAGAATAACAACATCATTTTTGTGTTCAACCAGACGCCGGGCCTTTTCAATGACCATTTCAGCCACCTGGATATGCCGTTGCGGCGGTTCATCAAAGGTGGAACTGACGACTTCGGCATCCACATTGCGCTTCATGTCGGTGACCTCTTCGGGTCGTTCGTCAATCAATAGAACAATGAGTTTGATTTCCTTGTGATTATGGACAATGGAGTTGGCAATTTTCTGCATGAGAACAGTTTTTCCCGTTCTCGGCGGTGCAACGATGAGCCCCCGCTGTCCCTTGCCCAGGGGAGCGGCTATATCAAGGACCCGCATGGAGTAGTTATCCGGTTCAACCTCCAGGTTTATTTTCTCCTCGGGATACAAAGGGGTAAGGTTGACAAACGCAGTCTTGTTTTTGGCCGCAGCCGGGGGCTCAAAATTGATCGAATCCACTTTGAGCAGGGCAAAATAGCGTTCATTATCCTTGGGAGCCCGCACCTCTCCTTCAATCGTATCACCTGTACGGAGGTTCAACCTGCGAATCTGGGACGGAGAGACATAAATGTCATCGGGTCCCGGCAGGTAGTTGTAATCCGGAGCCCGTAAAAACCCGAATCCATCCTGAAGAACTTCGAGTACTCCGCTTCCTCTCAGCTTCCCATCTTCCTTGGCCTGGGCCTTTAAAATAGCAAAGATGAGCTCCTGCTTGCGCATGGTGCTGTAGCCCTCGATTTTTAACGAGGCGGCAAGAGCAACCAGTTCCTTGATTTTTTTGTGTTTCAATTCAGTTGGATTCATTGACCAGGTCTTCCTCCGATAAGGTCACTTGGGGTATTACGGCACTGTTGCCAATGCCTGACAATTCTAAAAATGGCCTGACATCTGCAACTTCAACAGGTCCCGGACAGGCTACAATAATTGAATAAAATGGGACTTTTTTTACCGCTGGCAATGTCGGTCCATATGTTCCAATCAAGGACACCTGAGGCAACAGAAAAAAATCCGTTTTTCCCTATGATGATTCCTGGTTGTCACACGACACATCAACGGTACAAACAGTTATTTTCACCAGTAAAGAACCGACAAAAAACAGTAACCGGCCGAATACTGACAAAAAAATGAAATTTCAGTTCATTGAAACAAATACGGCAAGAACATGACGCAAGACCCTGGCATCGAATCAATAACCGGTGGTCGCACGGAAAACTGATTGTTCTTGAAAAACAGAACAGCTACCGGCTGCAAAATTATTTTAATCAATATCTTTATTGAATATTTCCGGCGGAAAATGCCTTGAAACTATAATAGTTGAGAATAGTAAAATGAATTTTTGCGATGTGCGTCTGTCCGTTGAAAAGATCAGCGAATAAGTCCTCCAAGCCGCAGGTGTTCTGCAACTCCCTCCATACTGGTTAAATATTTGCTTAACCCTTGCATGTCAAGCGTTTTCTACAACACAAAACAGGTTTTTCAAAAAATTCCCAAAAAGGAGCTGCACCTGTGCCAGTTTATCCTTTTTTTCCGGCCAACATTTTTGCATAGTGCCGTCCAAGATGCATTACCTGCATACAGGTATGAAACCAGGATGCACTGTTATCAATACAATGATCGGCGCCTTTGATCTTACAGCGCAAGGGCCACTGAATGGACATGGCCTGTTCGGCATCCCTGATGCTTACCTTGTCCCTATGGACAATCCGGTTGCATCTGATTTCCTGTGACGCGTATACAACAACAATACGATCGACATCCTGTTCCCATCCGGCTTCAAAAAGTAAGGGTATTTCCACCAGAACAGGATATTTTTTTGCCCTCAGGTATTGCCGGTGCATTTGCGCCCTGGCCAGGGGATGGAGCATGGCATCAATCTCATCCCGCAACACCTGATCAGAGAAAAGTTCCGCCCGAAAACGCTGCCGGTCAAGCAGGCCTTCTGCGGTGAAGAAACGGTAATTATGGGATTCTTTCAAGGCCAGCCATCCTGGTTGTCCCGGTTTCAGAAGTTTCCTGCAGATGGCATCGAGATCAATACGTTCCAGTTGGAAACAACGGGCCCAGTAGGCGGCTACCCGACTTTTTCCTGAACCTATGCCTCCGGTGATGCCAATCAACATGATCTACGGATACCGTTGTTCAAGTTGGCGCAAAACCTGCCTAATATCTTCAGGCAATGGGGCGGTAAACTGCATGACCTGTTCACTGACGGGGTGGGGAAAACACAAGGTAGAGGCGTGCAGGAGCTGGCGCTTGACAGGTGGCTCAAAATTCTCCCTGATCCTGCCACCATAAAGCGGATCACCGGCAACCGGTGCGCCAAGAGAGGCCATATGTACACGTATCTGATGGGTACGTCCGGTTTCAAGACCGATCTCGACAAAAGAAAATCCGGGCCAGGATGCCAGGATCTTCCAATGGGTGACAGCATGGCGACCCGACTCGGGGCGGACCGCCATTTTTTTCCGGTTGACGGGATGGCGGCCAATGGCAGCAGTAAGAGTTCCCCGGGATTTGCCGGGATTCCTCAACAAAACGGCATGATAGGTTTTTGCCACCCGTCTTTGTTGAAAACTTTTTGATAATGCCTGTAATGCCGTCTCTGTCCTGGCGACGACCATGATTCCGGAAGTATTTTTGTCCAGCCGGTGCACAATGCCGGGTCGTACTGCATTGGCGCCCGGTAAAGATTTATATCGATGAAGCAGGCCGTTGACCAGGGTGCCGTCACGATTACCATCGCCGGGATGGACCACCAATCCGGCCGGTTTGTCGATCACCAGGAGATCATCATCTTCGAAAAGAATGTCGAATTTTATGGGCTGAGCCTCAAGACCGGTTGGTTCAGGCGTTGGAAATCGCAGGACAATTTCGTCCTTTTCACGGAGGCGATACCCTGCTTTGACTGGAGAATTGTTCAGCAGAACACTACCGGTACGAATAAGTCGGCCAAGGGCTGAGCGGGAATACTCGGGAAAATGGCGAACAAGATAGTGGTCCAGCCGCTGGCCGGCCGAACCGGCTGTCACGATAAATAATTCGGGCAATGGCAGTTGATCACTCACGCAAAGATGAGTTCAAATGGGATGTGACGTGTATCTTGGATGGAAACAACGATCATCACATATGATGAACTCGTAAAAAGTCCAGACAATGCTTAAAGATGGCTAAGTAAAAACATAGATATACAGATAAGCGGAGCGAAGCGTAGACTCCGAGGAGTAGTGTTCTATGGCGGGCCCTGACTATACATGTAGTATGTTGAGGGTCGCCACAGGACACACGACGCAGTAGATCGAAGTTTTTACGACGCCATCACATATAGCCAACAACCATAAATAGAAGCTTCATGCAAGACAGAGACGGTTCCCTGCCTCTTGGCCATAAACGGCTCAGCCAGCGACCCTTTTTATTGTTGCCATGGCCACAGCCAACCCGTTTCCGTGCTACCGGTTATTATGAAAAAAAACAGTAGCCACGCAATAAATTACGTCAGGTAATCAGTTGAACAGTTTTTCTATCTGTTCCTCTATTTCCTGTTCTTCAAGATCCTGGGCAAGAGAAAGTTCTTTGACCAGAAGGCTTTTGGCTGTTTCCATCATTTTTCGCTCCCCGTAGGACAGCTCTTTATCCACCCGAAGGATATAAAGATCACGTAGAACAACGGCAACTTCGTAAACCGAACCGGTCTTGATTTTTTCCATATAGTCACGATACCGCCGGTTCCAGGTCTGCGAACTTATTTTGATGTCTCGTTCCTTGAGTATCTCAATGACCTTGTCAACCTCTTCCCTGGAGATGATTGCCCGAAGCCCGACGTTATCGCTGTTTGTTGTCGGGATCATGATGGTCATGTCATTATCCAGGATTTTCATCACATAAAAGGATTGATCAACACCACCAACAGTCTGGGTTTCAATTGCCTGAATGCGACCGACACCGTGCGCCGGATATACGGCCATATCTCCTGCTGTAAACACTCTTTCCTCCTGTTTACACATGTGGGTAAGCGGTTAAATATAATGGATGCAACTTACCGAAAAAAAAACTACCATCATGCAGATGAACTCTTTAAAAGTCCAGACTATGCTTAAAGATGGCCAAGTAAAAACAATGATATACAGGTAAGCGGAGCGTAGCGGAGACTCCGAGAAGTAGTGTTTTGTGGCGGGCCTTAACTATACATGTACTATGTCTGCAAGTCGCCACAGGACACAAGACGCAGTAGATCGAAGTTTTTACGACGCCATCACGTATGAGTTACTGAAAAAATATCTGGACAGAAGGTGATTGTTGTCAGCACGCAGTATGCTCAATTTGAATGTGGAGGAGGACCATAACAACTCTGCCCTCATAACCCAACAAACACAAAACCATCAACGACAAAAAAACTCTAGGCCACCTTGAAAAACTGCCGCCGGACCTCTGCGTCACAGAAAAATGCTCACATATCTAATATGGTGTGCTTTTTAATTTTCCTGTTCCTTGACCTCGAACGAAAATTCTAATCTTTCAAGGCACCCTCTAACCTGATAATTGATGCTTTGCTCGAATTTGCGCCGCGTTACCTGCCAACCAATAAATATTATTGCCTTTTTTCTTCCGCAGATGAGCAAAACGATCAATCCGGGTCTCAAGGATAATTACTATACCAAATTTTCCTTAAAAAAGCAAAAGGTCCCTTGTCCGGATATCTGTCTGATACACCTTCCGGTATGAGCATGACGGATGGAAAAAATTCTTCTGAATATAACGGATGGCGCCGCAAGGTCAATCCATGCAGCCCACACCGGGAAATCCTCTGATGAACCAAAATATAGGAAACAAGGATATTGTTGTTTTCTGGTACTGGTTGCGCCTTAATTGATCCGGTTCATGCAACGCTCTATTCCCTGCTGCAGAAACAGGGTAATCGCCTCGTCGAGCTTGGGTAGCAGGTTTGTCAATGTCTTGATTTCATCGCTGGAGAACTCAGACAACACATAATGATCCACTGGAATACCGTGCCCGTTTTCATCCCGTGGTGGTCTGCCGATACCGATTTTGACACGGGCAATATTTTTGGTTCCCAAGGCCTGGATAATCGACCGGACACCATTGTGACCACCAGCTCCGCCACCGGCAACAACTTTTACTCTGGCAAAAGGCAGGTCAAGATCATCGTGGATAATAAGAATGTTTGCCAGGGGGATTTTAAAAAATCGAACAAACGCGGCTACACAGTTCCCGGATCTGTTCATAAAGGTCATCGGTTTTACAAGACACATCTGCTGACTGAATAATCGCTGCCTGCAGAATTCTCCAGAAAATTTCCCCTGCCAGATAGTACAGTTGGCACTGGTTGCAAAATGATCCAGCGCCATGAATCCGACATTATGGCGGGTTGTTTCATATTTTTGGCCGGGATTGCCTAATCCGACGACAAGATAATCGTTTTCAGCCATGGAGCTTGAGATATGGGCAAAGGAAATTGAGGCAAACCGTTACAGGGGATCACCCGTCTTCCTGACAACCTTTTACGTCTGTAGCGGGCAACAAATGGCAGAGAACAAAAAAGCCGGGAAAAATTCCCGGCTGTGCATAATGTACCATTTTCCGGTCTTTCGGAAAAGCTGTATTACTGTACCTGAACAAAGGTCATTTCAGGATCATCGAGCATGGTTACCTTGTCCGGCAATGGAAGATCGCCAAGGGTAAGTCCTGCCTCTCCCCGGTCCAACTCGGTAATATCCGCCTTTATGGAATCGGGGATATCCAGTGGACAGCCTCGCAGGCGGACACTTGTCTTGAAAACCTGCAACTCTCCACCCATATCAACCCCCCTGGCAACTCCGACAAACTCGATAGGCACAACAAAGTCAAGGGGCTTGTCAATATCTATTTCCAGAAAATCAACGTGAAGCAGCCGGTCACTAACAGGTTCTTTCTGGATCTCCTGAACCAGCACCTGGCGCACATCCTTGCTGTCATCCTTAATCTCAAGGGTTATAACCGCATTGCGGCCATGAATGAACAGAAGATTTTTAAACAGTTCAGTGGCGTCAAACTGGAGCGGCAACGGTTCTTTGCCACCGCTGTACAGTACCGCCGGCGTCATGCCGTCCATCCGCAAACGGCGCATGGGTCCCTTGCCAAAAACAGTTCGTCGCGCTGACGGCATTGTTACCTGTAACATTAGAAACCTCCTTCTCTAACAGGACCAAACCTGTTGACAAAAAATGAAATATTTCAATAATCGGGATGAGGACTGCTGAGAAATAAACAACTATCCACCGTTAACTTGAGTAACTTTACTGTAAAAAACTATACAAACAGATAGCTTACCGAGTCCTCCGCATGTATTCTTCGAATGGCCTCGCCAAGCAGCTCGCCAACGGACAGCACGGTTATTTTTGAACATTTAGCGGTCTTGTCCCGCAGGGGAATGGAGTTGGTGACCACAAGTGATTTTATACAGGAATCATTAAGCCGATCTATGGCCGGTCCGGAAAGCACCGCATGGGAACAGCAGGCATGTACCTCACTGGCCCCGTTTTCCTTCAGCTTGGTTGCAGCCCCGCACAGGGTTCCGGCCGTATCAACCATGTCATCCAGCAAAATAGCTGTTTTTCCTTCCACATTGCCAATAACGTGCATGGCTTCACACTCATTGGCCCGTTCACGACGTTTATCAATAATGGCAAGTCCGCAGTTCAACCTCTTGGCAAAGGCCCTGGTCCTTTCAACGCCGCCTGCATCCGGAGAAACCATGACCACGTTCTCAAAACTGTCACGGATGTATTTCAACATGATCGGGGCCGCATAAAGATGGTCCACGGGGATATTGAAAAATCCCTGTATCTGGCCGGCATGGAGATCCATACAGAGGACCCGGCGTGTACCAACGGCCATCAGCATTTCGGCCACGGCTTTTGCGGTAATCGGGACACGAGGCCGTACCTTCCGATCCTGGCGGGCATAGCCGTAATAGGGCATTACCGCGGTAATCCTGCGTGCGGAAGCCCGGCGCAGAGCATCAACCATGATCAGCAATTCCATCAGATGGTCATTGACCGGTGTGCAGGTGGGCTGAATCACAAAGACATCGGTTCCCCGAACATTTTCACCTATCTCCACGGAAACTTCGCCATCCGAAAACTGTTTTACCTCGGCTGCTCCGAGGGGCATGTCAAGGTAGCGACAAATTTCCCCGGCAATTTCGGGATTTGCATTTCCTGAAAAAATTTTCATAATATTGGGCATATCAGAGCCTCTTCTCCACCTTTCGGCCGGACAACTCCAACCCCTCCAGCCACTGTGAACGGTTGAAAATTACCTGGATACCAGTAGAACGTCCGCACTATCAGGAATAATGGCTGGGGCGGAGGGATTCGAACCCCCGAATGCAAGGATCAAAACCTTGTGTCTTACCGCTTGACGACGCCCCAATCCTCATATTACCCATTCCCTGTAAGCGATAAAAAACGGTTCCAGTCTTTATGTAACGGCTGAACAAGAAATACCTGCTCGTAAGTCTTTCGCATCTGTTCATAACAGGCAGCAGCCTGTTTTTGTCCACCTTGTGCAAAAAGGGCAAAAACCGTTGGTCCGGAACCACTCATCAAGGCGGATGAAGCACCTGCAGCCAACAGTTGCCTTTTAATATCATTTATTTCCCTAAACAGGGATACTGTAACTTCCTCAAGATCGTTTCGCACGTCACAGGGCTGAAAAGACCGATTCAAGAAAGGATTTTCCCTGTTTAGCAGACCATTGAAATGCGAATTTGTCAGGTTAATTTTTTTTTCATCCAATGTCAATGCTAAATTCTCATAAATCAATTTTGTCGACACGGAAAAACCTGGATTAACCAATACTACGCATTCACCGTCAAACCCTTTGGCCCGGGTCAACCGGTCACCTATGCCCGTTGCCCAGGAAACCGGCCAATCATGGACAAACAGAGGGACATCGGCCCCGAGTTGCACACTGACGGCGGCGAGCTCATCCCTTGGAATCCTTGTTTGGCAGAGCCTGTCAAGACCGACCAGAACTGCTGCCGCATCACTGCTGCCGCCTCCCAGACCCGCGGCAATGGGGATATTCTTGCAAAGGGTGATCCGGGCGCCGCAGGCAGCGGGCAACCTGTCCGCATAGGTCGTAAAAAAAAATTGGGCCGCCCGCAGGGCTATATTCCCCTCATCCCGGGGCAGATCACTGTCTGGACAGTGCAACGAAACAGTACCGGTTGTGATCTCAATCTCAAGGGTGTCACAGAGATCAAGCTTCTGCATGAGCGATGCCAGGAGATGATAGCCATCATCCCGGCGCCCCAGGACCTGGAGATAGAGGTTGATTTTCGCCGGTGCCTGTACCCGGATTGCTGTTGACATGATGACGATTGGCAACTGTTGTTCTGTTACCTTTCCCGGCAGGTCTGAACAAAACGCATTTTCAGTTCATACACGATCCTGGTCAGCAATTCTCCCTCCTCATTGCTCAGGTTGCCCTGTGTTTTTTCCTTGAGAAGCGCCAGGGTATCTATCGCGTTTTTGGCAAGATCAAGATCAACACTTTTCCTGCCGGTCTCCGGGTCGCCGATTTCTCCAAGATGATAGAGAGCAGAGGTGTTCAACGAGAGAACAAACGAGGAAAAGGTGACCTCAGGCATAACGCATTTGCCTGCACTGTTACGGACCTTACCATCCGGACATCCACAACTGTTATCCTGTTCAGCCATCTTAACCTACCTCGCTACTATGGTGTTTCGGCCTGACAAAAGACGGAAAAACCTGAATATTCTGATCCATTATATCTATCCGAAAATAGCCCGCGTAGCTGTGTCCTTTCGGACTATTTTCATCATTTGTTGTGACTGGGACGGTAAGTTATGGTCCAGCCATGCTGGTTCATCTAAAAACAGGATTACGCCTGTTTTTTAACCTAACCTCTGATTCTCATGGTTTATTGTGCCGCCAAGCCATGCTGGTTTATCCATCATAGGGTGGCAGCTCAAGAACCATGGCACTGTCAATATCGGCAAGCTCACCCACCCGCGCCAGAAGATCATTATCAACCAGGGTGTCGGTATTGAGCAGAATCACATTCTGGTTGGAGGCCTTTTCCCTGCCGACCGTCATGCGCGAGATATTGACGCCATGCTTGCCAAGCGTGGTACCCAGCGCCCCGATTACCCCTGGCACATCCTTATTGTAAACCAGCAGCATAGGCCCGGCAGGCAGGGCTTCCAGGCGGAAGGAATTGAGCCGGACAAGACGGGGCTCTTTTTTTCCAAACACCGTGCCGGCAAGCATGTTTTCTCCCTCGGTCGTTTTGACGGTAACCCGGAGGAGATTGGTAAAATCTTCGGCCTGCTGTGTTTTTGACTCAACGACCTTGATCCCCCGTTCCTTGGCAATCAGAGGTGCATTGACGAAATTGACCGCATCCTGAAGAATGGGGGTAAACAATCCCTTGAGCAGGGCGACTGTCACCGGCCCGGTGTCCTGGTCGGCAAGATCACCGGAAAATTCCAGATTGACCTCTTCCACGCTGCCCCTGGCAATCTGCATGTGCAGGGAGCCAAGCATCTCACCAAGGCTGATATAGGGTCCGACTTTGGCAAGGACCTCATCGCTGACAGAGGGGACATTCACGGCATTGCGGACCGCTCCCTTGAGCAGGTAATCGGCCACCTGCTCGGCAATGGCGGAGGCCACGTTTTCCTGGGCCTCGCTGGTGGATGCCCCGAGGTGCGGGGTACAGATAAAATTTTTCAGTCCCAGCAGCGGCGTATCCTCCAGGGTGGTCGGCTCCTTTTCAAACACATCAAGGGCGGCGCCGGCAATCCGCCCTTCGGACAGGGCATCAAACAGGGCCTGCTCATCGAGAACTCCGCCGCGGGCACAGTCGATGAACATGGCATCCTTTTTCATATTGTTGAAAAATTCGGTGGATAAAAGATGACGAGTTCCCTTGGTCAACGGCGTGTGGACACTGATAAAATCGGACCGTCTGGCAAGTTCGTTGAGTTCGACAAGCTCAACTCCCAGTTTTTCCACCAGTTCAGGCGGCATAAATGGATCATAGGCAATAACCTTCATCTGCAGTCCATGGGCCCGGGTGCTGACAATGGACCCAATCCGGCCAATACCGACGATTCCCAGGGTCTTGCCGGTCACTTCCCGGCCCATAAAACTCTTTTTCTCCCACTTTCCCGCCTTCATGGAAGCCGTGGCCTGGGGAATATTTCTGGCCAGGGACATCATCATGGCAATGGCATGCTCGGCAGCCGTGGTCGCGTTGCCGTCCGGGGCGTTCATCACCACGATCCCCTTTTGGCTGGCCGCGGGAATATCAACGTTGTCCAGCCCGATACCGGCACGACCTACCACTTTCAATTTGGTGGCTGCCTCAATGATATCTTCTCGAACCTTGGTGGCACTGCGAATGACAAGACCGTCATATTCAGGAATAATGGCCTTGAGTTCTTCAGGCGGCAGACCGGTTTTGACATCAACCTCCAGGCCAGCTTCCCGAAGAATCTTTTCACCGATGGGCGCCAGGTTATCACTTATCAATACTTTCATTGTACTCTCCCCCAGGCGGAAATTATCCGACTTCAGTCTTCTGTTTGCAAATCCTCAGTTCTCCGGTTTTCAGCTAATCCAGCATAGCTGGACCATATTTTACCGTTCCAGCCACAACAAATAATGAAAATATCCCGAAAGGACTCAGCTACGCGGGCTATTTTCGGATAAAATTATTATTGCTTTTTACCTGTGAAGCAGGAACTATAACGGTATTGTCGCAAGCAGACAATACTAAAAACCAAAAACCGTCTCACTGTCTGCGAAACAGTCCGGTGATTGTTTACACGCTTGCATCTTTATCTTCAAGTGGCTATAGAAACACTTTCCCGATCCTGTTACAGATGCATACATCGGGTTTTTAATTATATTTTTATTAGCATGAGGAACGAAAATGACCGAAGTCAGGGTTCGCTTTCCCCCCAGTCCCACCGGATATCTTCACATTGGCGGCGCCAGGACCGCTCTGCTCAACTGGTTGTGGGCAAGAAAAAATAACGGCAAACTTATCCTGCGCATTGAAGATACCGATGCAGACCGTTCCACCCAAGAATCCATTGCCGGCATTATTGACGGCCTGACCTGGCTTGGTCTTGACTGGGACGAGGGGCCCTACTTTCAGACCGAATTTTCCAAGGATCATCAGCAGGCCGCCCAAAAGTTGCTTGATTCCGGCCACGCCTACAAATGTTTCTGCACAAGGGAAGAGCTGGAGAAAAAACGCGAGGCCGCCCTTGCCGCCAAAAAGGACGTCCGCTACGACGGCACCTGTCGGCACCTTACCCCTGAACAGATAAGGGAAAAAGAGGAAATGGGTCTGCCCTCGGTCATCCGTTTCAAGGTGCCGCAAAAAGAAGGCGTGGTTGCCTATGAAGACAAGGTGCTGGGGACCATTGAACGGGCATACTCGGATATCGAGGATTTTGTCATTGTCCGCTCCAATGGCAAACCTCTTTATTTGCTTTGTAACGTGGTTGATGATATCAGGGACCGTATCACTCATATTATCAGGGGCCAGGATCACATGACCAACACCAGCAGACAGGTACTTCTTTATCAGGCCTTGGGCGCGCCGATCCCTGTTTTCGCGCACATGCCGCTCACCCTGGATCTGCAGAAGAAAAAGATATCCAAACGCAGTCATGGTGAAATCGTTTCCGTCCAATTCTACCGGGAAAAGGGCTTTCTGCCCTGGGCCCTGTGCAATTTCCTGGTTCTGTTGGGTTGGAATCCGGGCACTGACCAGGAAATATTCAGTCGGGAAGAACTCATTGAGGCCTTTACCCTTGAACGTATATCCAAGGTTAATTCGGTCTTTAATTACCAGAAAGGCAATGCCAAATTTTTTACCGATCCTAAGCTTATTGCCATCAATGAGCACTATCTGCGCTCCATGGAGATCACTGAACTTGCGCAACTGGTCAAAAAGGAACTTGAAGCGGAAGGATTATGGGATGAGGCCTATGAAGGGGAAAAGCAGGACTGGTTCCTTGCCACCATTGATCTGATCCGTGACCGTTTTCACACGCTTAAGGATTTTACCACCGCCGGCAGGGCCTATTTCAGTGATGACTATGAGATAATGGCCAAGCCGTTGAAAAAAAATATCCTGAAACATCCGGAGTTGAAAACCTGGCTGCCGCAGCTTGGCCAGAGGTTGGGCGAACTGGAGTCATTTACCGAGGAGGAGGTGGAACGGGTAAGCCGGGAAATGGCTGCCGAGCTGGGCATAAAACCCGGCATTCTCATAAACGGCATGCGCACCGTGTTGACCGGCCAGCTGGCAGGGCCATCCATGTTTGCCGTCCTGGTGGCCCTGGGCAGGGAAACAGTGGTACGGCGGCTGCGGAACATCGACCACCTCTATGAAGCTTAACCGACAGAAACACCATGACTGAACAAGTAACCGACAGGCCTGTTGATTTTATTCGCCAGATTATTGCCGAGGATTTACAGAGCGGGAAGCACACAACAATCATTACCCGCTTTCCGCCGGAACCAAATGGTTTTCTGCATATCGGGCATGCCAAGTCCATCTGCCTCAACTTTGGTATTGCTCTGGAAAACAATTCGGTCTGCCACCTGCGTTTTGACGATACCAATCCGGAAAAGGAATCAACCGTCTATGTGCAGTCCATCCAGGAAGATGTCCACTGGCTCGGATTTGACTGGGGCGAGCATCTCTATTACGCCTCCGACTATTTTGACAAGCTCTACGAATTTGCCATCAGGCTCATTAAAATGGGCAAGGCCTATGTCTGCCACCTCAGCAGTGAGGAGATGCGTCAATATCGCGGCACCCTGACCGAGCCCGGCAGGGAAAGTCCCTATCGCAATCGCAGTGTTGAAGAAAACCTTGAGCTGTTTGAACAGATGAAAAACGGAGATTTTCCTGACGGGACCTGTGCCCTGCGCGCCAAAATTGATATGGCCTCACCCAATATCATCATGCGCGACCCTGTTCTCTACAGGATAATGCATGTTTCTCATCATCGTACAGGGGACAAGTGGTGCATCTATCCCATGTACGATTTCACCCACTGCCTGTCCGACATGCTCGAGGGCATCACCCATTCGCTCTGCACCCTGGAATTTGAAAACAACCGGGCCCTGTATGACTGGGTACTCGACACCCTGGATACCCCCTGTCATCCCCGGCAGATAGAGTTTGCCCGTCTCAATATCAACTATACGGTCATGAGCAAAAGAAAGCTTTTGCAACTCGTTGACGAACATCATGTTTCCGGTTGGGACGATCCACGCATGTTGACTATTTCCGGGCTCAGGCGACGGGGCTTTACCCCGGCCTCCATTCGCAATTTCTGTGATATTATCGGAATCGGCAAACGTGATTCCTGGATTGACATGGGGGTCCTGGAAAAGGCTGTCCGGGACGATTTGAACGTAACCGCTCCCAGGGTGCTTGCTGTTCTCAGGCCATTAAAAGTGGTAATTACCAACTATCCGGAAGATGAGGAAGAAGAGCTCACCGCTCTTAATCATCCCCAGGACCCGGCAATGGGAACCCGCACCCTGCCCTTCTGCCGGGAGCTTTATGTTGAAGAGACCGATTTCATGGAGGATGCGCCAAGAAAATTTTTCCGGCTTTCCGTGGGGCGGGAGGTCCGGCTCAGATACGCCTACCTTATTACCTGTCAGGAGGTTATCAAGGACGAGAATGGAAATGTGATCGAACTGCGCTGTACCTATGACCCTGAAACCCGTGGCGGCACGGCCCCGGACGGACGCAAGGTAAAGGGAACCATTCACTGGGTGTCCGCCCGGCACGCGTTAAGGGCCGAGGTAAGGCTCTATGACCGGCTGTTCACCGTTGAACATCCGGACATGGATAAAGACAGAGATTTCAAGGAATTTATCAATCCCGACTCCCTGCAGATACTGGAGGGATGCGCCTTGGAGCCATCACTTTGTGACGCGCAGCAGGAGCAGAGATTCCAGTTTGAGCGCCAAGGGTATTTTTGTCTGGACAGCAAGGACTCAACTCCGGAACATCCGGTATTCAACCGTATCGTAACCCTGCGTGATTCCTGGGCAAAACTGACGAAAAAGAAAAAATGACGGGATTGTTAACCCCTGGTGAACTTGTCAAAATTCCAATCCTTCCTCTTCTGCAAACAGAACAAAATTCCATAATTGCGCCACAGAATAAATAATCTGTCGACCTTGTTCCAAAGATAGTGTAAAATTTTCTGTCTCTTTCAAGATGCCAGTGAAAAACAGAGACCTGAATTGAGCGATTTTCACCGTACAAATTTGTGGAATTCTTAATCCAGGAAAGATTAACCCTGCACTATTTCGCGAAAGAGAGAAAACATGTCCGATTCTATTATTGACGTTGTGATTATCGGCGCCGGTCCTGCCGGTATCCAGGCGGCAATCCACGCCGCCCGCAAAAAGACCAGCGTAGTTGTTCTCGGTCGTATCGAGAACAGCGCCCTCTAT
The DNA here is from genome assembly GCA_015489765.1 of Desulfobulbaceae bacterium. Taxonomy (GTDB): domain Bacteria; phylum Desulfobacterota; class Desulfobulbia; order Desulfobulbales; family Desulfobulbaceae; genus DRLX01. The sequence continues at coordinate 20,663 of WFZC01000046.1, forward strand.
GGCGCCCACATTGAAAATTATGCCTGCATCAAAGGGGTGACCGAGGGGCGGGTTCTTTTGGAAGCCGGAATTTCGCAAGTACGTAATTTCGGCGCCAAAGTCATCAAAGAAGATGTTCTCGGCATCGCGCAGCCGGACAAATTTTTCGAGATTGAACTTGAAAGCGGCACCATAATCCGCAGTCGGACCATCATCTTTTCAATGGGTGTCTCCAAGAAAAAGCTCGGCGTGCCCGGTGAACGTGAGCTTCTTGGCCAGGGGGTCAGCTATTGTGTTGACTGTGACGCAAACTTCTACCGCGGGGCCAGGGTGATGGTAGCCGGCAACAGAAGCGCTGCCGTTGATGGCGCTTTAACGCTTACGGATTATGCGCGGAAAGTTTATTTAGTTGCCAAGGAACTCGCTGTTTCTCCCGAACTCACGGAGCGTCTCCAAAAGAGTACAGTCGAGGTTCTTACTCCTAACTGGGTCAAGGAAATTCATGGCGAAAACGGGGTCTCGTCCGTGACCCTGGAAGATGGCTCCTCCATTGATCTTGACGGTATCTTCATAGAGCTCGGCTCCAAGGGTGCGCTTGAACTCGCCACCCAGATCGGCGTGGCCCTGGACAGCGAACGTTTCAAATATATAGACACCAACAGACGCCAGGAAACAAATATTGCCGGTATTTACGCTGCCGGTGACATTGTCGGCCCTCCTTACCAGATGGCCAAGGCCGTTGGCGAAGGCTGTATCGCCGGCATGGAGGCCGCAACCTTTGCCCGCAAGCAGAAACGGGCATAGTCCACCTGGCTGCAGGTGGCCGAATCCACCTGCAGCTAAAGGCTTTCAACAGATTCTGTTGTCTTTTTCACCAGAATATGTTTATATAGGCCTGTATTTTCCAATCAAAAAAATCCCCTTCAATCCCGGCTGATACCCTCTCCATCAGGCGGGTTCTTTTATATTCAAGGAGTATCCGGCTGTGCAGTCAGATAACTACGCTCTGCCGACAGGCTCCCTGATTGGACAAGACAGCAAAGAATCGTGCCTCCCTGGCACAAGCAGACGATGAAATCAGAACCGGAAGAAATCCTGGTGTTTCCCTGCCGCAGATGGAAACAACCTGATCCCCAGTCTTCCTGTCTCCGGTTTCAATGAACCACAAACCACAACTTCAGGGCGTACAATTGAAAACAAAAATTCTTGTGGCCAATCGTGGTGAAATAGCCATCCGTATAATACGGGCCATCCAGGAACTCAATTACGAGGCAGTTGCCATCTACGAGTCACCGGATAAAGATTCAAGGCATATCCGGATTGCCGATGAGGCGGTATGGATCGGTGACGGACCCCGCTCGGACTATCTCAATATTGATAAAGTCATCGATGCCGCCATCCATTCCGGCGCCGTGGCCATTCATCCCGGTTATGGCTTTCTTGCCGAAAACCCCGATTTTGCGCGTGCCTGTGAAGAGGCGGGGCTCATCTTTATAGGGCCGCCCTCGGATGTCATTGCAAAACTCGGCAACAAGGTCATGGCCCGTGAGATCATGGCCAAGGCAGGCATACCCATGGTGCCAGGGACCGATAACCTCAAGCCCGGTGACGATGGCTTGGCCGAGGCCATTGCCTTTGGCAGGAAATACGGCTATCCGATCATGCTCAAGGCAACATCCGGCGGCGGCGGACGCGGTATCCGGCGGATAGAAAACGAATCCGAACTGGCCGAGCAATATACGATTGCCCGCTCAGAGGCCCTGGCAGCCTTTAATGATGATTCGGTGTACCTGGAAAAGGTGGTGGTCAAACCCAAGCATGTCGAGGTCCAGATCATTGCCGACAAAACCGGGGAAACTATTCATCTCGGGACAAGAGACTGCTCAATCCAGCGGCGTAATCAAAAACTGATTGAAATCGCCCCGGCCTTCCAGCTCAGTCCTGAACTCAATGAAGAAATCTGCCGGACGGCAATTCAGGCGGCCAAGGCGGCCAACTATTTCAATGCCGGCACAGTTGAATTTCTTCTCGACGATGATGGGTCCTTTTATTTCATGGAAATTAACACCAGGCTGCAGGTGGAGCACACGGTCACGGAAATGATCACCGGTATAGATATTGTCCGTACCCAGATCAAGCTCGCCATGGGCAAGAACCTTCTCTTTGGTCAGGAACATGTGCAACTGCGCGGCCATGCCATTGAAATGCGCATCAATGCCGAAGATCCGCAGAACAACTTCATGCCCGAAGGCGGGAAAACCATCACCGTGTACCACTCTCCCGGCGGTTATGGTGTCCGTCTGGACGGCTTCTGTTACCAGGGTTTTACCATTCCCGAGGCCTATGATTCACTTCTTGTCAAGCTGACGGTTTTCGGCTGGTCCTGGAACGAAACCGTGGACAGGCTCAAGCGATGTCTGCACAACTTTGTCATTACCGGGCCAAAGACCACCATTCCCTTTTATCTCAACCTGATCAACCATCCAGACTTCAGGAAAGGTCGGTTTGACACCTCATTTTTAGACGAAAACGAGCAGCTCTTTGAATATGACGAGCAGACAAGCGAGGTCAACAAACTGGCGCGTCTGATCGCTGAAATTCATCAGAAAAAACAAAATACCTATGCTGCCTGATAACCACCGGGTTGCTGCTTTTTTCTCCTGTACGCGAACGAAACGGATATACCTATGATACGGATTACTCAAAAAATGGCACCAGCTGAGGTGCTTGAGGCATTACGACAGGCCAACGGCTATTATATTACCAATACGGCCAGGGACATGTCCCAGTCCGATTATAAAAACCGCATACTGCTTCATACCGATCTCATGGCCGCCGAAGCACGGGAGGAAGCCGGCTATTTTTCCCTGGAAATCACCGGCGGCGCATCCATCCATGTCGACATTCTCCGCAAACAGGTTGATCCATTTCTCAAGCTGAAGCTCCTGCGCGAACAGATGCCAGACACCATGTTCCAGACCCTGTGCCGGGGTGTCAATCTCTTTGGCTACCGGCCCTACCCCCAGAACGTCATCAGGCTGACGGTACGGGAATTTGCCAAGTATGTGGATGTATGGCGCACCTTTGACTTCATGAACCATGTTCCTAACATGGAAGCGGTTTTTGAAGAGGTGGCCAAGGCAGGAAAAATCAACGAGCCCTGCATCTGTTTTTCAACCGGCCCTGAACATACCGATGCCTTTTATGTCAAAAAAGTACAGGAGATTCTCGATGTCACCGGCCCTGAAATCATCCTGTGCATAAAAAATCACGGCGGTCTCGGCACGCCAAAACGCATCGGCGAGCTGGTGGATGCCATCAAGCAGGCCTATCCGGAACTGATTATTCACTATCACGGCCACAACACGGATGGCAATGATATAGGCCGCATCCAGGCGGCAGTGCTTAACGGGGCAACCATTGTCGATGCCTCGGACCATTCGTTTACCGGTTTTTACGGCCCCCCCCCGATACTGACCGTTATTCAGACCCTGAAGGATTACGGTAAAACAGCTATTGGTATCAACGAAGAGGCGGTTATCAGGTCATCGGATGTTATTCGTGACCAGCGGCAGTATTATTCCCAGTTCGAGGCCCAGATCAAGGGGTTCATGCCCACGGTCCAGATCCACAAACTGCCGGGCGGCGCAATGGGATCAAGCCTTGAGCAGGCCTCAAAGGGTGGCTTTCTTGATAAGATGCCGGATATCCTGCACAAGGAACTGCCCAGGGTACAGAAAGAACTGGGCAACTGGTGGAGCGTTACACCCGGATCACAGATTCTCTGGACAACCGCGGTGACCAATGTCCTTGAAGGTGAACGGTACGCAAATCCGTCGGGTGATCTAAAAAACCTGCTCCTTGGAAAGTATGGTCCCTTTCCCTTTTACCAGCCTGCGGACTGGATCTATGAAAAGGCATTTGGCCCAGACTGGAAAACAGTACTAGACCGCGACGGCGGCCTTGAGGTTATTGATGATATAGACATTGACAAGGAACGGGAAACCCTGGCGGGCAAGCTGGATAAAGAGCCGACTGACCAGCAGCTTGTCACCTATCTGCAACATCCCAATGACGCGGTTGAGTTTTTTAAATTTGAGGAGAAATTCGGCCGCTCCTATGTGTTGCCGCCCGCAATTTTCCTGCGGCAGGGTGGGTTCCAGCTTGGAGAAAGTCTTGTTTTCCGCGACCATGACGGCAAGGAACATCTCATTGAGATCGGTCCGAGCCAGGAAGATGAAGACGGCAGGACCAATGTCTATCTCAACGTCGATCATTCCCAGAGGACCTATATTATCGAGCCGGAAGTTCAAAAAGGGGCTGCCTGTCAGGAGACCCTGTCCAAAGGAGAGATTGAAAAACTGGCAAAAATCGGTGATATCCGCGCCCCGTTCGGCGGCAATGTCTATGATATTTCCGTGGAAATCGGTCAAGAGGTAAAAAAGGGCGACCAGGTTGCCATTCTTGAGGCCATGAAGATGCAGACCCCGGTCATCAGTGAGGTCACCGGCACGGTGGCGGAGATCACAGCCGAAGTCGGCCTGGCCGTAAAACCGGGCGATAAAATTATGCTGATAGAACCCTCCGCGGACGAGTAAGTTTGTACAATCCAAAATAGTTATGCCTGATTGTACTCAAGATATGCCTGCGTGCAATCAGGCCTTCTTTATTTTTTCCCTTTGCCGGGCAAGTTCCGCCGCAGCCCTGAGAAGGCGAAAAATTTCCCGGCTGTGCCGGGCCTGCCTGGTCCTGGCATACATGGCGGCCAAACGCTGCAGGGCGGATGCATCGACCTGGGGCAGTTCCCGGACAATTTCATCAATGATGGCGCTGGGCCAAAGTTCCGGCAGCTCTTCCTGGTCGGCCGCCAGTTCCTTTCTCCTCGCTATGGCCTCACTTAGCAGGCTGTCCCGAAAATATTCCAATGCATGCAACTCTTTTTTCTGCTTCAGTTTTTCACCTTTTAACCGGCCCAGGTAATCGTACAGCCCGGCAAGCGGTTCATTGTCCAGATTTTTGGTGATGTACCTGGTGATATATTTAATCTGCCGTTTTCTTGCCCCGCCCTTCAACCCTTGTGTTTCAATGAGCAGCAGGCGGATTTCCCTGTCACCGGGTAGTTTTTTCAGTACTGGTTCCGGCAGCCCGGCTAGTTCACGAACCAGCTGCTCCACCTCCTTGATTCTTCTCTTCTGTTCCGACCGGCTGATCCTTATAGACATTCTTTTTCCAGATCCTTTTTAATTATTTTACGTTGTTCTGTTTGGTTTTTCTGCAGGCCCTGCTTCTGCCTCTGCACAGGCCTTTTTCAGGGCGGCCCGATGGACATGGCCGGCATAATGAACCGGACTTTTGCCGGTTATCGGATCAAATCGTCCGGGATCAGCCGTACAGTGATACTGGACAAGCCTTGGCAGCAGAACAAGGGCATCGGCAACGGTTGAACCGACAACTTGGCTCAGCACCTCCCAGGAAGCACCGCAGGGTGCGCCCCGAACCACTTTGATATCGGTAATGATTCCGTTGTCCAGGTGTACCCGGTATTCGGGAAAGCCAAAACAGCGGCCATAACTCCCCAACCGCTTGTGACGACCCAAACCGCAGCAGGTAAAGGGCGTATACCCCTGTTCATCGTGCTTGCCCGAAGAAACAACGGGAATATCCTGTTGGCTGCACAGGCCGATAAGATAATGGGAAAGATCCGGATGGGTCAGGTAATTGAGGACAAGGTCGGCCCCGCGGATGGTCTCGGCGCCAATATACTCTTCTGGCTCATCAACAAATTCGGGCAGATATTCATCAATGGCAACAATGGTAACCCGGTCATCGGGATTGCCGTATTTTTTAATGCCGGCGGTCTTATTGCGGCCGGAACCGTTTTGTTCAACAACAAGAATATGCATATATTTGAAATACTTCCCAAATAAAAAAAGCCCGGCATCGGCAAGAGATGCGCGGGCTTGTTATAAGGTGGCGGAAATCCGACTCAGTCGGCAAAGGCCTTGTCCAGGGTTTTGGCCATCTTGGTGTTGATCACCTCGTCGATATGTTCCCTGGTCCAGATCTTGTCCTTGCGCACCGCCTTGGTCGCATTACCGTAACTGATGCGGCTTTTCATGCTGGAGACAAATTTCAGTCCTTTTTCAAGACGGGCCTTCAGCTCTTCTTCGCTCAACCCCTCGGCCTTGCCAAGCGGTCCAAGTTTCTTTATCTGTTCAGTGAACTCGGTAATCAAACGGACAAAACGGGGCGCCTCGGCGGCAGAGGCCCATTGGAGATCATAGCGCTCCCGACGGATGCCGATCTCGGCAAGGACCCGGTGAACAAGACTTTCCGCACCCATGGCATCATAATTACCAACCTGGTAATGACATTCGCCAAGTTGTCAGCCGCCGGTAAAAATGCCGTCGGCCCCCTCAATAAATCCGCGTAGAATAAACGAGGGATCGACCCTGCCGGTACACATGACCCGAATGGTCCTCAGGTTGGGCGGGTACTGAAAACGGGATACCCCGGCCGCATCGGCCGCGGCATAACAGCACCAGTTACAGAGAAACCCCAGAATCCTGGGATTGAATTCATCACTCATATCTTATACCTCAGCGGTTTCTTTTTTCGTGGCCCTGCCAAAGGCCTCTATCTGGGCGTTTATCTGTTCATTGGTAAAGCCACCCATGGAGATGGCAAAGGTCGGGCAATGGCTGGCGCAGATACCACAGGCCTTGCAAGAGGCAGCAATGGTGCGGGCCTTGCGTTTTTTCTCCACCTTGATCATTTCAATGGCGGAAAAGGGGCACAGGCTGACGCACAGGCCACAGCCGATACAGGTCTTCTCGTCCACCGATGAAACAATGGGATCAACGGAGACCGATCCCTTCACCAGTGGTATGGCCGCCTTGGCGGCAGCGGCCTGGGCCTGGGCAATGGTTTCATCTACCGGTTTCGGGCCATGCGCCAGGCCGCAGACATAAACGCCGTCCACCGGTAGTTCAACGGGCCGCAGTTTCACATGCGCTTCGAGAAAAAATTTATCATCGGTCAACGGGGCCTTGAGCAGTTTGCTCAACTCCTCGGTTCCGTCCGGCACAATACCAACGGACAGGGCAAGCAGATCAGGGGTTAGATCCACCTCTTCCTGGAGCAGGGAATCAAAAAACTTCACATGCAGACGCCGTCCTTTTTCATACACCTCGGGTTTATTTTCCAGTTCGTAGGGGATAAAAACAACCCCTTTCAGCCTGGCCTCACGATAGGCGTCCTCGGCATAGCCATAGGTCCGCATATCGCGATACAGGACAATGACCTGGGAATCTGGATTGATTTCCTTGATCTTGAGCGCATTCTTGACAGCATGATTGCAGCAGACCTTAGAACAGTAGTTCAGGTCATCGCCCCGGGAGCCGGCACATTGAATCATAACCACGGAATCAGGTGCCCGGTTCTTTGCCCTGCCGGCAAGGCGTTTTTCCAGCTCCTGCTGGGTAAGCACCCTGGAATTTTTGCCGAGCAGGTAGCCGTCCGGCCGATGTTCATGGCCGCCGGTGGCAAGGATGACAACTCCATGATCTATGGTATGCTCTTCTTGCTTCTTGCCAACAGTGGTGGCGACAACCGAAGAAAAGTTGCCGATGAAACCGGAAGTCTGCACGATCTCGGCACTGGTCAACACATCGATTTTCCTGTTTTTCTTAACACGGGCAACCAGCTTTTTCAGATAACCGGCTGTCTCGCTGCTACTCAGGGTATGGTTGAGCAGACCAAGATTGCCGCCAAGGGTCTTTTCCTTTTCCAGCAGGACCGATTCAAATCCCTGCTCGGCCATGGTCAGGGCCACCACCATTCCGGCGATTCCACCGCCGACAATCAGGGCCCTTGATGTCACCGGCACCGTCTGGGCAGGAAGAGGCTTAAGTTTTCTCGCCTTGGCAACGGCCATACGGACAAGATCCTGTGACTTGTCCGTGGCCGCGTCGGGCTCCCCGGCATGCACCCAGGAACACTGGTCGCGGATATTGACCATCTCTACCAGGCAGGGATTCAAGCCAGCGTCTTTCAGGGTCTCCTGAAAGAGCGGCTCATGGGTCCTGGGTGAACAGGCTGCAATGACAACCCGGTTCAGGTTGTGGGCGATAATGGTCTTTTTCAGCGTTTCCACTGCATCCTGGGAACAGGAGTAGAGGGAGTCGGTGTGATAGACCACGCCTTCCATATCGGCCACCGAATCTTCCACCTGGTGCACATCCACCACCGAACTGATGTTGATGCCGCAATGGCAGACAAACACGCCGATGCGCGGTTCATCGGTGTCTGTTTTCTCTTCCGGATAATCCTTATGGATAATTCCCTGGCCACGCTGCTTTTCCAGAAGTCCGGCAGCAATGCCGGCGGCAGCGGAGGCCTGGGTCACGGATTCGGGAATGTCCTTTGGCCCCTGGAAGGCGCCGGCAACAATCACCCCATCCCTGTTGGTGGCAAGGGGCTGAAAGGTCTCGGATTTGGCAAAATTATAGTGATTGAGTTCAATACCGGTAATATCGGCAATGCCTCGGGCATCACGCGGCGATTCAAAACCCACCGACAGGACAACCAGATCAAAGGGTTCAAACTCATGGCCCCCTTCCAGGGTGGAGTAGGTCAACTGCAACCGGTTCTGCCAGGGCGTAATATCGCCCACCTTGGCGCGGACAAATTTGATGCCCATGGCTTCGGCCCTCTGCTGGGCCTTGTCAAACTCCTTGCCCTGGGTACGGATATCCATGTAATAAATGGTGATGTCTACTTCCGGATCATGCTCCTTGGCCACCATGGCCTCCTTGATCGCATACATGCAGCAGACAGAGGAGCAGTAGCCGTTGTCACAGCCCAGATCACGAGAACCGACGCACTGGATAAAGGCAATTCTCTTGGGATGCCGGCCATCGGAGAAACACTTCACCTCACCCATGAAGGGCCCGGAGGCCGTGGTCATGCGCTCAAACTCAAAACTGGTCACCACATCCGGATGGCTGCCGTAACCGAATTTTGCCAGCGTGCTTTGATCAATCCTGCCAAAACCGGGCGCCAGAATGACGGCGCCGACATTCAACTCGATCTCTTTGGGTTTCTGGCTGAAATCAATCGCATGGCTCTGGCAGACCGGAACGCAGATCTGGCAGGTGTCATGCTGCAGGTGCAGGCATGATGACGGATCAATATAGTAGGTGGCCGGCACGGCCTGGGCATAATCAATATGAATGGGACGAGTTACCGACAGTCCCTCGTTATAGGGATCAACATGGTGGCGCGGGCAATACTGGGTGCATAACCCGCAGGCCGTACAGGCATCGGCATCGATATACCGGGGCCGCTGCCGAATTTTTGCAGTAAAATCACCTGCATTTCCCTCCAATGCCTGCAGATCGGCATTGGTCAACATCTCTATGTTTGGAGACCGACCGGCCTCTACCAGCTTGGGCGCCAGTATTCAGAGAGAACAGTCGTTGGTGGGAAATGTTTTGTCCAGCTGGGCCATGACCCCGCCAACCACGGCAGACTTTTCCACCAGATAAACATAATAACCAAGCTCGGTCAGGTCCAGGGCGGCCTGTACACCGGCAATACCGCCACCGACAACCATCACTGCTCCGGCCCTGTGTTCCATTCCTTTTCCCATTACAATCTCCAGAGTAAATTTACTGTCATTCTTGGGGTTCCCCTAAAATACAGGGAATTTTTTTATATACTGACCTGTCTAAACAAGCGCCTTGGTCCTCTTTTCTATCCTGACAGCGCAGACCTTGGCCTCGGCAATCTTGCACTTTGGATCAAGGGCATCGTTGGTCAACAGGTTTGCCGCCGCCTCCCGGTAATGAAACGGGATAAATACCAGGCCCCGTTCAACCCGTTCGGTAATGCGCACCGGCAGGGTAATGGTGCCCCGCCGCGAACAGGCCCTGACGACCTCGCCATCCGCAAGCATCAGCTCTTCGGCATCCTCGGGATTCATTTCCACATAGGGAGAAGGCGCCGATTGCTCGAGAACCTCGGAACGCCTAGTCATTGTTCCGGTATGATACTGATACAAAACCCGTCCCGTTGACAGGACCAGGGGATATTCATCATCCGGTGATTCATCCGGTCCTGTCCACTCTATCGGGGTAAATAGCGCCTTGCCCCGGGCAAATTCGCCCTTATGCAGGGTCGGGGTACCGGGATGTTCCTCATCAAAACATGGCCACTGCAGGCCTCCGGACTCCAGGCGCCCATAGTTCATACCTGCCATGGCCGGCCAGCATCGACGTATCTCCTCAAAGGTTGCGGCTGCGTCCATGGTTGTGTGGTTGCCTTTACCGATGATCCTGGTCGTCACCTGGTTGATGATGGTCAGGTCATCCATGGCATTACCCGGGGGGTGAACCGCCTTGCGCACCCTCTGGACCCTGCGTTCGGTGTTGGTAAAGGTGCCGTCCTTTTCGGCAAAGGAAGCGGCGGGAAAAACCACATCGGCAAGCTCGGCTGTCTCGGTGAGAAAAATGTCCTGCACCACCAGTATTTCCAGCTGCTCCAAGGCCTTTTTGACATGGGAGCTGTTGGGATCACTTAAAATGGGATTTTCGCCCATGATCCACATCCCCTTTACCTTGCCCTCAAGAATGGCGGCCGGCATTTCCGTTGCCGTCAAACCAGGAGCAGGGGAAAGCGGCGTGCCCCATATCTCTTCAAATTTCCTGCGGTTATTGTCGTCATCAACCCGCTGGTAGCCGGGATACATGAGAGGATTGCATCCCATGTCACTGGCGCCCTGCACGTTGTTCTGGCCGCGCAGCGGATTTATGCCAGCTCCTTCTTTTCCGAGATTGCCTGTCAGCAGGGCAAGATTGGCAAGGGCGCAGACATTGTCCGTACCCGAGGTATGCTGGGTGATACCCATGGTGTAATAAATACCTGCCCGGTCGGCCTGGGCGTACATCCTGGCCGCGGCCTCGATATCAGCGGCCGGAACTCCGGTGATCTTTTCGGCCCACTCAGGCGTGCAGTCCTGGACCGATTTCCTGAAACTTTCAAAATTTTCAGTGCGATCTGCTATATATTCCCTATCTTCAAGCCCATCTCGAAGGATAACATGACACAGCCCATTGATGAGGGCGCCGTCGGTTCCCGGGTGCTGGCGCAGCCACAGGGCAGAATCTCCCACCAGATCAATGCGGCGCGGATCGGCAACAATAAGTTTGCCGCCCTTTTTGACCGCCCTGCGCATGCGCACCGCAATAACGGGATGGGTTTCGGTTGTATTGGAACCAATCACCAGCAGGACCTGATTATCGACAATTGACTCGATGGTGTTGGTCATTGCCGCCGAGCCAAGGACTGTGACCAGACCGGTCACCGTGGGGCTGTGTCAGTACCTGGCGCAGTGGTCAACGTTATTGGTGCCCAGGGTGGAGCGGAAAAATTTCTGAAAGGCATAGTTTTCTTCGACCGTACACCGGGCCGATGAAAGCCCGGCCAGGCTGTCGGCGCCGTGCTCGCCGAGAATGCGGGCAAAGTGACCGGCCATGAAATCAAGGGCCTGCTCCCAGGTTGCCGGTTCAAGGGCTCCTCCCTTTTGCCGGCGGATAAGCGGGGTTTTCAGGCGATCCGGATGCTGGATAAAGGCGTGGCCAAACCTGCCCTTTACACAGAGATCGCCGTAATTGGGCGCGGCCTCCTTATCGGCGGTGGCCTCGAGCACGGTCTTACCCTTGACCTTGAGATCGATCTGGCAGCCGGTGCCGCAATAGGGACAGGTTGTTCTGATCGTGTTGACCACCTCGGACTGGACCGGAACTATTCTGTTTTTCTTGTTCAAGGCCCCGGTCGAGCAGTTGTCGACACAGTTCCCGCAGGAAACACAGTTGTCCTTAAAAATGATCTCGAGACCGACCGGTCTTCCCTTGTCATCAAAAGATTCCGCCTTCAGTTCAAGGGCATCATAGGAACAGGACCGCACACAACGGGTGCAGTATATACACTTGTTGCGGTCGACCCGGATGGCCCGGTGTGAATCGTCAATGGGATACAGGGGCACCTTGCCCATGCCGGTCTTGTTGATATTGACATTGAAATCAATATCGAGCCGTTTCAGATCACAGCGGTCAAAGGCCGTACAGCCACAGGAGAGACAGCGTTCTGACTCACGGCGGGCCATTTTTTCGGTAAACCCGAGTTTCACCTCGTCAAAATCCTGAATACAAACCTCGGGCGGCCGTTCCGGCATTTTTTCGCGCAGTTTGATCTCGACATTATCAAAATTTTTCAGGGACACGTCATCAAAGGAACGGCCCCTGGTAAAGTTGAACCGGCTTTCGGCCGGTTCCTTGGGTACCCCCATGACAAAGGCATGGATATTGGCGGCGGCCCGGCGCGCGGACACCACCGCCTGGATCACCGATTTGGGACCGGTGGCCGCATCGCCGCCGGCAAATACCCCTTCAACGCTGGTCTGGGAAGAACGGGGATTGGCGACAAAGGTGCCCTTGGGAGAAATTTTCAGTCCCTGTTCAAGTTCACCGACAAGCATGTTTTCATCAACCGCAAACTGCCCAAGAGAACTGACCACCGTATCCACGGAAATGGAATTACCGGAATCCGGAATGGGAATTGGTTCACGCCGGCCGCGTTTATCCGGTTCGCCCAGTTTCATCCGGATCAGATCGAGTTTCAGGCGGCTGCCGGTTTCACTGACACCGCAGATACCGGTCGGGCTGGCCATGAGCAGAAACTGAACCCCTTCTTTTTCCGCCTCGCGGATATTGCGCTGGTTGGCTGGCATCTCTATCCGGGCCCGGGGATAAATAACAGTGACCTGCTGCAGACCGAGACGGCGCAGGCTGCGTGCCACCTCCATGGCAATGTTATTGCCGCCAATAACGGCCGCGCTGTTACCCAGGTCCGGCTTCTTGCCCTCATTGACCATGTGCAGAAAACGGGTGGCGCTGTACACATGCTCCCGGTCGGTACAGGGGACATGCATGGGCTGGTCGATACCGGCACCGATGGCGATAAAGGTGGCGTCAAATCCCATGTCCCGCAATTCCTGCAGGGTGAAATCCCGCCCCCATCGCTGGCTGAGACGTATGTTTATTCCCATCCGCAGGATGGTGTTTATCTCGTAATTAAGAACATCCTTGGGGATCTTGTACTCGGGAAAGCCGTAGCGCAGGGCCCCGCCGAGCTGCGGCTCGGCTTCAAATATGGTTACATCATGCCCTTTTCTGGTCAGGAAAAAGGCGGCCGTCAAACCGGCCGGGCCACCGCCGATAACCGCTATTCGCTTGCCGGTGGGTTTTTCCTTGGGGATACCGAGATCAATTTTGTTGGCCATGCACCAGTCGGCAACAAAACGTTTCAGGTGGTTGATGGAAACGGGCTCGTCAACAAGAATCCTGCGGCAACGGGTCTCGCAGAACCGGGGGCAGACCCGGCCCACGGAAAAGGGGACCGGATTACGCTCCATAATCAGACGCAGGGCCTCTTCATACTCACCCTTGGCCACATGGGCGATATACCCTTGAACATTTATCTGGCCGGGACAGGTTAGATTGCAGGGGGCCTTGCAGTCGCCGAAATGGGTCTGGGAGAGAATGGCCAGCCGTTCCTGACGATGGGCAATGACATCATTGGAATTGGTTTGAATTACCATCCCATCCTGGGCCAGGGTGACACAGGCACGAAAAAGCCCTTCCGTTGCCATGGTGGAACTCAGACCATATTTTTCATAATCAAGGATCTGGACCACACAGATTTCGCACGGTTTTTCGGCAACAGTTCCCTTGAGCCAGCAAAGGGTGGGAATGGATATTCCGGACCGCTTAGCCACTTCCAGGATGGTCAGCCCTTTTTCGGCAATGATCTCATTTTCGTCTATGGTAACGGTAACTGTGGCCATTCAACAATATCGCAATAAAAAATATGAAAAAATACCAATGATCAACACCCCTGCCCCGACGACAATGGCAGTTGTTTACGCCGTGGGTTTCCACTCCTTGAGAAATGCGGGCAGGTGGCCGGCCTCTCTCGGACCGATTGTGATTGTCCAATCGGCCAGTTCCTCTTCAAGCTCACCCTTTATGGTAGCGAGATAGCCGGGGATAATCAGCTCCCGGTGTTTCACCTTGTCACAGATGCCCGACTTGTTGACAAAGGCGGCGATGAGATCGGCGCCAAACTTGCCGGCGGCCCAGGCGGTCAACACTGACAAGCCTTCGGTATCCTTGATGAGCAGCCAGGAAGGAACCTTGGACCCTTCGATTTCACCGGACACGATAAAATAGGTCAGGGAGAAATTGCAGGTAATAAGAACCGGTGCATTCTCATCCGGCCCGCTGATAGGATAGATGTCCTCCTGGACAACCATGGGCCGCTGCGGATCGGTGAAGAGATTGAGCTGTTCCAGCAGCAGCGGAAAGAGAACATCGCCCTGGATGTCGGAGAGGACGACAATGCCTGCGTATTTTGCCATCAAAACAGAGGCGATCATGGCCTCCATCATCAGATCGTCGGTCATTTCGCAGGGAAAGGTGATGGTCGGAAAACCCAGAGGTTTGAACTTTTCCTTTATCGCGGAACGACGGGCAACGATATTGTCCTCAAAACAGCCGCGCATGGTCCTGGCACCGGTATCGATTACCATGTCCTTGACACCGGCATCGACCAGTTTGCCAGCCAGATCGACCAGATCATCCAGATTTTTCCCCTTGACCCCGACAGGCGCCTTCAACTCCTTGCCAAGGGCGGCAAAATCATCAAGATTATCAGCGGTCGCCCCGTAAAGCAGCGGGGTACGATCACCACAGGCGGCAGCGGCGGCCTTGATGTTCTCGGGGTTGTCGGACATCAGGATAACAGCGGCTTTGGGAAGTTTTTCAATAACCTTTTCCGTAAGAGCGGTAAAGGCCGCCCCGTCTCCGGTGTCCTGCAATGCCACCAGATTGGCCCGCATATAGACCCCGACCCGTTCATACTCCATGGCGTTGAACCGCTCGATTTTGCCATCAATGGATGCTTCACCCTCGTCGGCCTTCATCAGGACGGCTATGCCGGTGGGATGTTCAAATCTCTTTTCATGCCGGAACAGACAGGTCTCGCCCCCGGAAACAAATTCAGCGTCACCAGAGCCGATGGAAATCGTGCGAATCGGCGGCGCCGATGCCTCGCCAATGGTTGCCTTGGCCTCTTCGCTGACATAAGGACATGTTTCGATCTCGGCCTGGCCGGCGGCAACTTTCATGGCAAAGGCCAGACAGGTGGGAATGCCGCATTCGCCGCAATTCTTCTTGGGCAGCATTTTGAGAATCTGAATACCGGTTAACGCCATTGTCTCTTTCCTCCTTATGCGTATCGCAAAAACCGGCGGGAACCTTCCCAGGCCGGCAACTCATAATATTTTTTTCTGCTTGTTTTCTTAAACAATGACAGCCCAACCCTGCCTGACCATCATCCCCGCATTTTGACAAGAAAAATGATTTTTCGCTGGTAATAGGCCGTTGATGCCCAGCGGCAGCATCTTTACCTGACAGCCACTTGTGTAAAGAGCGGCCTGGTGCATGATCTGCCTGGCCGCTCCCCCATCTTTACCCTGCAACGGAATCCGGAGCAGGCCACAATCAGCCGATGGCCGTATCCATTTCAAGGGCGGGATGACCTTTTTCCTTGAGAAACTGCAAGATTTCCTCTTCCGTGGTCCCCTGCTCCTCTGTGGCAATCATATCAAAGAGTTCAGGCATGCCAATCTCTTCACACCGCTGGCGCAGTTTTTCCCCGATCTCCTCCTTGAGCATCTTGGGCAGCCAGACGACCCGCTTGAGCCCGCCTTCGGCCATAAACAGTTTACGGCTGGTCAGGTAATGCTTGGACACTCCCATGAAACCGGGCGTCTGCATGCCACCGCCCGCCATACCGGCCAGGGTGGTGAACTTCATGCCCGAGGGAGTCATGCCGCGATAGTCACGATTGACCACCATTATGCCGTTGCACTGGGGCAGCATGGCGGCGATGGCCTCGAAACAGCCGCAGGCGGTCATCGGATTGTTCATCAGGGAGTAACAGCTCACCTCGGTTACGGCGCCACGGGATGCCTGGGCGACAAATTCGTTGATGCCGGTATAATAGCCATTGGCCTCATCCGTGCACTCACCCTTTTCAATGGGCTGGTTGGGACCGGTTGGATTGATCTGGTAGGACGCCTTGCCGTCAAGCCAGTTATAGGCACCGCACATACCGATCCGCTCGGGGGTGATGACGCAGACGTGGCTGGGGGCAAAGGACTGGCACAGGGTGCAGGAGTAGAAGACATCTTCGGTTTCATCGGTCATGGAGCCAAGACGCAGGTCACGTTCCGCATATACCTGTTTGGCCAGCTCCATGACCTCATCCACCTTGTCCTGGACCGTATAGATTTTGACCTGGACCTTGTCGAGGATGGCGCCGAATTCCTGGTGCAGCTTGCCGTGCAGAACCACACCGAGATGTTTGAAGGAAAAACCCTTTTCAACGGCCGCCTTGCCGATTCGGATCCACATGATATTGCGCTGGCCGATATGCATGATCCCCTGGATATAGTTCATCAGATGATGGAACTGGCGCTCGAGGATGGGCTCAAAATCGGATTGCATTTCCCGGCCCGCAACCTCGACCAGGATACCGATGGGCAGGTTCTGGCCCTCTTCGATGTCGGCGATATCCGGGCCTTCCATGATAATTTTACCGTCTTCGACCTCATCCATTTCCTTGGATATGAGCACCTCGACTCCGGTTGTCCGGCCGCCGCCGCATTCCATGAACAGGTCATCCTTGCGAATGCGCTCGCCTTCAAAGGCCGGACCAAAGGCCATGGGTATGTCGATCTTGGTGACACTTACCTTGAGGCCGCGCACCTCGATGGCCTTCTGGACGATCTCATCATGGGGCACATTGGAGACCACGTGTTCATAGGTACAGATACCGGTGGGCAAGATTTCGGGAATATCGTAATCGGAGATGGTGGGAAAACCCCAGTTGATCGCACCGGCGGCATTGGCATACCATTCATCGGAAACAGGCCCGAATGCCATCACAAAGGCAAAGGTACGGTCCTTGTTGTAGAGCAGGTTTCCCTTATAATCGCCTGGCTTGATGCCACCAAATGCCAGAGCAACGCGGCATGCGAATCCTATGGCGAAAACAGCGGAGGTGTATGACTTGCCAAAGGGAACAAGACGGGTATTCCAGCCGACCTGGACATCATTTTTGACCAGCAGTTCGGCCATGTTTTTACCCTCGCTCTGGTCATGCATGAAGATATAGAGATTCTTTTCCTGCAGCTCAAGGGCAATCTTGGATGCGACCTCCTTGTCGCTCGGCGTTCCCATTATGGCGGCAAATCCCGGGGCTGTGCCGTCGACAAATTCAACCCCGCGTTTACGGAAAATGACATCGTCGGCAGCGCCGAGAAAGAGATTATTGTCCGTCGGGTCTTCGGTCTTGGTGTAAAAATCAGGCTCATTGAGATAGCGTATGGCCTCGTACATTTCCTCGGCAAAAAAGGTTGCCATGCCGGCATCCAGCGCCGGAGCAAGGTAGGGGAGCCAGAGGTCCTCGGTCACCACGGCCGGCAGCAGGCTACGGCATTCCTGGAAAATATCTTTCATGTCACCGAGTTTTTCGATCTTGGCGCCAAGCATCGAATAAATAATAGGCAGAAAGTAGGCAGTGTTGGGAAAGGCGACTTCCTTCTCCGGTCCAAACTTGACCAATGCCTCTTCATAAGTCTCCTCGGCCATGTCAATAATGTTCTTGGCGCCACGAATCGCTGCAGAACAGATAATCTTCGACATAGATATAACTCCTGAATATTTTTTATTCTTTATGCTTAGCGGACAAAGGGTGCCTGAAAAATAATATCATCGCATCCAGATACTTGCAGGCTGCAAACCATACGAAAAATTCGATCCATGGGAATATCTCTCCAATGGGCCGAAGAGTCAAACAAGAGGATCAGGCCACCAGACCGTCGATAAGGGCCTTGGTCATGCTGATGGCCTTGGGATGGCGCATGATCAGTACCTCGCCACCGGCCAGCATCATGCAGGATGCGGTCATGGCCTCCATCATGATGCCCCGCCGTTCCTGATCGCCAAGCAGTTCATCGCTTGCCAGCCCGACCTCCTTGGTTTTCCATACCTCCCGGCCCAGGTTACAGATAATAGGAACCTGCAGCTTTTCATCCTTCTGGGTCAGGGCGGCTATGCGGATACGCTCCATGACCGAATAGGTGTATTCAATACCATAGCCAAGGGCACCGATGGAGGGATCCATGAGTACGGTATCAAGGGGAACACCAAGATTTTCCAACAGAATATTGAGCTGTTTGGCCAGGTTGACATCAATGGGCGATGCAGCCACCATGGGATGGCCAAAGGCCATGGCCGTTGCCCCAATGGCCCGGTAATTGGCATCTTCCAGGGGAGCAAGACATACCTTTTTATCACTGATAAGAGAGGTGACATCGCGCAGGGTTTCCGTGTCCTTCTCGTTATTACCGCACCCCCAGACAATGATCGGCACGTCAACGGCATCAATGATTGCAGCCGCATCCTTGGCCGCATCGGCAGAGGACCTGTTTTCCCCGTTGGGGTCGGTGCCGATCAGGTAGATGTTGAGGGCATCGGCCTTGTACTCATCAACACATTTTTTTGCCCAGGCAACGGGATTGTCCATGACATCATCAAAATACCTGGTCAGGGTTGCCGGCCAGTTATCAGGGGCGATATCCTGCACCTCCATGGCAATAAGCGGTTTATGGGGCTGGTTGCCCTCAAAAAGATGAAAGGGCAGCACCTCGGCTCCACCGACCGTGACAGCGGTATCGCCATTGCCGAGAACAACCTCCCTGATGGCGCCTGAATACTCCTGCTTATAGGAAGTCGGCGGTACCCTGGTGGCACGCTCGGCCAGGGGTGTTTCTTCCGCCTTCAAGCCGGGGGCCCCAAGTTCATCCGAAATTGAGCTGGCAGTTGATTCGGCCTGCCCCGCCTTATTGGCATCCTCTTTTGCTTGCTGCTCGGCCTTTGCCTTTTCCTCGGCTTCAGCCTTGGCGGCGGCCTCGGCCCTGGCCTTTTCTTCGGCCTCTTTTTTGGCCTTGGCCTCTGCTTCTGCCTTTGCCTTAGCCTCGGCCTCGGCTTTGGCCTTGGCTTCTGCCTCGGCTTTAGCCTTTGCTTCCGCTTCCGCTTTGGCCTTGGCTTCGGCCCGCGCCTTTTCTTCAGCGGCCTGTTTTGCCCTGGCCTCTTCTTCCGCCCCGGCCTCTGCCGCAGCTTTGATCTGAACATCCGGTTGTGCGGCTGCCGCCTTTTTAACTTTTTCCTGCTGCCCGGTTTCGGCAACAGGTTCGGGAGTGTCAGCGGGTTTTCCGGAACCGGCACCACCCGTGCTACCTACAGGGGGCTCCTTGCGTAAAATTGCTTCAGCACCGGCAAATTTCATCAGGGCTTCAAACTGATCATCACTTAATCCATAGGCCTTTTTCAAGGCTTCCAGCCCCAACTTCATGGATTCCAACGCCATCAGGCGTTCTTTTTCATTCATCTCATGTTCTCCTGCATCACTCTCGGCACCGGCGAATTTTTCGCCTGTAATTTCATTCTCAGGCCCACCTGCGGCCTGTTTTCTCAACGAATCGGCTTCTGCTCTTGCAGCAGCAATAATAGATGCCGCCTCCTCTTTTGCCCTGGCAAGGATTTCTTCCCCTGCCCCGGTTGTGTCAATATCGGCAGCCGGTTCTTGTTCGCAAACAATAACCTTTTCCCGTACAGACGCTGCAACCGTTTCCGCGGCCACGGGCTCTTCAAAGACAGGTCGGGGCAACAACCCTGCCCGTTCACAGATCTCGGCAACTGCCTCTTCCCACTCTATGGCCATGACATGGACACCGGCAACCCCGTCAATCTCCCTGACCTGGTTGATAATGTCCACGCAAATATTGATTCCCTCTTCCTGTTTGTCTTTGGCCCCTTTCATACGGTCAATGACCTCGTCGGTCACATCCATACCCGGCACAAATTTTTTCATATATCGGGCCATGCCAAGGGATTTGGGCGGGGTGACACCGGCCAGGATGGAAACCTTTTTATCAAGGCCCATGTCGCGGCACATCTCCATGAACCTGGCGAATTTCTCGACATTGTAAATAATCTGGGTCTGGATAAAATCAGCGCCGGCATTAACTTTTTTCCCCAATCGCACTGCCCTGAATTCAAAGGGATAGGCAAAGGGATTGGCGGCGGCGCCAAGGAAAAACCGAGGAGCCTTGCCCTTGATTTCCTCACCGCATTGAAATTTTTTCTCATCCCGCATGGCCCTGACCATGCCAAGCAGCTGGATGGAATCCATATCAAACACGCCTTTTGAGCCGGGATGATTACCAAATTTCTGATGGTCCCCGGTCAGGCACAGCAGGTTCTTCAGCCCCATGGCCGATGCGGCGAGCAGATCACTCTGCATGCCTATACGGTTTCTGTCCCGGCAGGTCATCTGGATCACCGGTTCAACTCCCTCTGACTGGGCGATCAATCCGGCCCCAATGCTTGACATCCTGACTATGGCGGTCTGGCAGTCAGTGATATTGACGGCATCTACATTACCACGCAGAATTCGCGCCTTTTTCCTGACCACCTCGGGATCGCTGTTTTTGGGCGGCCCAAGCTCGCCGGTAACGGCAAACTCACCGCTTGCAAGCACCCGCTCCAGATTACTCCCTGCTTTCATCGATCCTCCTTATCTCCTCATCAACGACAAAAAAGGTCCTTTCAAACCATTTTCAAACTATAGTACAAGTTATACCGCCAGCCAACGCCAGGTGCGGCAGGATACGGAAACATACTTTTCCTCAACTTAAGGCGACGGCCCGGAGCGCACGGCATGCACGAGGTCCGAACCGTTTTCATAGTTCAATCCGGTGACAAATCAATGCCCACCCTGGCCGCAGCCCATTCCGGGCAAGGCCTTGCCTTCCAGTTCACGGCGCATCTGCATATCCATGAGCACCCGTTCCTGCTTCTTGTTAATGCCAAGGGCCTCACGTTTTTCATCGATGGCAGCTATCATTGCCCGGGCATGCTTGATCGGGTCTTTTTCAACCCCCCAACAGGCGCCGTAATCCTCTTTCAGTCCTTCAAGAATATATTGGGAGAACTTTTTGGCGCCGGTCACCGGCAGATCCTGGAAGATAACATGGGCACCGCTGGTAACAAAATACTGCCCGATGGCGACCGCCTTTTCGCTCATCCACAGCGGCGCCGAACCAACAGCGGGCAGCTGGGAAATATCATCGCCAAGACCACCTTCATTGACCATTTCCGTCAGGGCAATCAGCAGGCGGGAATTATCCACGCAGGACCCCACATGCAGGACAGGCGGCATACCAACGGTTTCACAGACCTCGCGCAAGCCGTCACCGGCATATTCGGTGGCAGCCTCCGGCCTGAGCAGACCACGGCGGCCAAGGGCCTGGGCCGCACAGCCGGTGGCCAGGACAAGGACATTGTTCTTGATCAATTCAACGGCGATCTTGAAGTGAACATCATCGGAATACTTGTAATGCTCACACCCGACCAGGGCGCCGACCCCCCGGATGCGGCCGTTAATGATATTGTCATTCAACGGCCGGTAGGACTGGCGAAAACGACCGCCCAGCATGTAGTTGATGGTCTCGTGGGAGAAGCCGACCACCACGTCCAGTTTTTTATTTTCCGGGATGTAAAAATCACCCCGTTTTTTGAAGTTGGCAATGGCATGTTTGAGGATCTTCTTGGCTGACTCATAGGCCGCATCTTCCTCAAACTGGATATGAACGGCATCCGGTATCTTGGCCCGGTAATTGGTGGTGATAACATCGGTGTGCTTGCCCTTGACGACCTGGGCCACCGACTGCATGATGCACTGGACATCGACAACCATTGCCTCCACCGCGCCGGTGGCCAGCACCATTTCCTGCTGGATAAAAGAACCTGCAACCGGGATGCCGCGCCGCATGAGAATTTCATTGCCGGTGCAGCACACGCCGGCCAGATTGACCCCCTTGGCGCCCACCTTTTTAGCCAGGGCAATGATTTCATCATCATCGGCGGCCAGGCACAATGACTCGGCAAGCAGCGGTTCGTGTCCGTGTACGGTCACATTGACCATATCTTCCCGCAGGACTCCAAGATCAACGATGGCCCGTTTCGGAACCGGGGTGCCAAACATTATATCGGTCAATTCGGTGGAGAGCATGGAAGAACCCCAGCCATCGGCCAGCGAGGTGCGAGCCGCCTGTTTCATAATGTTTTTATACTCCTGGTCAACACCCATATGGGTGCGGTGCATCATCTCCACGACTTCCCGATCAATGCCCCTGGGTTCGACTCCCATCTCCTTCCATATCTTCTGCTGTTTTTCCGGGGCCCGTTTAAGCATGGTCAAAGTGCCTTCCTGCTGACCAAACTCGGCCAAGGCGCGTTCACCAAGCTCCAGGGCAATTTCATTTTTATCCCGGCCTTCGGTTTCAATGCCGAAAATGGCCGCCATCTTGTGGAGTTTGGCCACATCCTTGATCTCATGGGGAGTTTCCCCCTTGGCAGTGGCAATGAACCCCCGCACCATTTCCCGGGCATGATCGGTATGGGCCGCTGTGCCGGCGGCAACGATACGGGCGAAATTTCGGGCGGCAACGGTGTCGGCGGTGGCGCCGCAGACCCCGACCATGGCATCAACGCCGTCAATGATCTGGCACGGCCCCATGTTGCAGATCCGGCAGCAGGTGCCGCCGGAACCGAAAAGACAGGCGGACATGCCGCGGTCTTCAAGGCGGTCGTAGGCGGTCCGCACCTGTTTTGCCAAGTCCTGGTTTAGGAGATCCAGGGTTGAATCTCCGGTTATCGAATTACACGATTGACATCCTTTTATATCCGTCATAGCGAGGCTCCTGGAAGAGAAGTCTTGGACAACGGGAAAATTGCCTGTACAGCCGGGCAACTACCCCTTGGTATATATCATCGGTTTATTCCAGGCCAGCAGCCATTCGGGCGGCCTGGACCGTATTTTTCATAAGCATGGTAATGGTCATCGGGCCAACACCGCCCGGCACCGGAGTAATGGCGGCCGCCTTTTCCTTGACCGACTCGAACTCAACGTCACCGGCAAGGATGGCCTTGCCGCTCTCGCTCTTGCCGATACGGTTGACACCGACATCGATAACAACCACCCCTTCCTTGACCTGGTCCGCCTTGATCATATTGGCGACCCCGGCAGCCACGATCAGGATATCGGCCCTGCGGGTATGAAAATCCATGTCCCTGGTCCGGGTGTGACAAAGCGTTACCGTGGCATTACCTCCGTCACGCTTCTGCAGCATCAGGTTGGCAACCGGCTTGCCGACAATATTGGAACGTCCGACCACCACCACCTCGGCGCCGCTGGTCTCGACTCCTGAGCGCTGCAGCAGCTCAAGGACGCCATGGGGGGTACAGGGCAGAAAGCAGGGCTCGCCAAGCACCATCTTGCCGACATTGACCGGATGAAAGCCGTCCACGTCCTTGTCCGGATCAATGGCATAAAGTACCTTAGCCTCATCAATGTGTTTCGGCAGGGGGAGCTGGACCAGGATGCCGTGAATTGCCGGGTCATTGTTGTATTTGTCAACCAGGGCAAGCAGGTCCTCTTCACTGGTATCGGCAGGCAGGGTTACCTGTTCGGAATGAATGCCAAGATTATGAGCGGTTTTGTTTTTGGCGGCAACGTAGGACTGGGAAGCCGGATTGTCTCCAACCAGCACGGTGACAAGACCGGGAACCAGATCATGTTCCTCTTTAAGCCGGGCAACCTCGGCCCGCAACTCTTCGCGAATCGCCTTTGCAGTTTCGGTTCCGCTGATTATTTGTGCACTCATACATACTCCTTGCCTTGCAGTTATCGATAGAAACCAGAAATTTTCATGTGGATACCAACGGGGTTGAAGAACGGCTATCCCGAGGGAGGTAAACCTGTAGAACAGAACAGATAAGAGGCTGCAGTAAAGCACAAAACAATCATTTTTTCAAGCAAAAACTCTCCCTCACCCCTTGAAAGAACATTGAATATTCATTCAACCGACCAATACAATGTGTCACCGGCATTGGTGGACAACAGGCGATTTATTGACCTTGGGCCGGCCCGGTTCCACTGGCAAGCAGCTCGGCCAGGGCTGTCTGCCGCTGCAGGGTTTCCCTGTTATGAACAGCCATGGCAAAGGCGCTGCGGGTGCCGACAAAAACCGCCAGTTTCCTGGCCCGCGTCAGCCCGGTATAGAGAAGATTACGAAACAGCATCCGGTAATGTTGAGCCACCACCGGCATGATGATCACATCAAATTCAGAACCCTGGGCCTTGTGGACGGTAACGGCATAGGCAAGTTCGAGTTCGGTGATCTGTTCCCGGGAATAGGTGACAATCCTTTTGTCCGGTAGAAAAGAGACCGACAGCCCGGGCCCACTGTTGTCAATGTCGCTTATGTAGCCAATATCTCCGTTAAAGACCTCAAGATCGTAGTTGTTGCGCCGGTGAATGACCCGGTCGCCGACCCGGAAGACCTTTTCCCCGACCTTGAGCTCGGCCCGTCCCTTTGTTGCCGGATTCACGGCCGCCTGCAGCACTTCGTTTAAGCGGGCAGTACCCAGACTGCCGCGAATCATGGGCGATAGCACCTGGATTTCAGCGCCCGGGTAATAGCGCGGCACCCACCGGCAGTAGAGCTCCCGCAGGACGTCGGTCGCGGTCAGCCCGTAATAGAGGGCAGACCAGGGGTGTACCCTTTTCAGCACAACCAGCAGCTCATCGGCGGCGCTGTCGGCGCTGATGACCGCCTCAGGATCGACATGGCGAAACTGTTCGGGAAGCTCCAGGGGCTGATCCGAATAACTTACCACTTCCTCGGTTCCGTACAGATCGCCGCCAACCGCATTCTCCCGTTCCGCCTCTGTCTTGAAATGCCGCTTGATGCGGCGAATAACCTGCAGTTGGCGCACGGTTGCCTCTTCGGCATCCATAAAAAGGCAATCACTCTTGTGCCAGAGATCGGGTTGCCGGAAGGGCGAGCCTATTTTGGGAACCCTGCCCTGGTTGATAAGGTGTGCTGCCTCGATTATCCGGGATGATCCGGCCTGGCGAAATATCTCGCTTAAATGGAAAACAGGAACAGCGCCAGAACCGATGATATCACGCAACACCTTTCCCGGCCCGACCGATGGCAGCTGGTCAGCATCGCCGATAAAAAGGACCGCTGTTTCAGGCGCAACAGCCCGTAACAGGGAGGCGGCAAGACTGATATCAAGCATGGAACATTCATCAACAACAAGCACGTCCGTTTGCAAGGGATTGGACTCGTTGCGCTTGAAATCACGGCCCTGGTATTCAAGCAGACGGTGAATGGTCGCTGCCTCAAGGCCGATCACCTCACTCATGCGCTGGGCCGCCCGACCGGTTGGAGCAGCCAGGAGCACCAACTTGCCCATGGCCTGCAACAGGGCCACCAACGCCCTGGTGGTGGTGGTCTTGCCGCAGCCCGGTCCACCGGTCAGGACACTGAAACGGGAGGCAACAATCCCCATGACCGCCCCCTGCTGGCTATCCGAGAGCTGCAGGGTGCGATGCTTTGCATACCGCCTGAGCCAGGATTCTACCCGCTGCCCGTCAACCGGAATCTCGTGACAGAGCTCACGGATTCTGTCGGCAACATACTGCTCGTCATAGTAGAGGCTGCGGGCGTAAAAGCAGCGTTTCTCCCCAAAGTCATCATTGATTAATCGTATGCAAAGTTCATGGGATACGTTCATCTCTTCAAGGAGCTTGTCAATATTGTCTCCGGGGTTGAAATGGAGCAGCTCCTGCACACCGGCGTGGACCTGGTCAGCGGTCAGATAGCAGTGCCCCTGTTCACGGCCCGCGGATAACACGTGCCTGACAGCGGCGCGGATGCGCAGGGGGGAGTTTTCGGCAAAACCAAGGGAAAGGGCGATTTTGTCAGCGGAAAAAAAACCGATGCCGTAGAAATCCGCTGCCAGGCGATAAGGATTTTCCTGGACCAGGGCAATGGCATCATCGCCATACTTCTTGTAGATGCGAACGGCAAACAGGGTGGAGATGCCATGGGACTGGAGAAACATCATCACCTCGCGCACAGCCCTGTGTTCGGACCAGGCCCTGCTTATCGAGGCCAGTTTCTTGCGGGCGATTCCGGGAACCTCGACAAGGCGTTCGATGTCATGCTCAAAGACATCCAGGGTATCCTTGCCAAAATGACGCACAATTTTGCGCGCTGTCTTTGGCCCCACGCCCTTGATCAGGCCTGAGCCAAGGTATTTTTCCAGGGCGCCGGCATCCGCCGGTTTCAGTTCAACGGCACGCTTTGCCTTGAACTGCCTACCAAATTTCGGATGCACGGTCCAGCTGCCGATAAACTCCATGGTGGCGCCGGCAAAGACCCGCATCTGGTGAACGGTCACCGTTACCAGTTCTCCATGACCGGAAAAGGGGGTGACCCTGAGCACGGACCAGCCGTTGTCCGGATTATGATAGGTGATCCGTTCAACGATGCCGCGCAGTTTTTCTTCAATACTGTTGGCCTGCACTCACCCTCCCCTGTCCCGCTCCCGCAAACCCTGATACCACATATTGAAAAAAAACTTCCCGGAAGAATTGGCTGCCAAGGCATCAATCAACTCGCCCCCTGCAAACGGCAATTGCAGACGTGTCCCTGTTGTTGCAAAGGCCTCCAACAAAACGAAAAAGAAAGTAAATAAAAAAGTTCTGTAAATTCAGCAGATACCCCAGTATAGTACCAGGGAAATGCCGAACAACCATTGCAATTTGCCGATAACTGATTATTTTTTGCAGGCAACTGGAAAAGGCGGGTTCCCATACCTGTCATGTTGGTTGAGATATCTTTCCGGAGTTAATGCAATGAGCTTTCTTGAAGGTGTGCTCTGGCTCACCTTGAATATCTACCACGAAGCCCGCAGTGAACCGCGCATCGGCCAGTTGGCCGTGGCCCATGTCACCCTGAACCGGGCGATTCAGCGCCATGAAAGCGTGGAAGAGGTTGTAACGGCTCCCTACCAGTTCAGTTGGACCTTTCAAAAAAATTCCTATATGCCAACCGAATCCGGTGCCCTGCTCACCTGTCTTGAATCAGCCCTGACCGCCCTGGTAAGTCCTGATTTCACCCATGGCGCCACCTATTATCACCGCCAGGACATCACTCCTGCCTGGGCGGAAACCAAAACCTTTATCGCCCGGTACGGTGCCCATAAATTTTACCGAAACTAACCCGCACATTTCAGCGGTCAGCTATAAGGCTTCACGGGTTTTCCGCACCGGTTTCAACCCTCTCGGTGCACACACAACTATTGGATTCATGGGTTAAAACTTGACTTTTGGTGCCTGTTGCTCTGATTCCGGTGTTTCAAAATATTTGGCGGCTTCCACCCCGGCAAGGGCGGCGATAAAACGACCAACCACGGTTCGGCGGTAGGTATTGAGACGTCGTACCGCATCATTATACCGTTTTCGTTCCACGGCAATCCTGTTTTCCGTGCCTTCAAGGGAATCCTGGAGCTTCAGAAAGGACTCGTTGGCCTTCAGGTCAGGATATTGCTCTTGCAGCATGAGCAGCCTGGACAGGGCACGTTCAAACCCATTGGCAGCTTCGACCTTACCCTCGACACTGTCGGCCTTGAAATATTTTGTCCTCGCATTGGCGATATCTTCAAAAATCTCCTTTTCATGCTTTGCGTATCCCTTGGTGGTGGCCACAAGATTCGGGATCAGGTCAAAACGCCGTTTCAGTTGGTTTTCGACCTGGGCCCACTGGGACTTTACCTGTTCATCAAGGGAGACGACCTTGTTGTATTGGCCCACTCCCCACATAACAATGGCCAGCGCCAGCGCTGCCAGCACCCCGAGAACAACAAGAACCGTTTTAACGCCCTGACTCATCCTTTCCCCCTTTTCATTATAAAATTTTTTAGCTTTTATTCATTCAGAACAACGGAAGATCGACCTAAGTTAAGCACCAGACAGCGGCTACCAGCCACCCGATGCTCCGCCGCCGCCAAAACCGCCCCCTCCACCGGAAAAGCCGCCAAAACCGCCGAATGAACCACCGCCCCAGCCGCCGCCCGGATAGATAACCGCACCACCGCCATAGCCTCCCCGGCCGCCATAACGGTTGTTAAAGGAACGGGAATAGATAATCAGTAAAAAAGCCAGTAGAAAAAGAAAAAAAACAAGCCCGCCAAGCCCCTGGTTCCGCTGTTTTCGCACTGGGACCAGATGTTCGGCTCCGGTAAGCGTTACCCCGTAATGCCTGGCAAGTATCTGTACAATTTCACCGGTTGCCACAGATATACCACGGCCATACTGCCCCTGCCTGAAATAGGGCACCAGCACCCTTCTGCCCAATGATCCCAACATGCTGTCCGGCAAGACGGATTCCAAGCCATAACCGACTTCAAACCGGTATTTACGGTCACGGATTGCGACAACAAAGAGCAGGCCATTATCTTTTTCCTTCTGCCCTATCTTCCACTTTTCCGCTGTCTGCAGGGAAAAGGAGTTGATATCCGGGCCGTCCAGAGACTCAATGGTCAGAATAACCATCTGGGCAGTGGTTTTCTGTTCAAGGGCTGTCAACAGACCTTCAAGTTCCTGCTGCTGCCGGGAAGGAATCACCCCGGCCAGGTCAACGACATGGCCGGGCGGATTATCGGGCAAAGGCGGTGTAACAGCCGGGACCACCGGCGGCGCCACCGCCCAAAGGCCAAGCAGCAGGAAGCAGCAAAAAAGGAACCGGTTAGCTTTCCATCTTGTCGACATGATCACAGATAAGTTGAGTTGCGGCATAGAGGTTGGTGTACAGATGCCTTACTTCGTCATCATCTGTCAAGGGCGCCTGTTTGCGTTTCATTATCTGCAGTTCTTGAAACACCTGGGTATCAATTTTTAACGCCGATTCCATGGCAGCAACAATCTCCACAGCCGACTGAGGGATCTTTCCTTCAATCAAAAAAAGAATAGCCCGAAACAGGGGAATATAGTCGGTTATTGAATTATAAAGGGCCCGGGAAAGCCGGGTATTCTCGGCCAGGGTTTCCAGGTAAATACGGGCCAGCCAGAGCAATTTCGCCTTGATTTCACGCTCACACTGTAGGCGTAAACATTCAGGATCAAGCTCCAGGCCGGCAAGGATATCGTCACCGGCCAAGGTGTAATGGATCTCACGAAAATTAAAGAATTCGATTGGAAAGACATCCAGGGAGCGCTGAATATAGTCTTCGGTCATAAGAAGAGGCGGCGCAACCATTTGCCGACCGAATCTCTTGCCAAGGCTGACCAGAAAATCAAGAAAATCCGTCCGCGGCTCCCGGATGACAAAAATTGAATTAACATCTGACTGCTCAGCCTGATAATCGGGGGTAAGGACAGAGCCGACCACGTGAATCGACAGGACCGGGACCGGAGAGTGTTCCCGTACCTCCCGGACAAATGCAAGCAATGATGCCGGAATATTTTTTGTATATTGTGTTACGTCCATAAATGCACCCTACAGGTAAACCAGCATGGCTGGACCAAATTGGCCAGCCACAACGAATGATGAAAATAGTCCGAAAGGACACAGCTACGCAGACTATTTTCAGATCAACCAATTGCCGTCACCGCGGAAAACAGCCCATCGATTATTTATGATAGTGGCCGCCGGCATTGATGGTGCAGGCCCGGTACAATTGCTCAAGCAGAATCATTCGGGTCATTTCGTGGGTAAAGGTCAGGGGTGACAGGCACCAGACCAGGTCTGCCCGGCGCACAACCTGCCTGGGAAGTCCAAGGTGGGCCCCGATCATGAAATAAATATTGCGCCGGCCGCGTTCATGCCATTGACGGAGCTCAGCGGCAAGGCCCGGTGAATCAAACTGTTTGCCGGAAAGGTCCAGGGCCACCTTCAGGCCGTCATCCCGGCAGGCGGCAAGCAGAATCTCACCCCCGGTTTTCCGGATAACATCTTCGGGGTCCTTATGGCTGTAGCGCTCTTTCAGGACAACGATCTCAACATCGACATAACGGCCAAGCCTGCCGGCATAGTCGGAAATGGCGGCATCAAGATAACGCGCCCTTGTTTTGCCGAGAAAGAGAAAGGTGAACTTCACAGGATTTTTGTAAAAGCCTTAACAGGTCACCTTTTCCTGGCCGGCAAGAAAGCGGCGCAGGCGGCGGCAAAATTCATCATAGCCAAGCTCTCTTCTGATGCCGGGACATGACTGGCTGATGGCGGTGAAATTACCTTCATCCTCAAGAATGCTCGGGTGCAGGGGCCACTGCCCGCAACGCCAGGGTCTCCCTTCATGGACGGTGCAACCGGAGTCATTATCATAAAATATACAGTGACCGTCCACAACTTTCATCTGGA
>WFZC01000047.1 GCA_015489765.1 Desulfobulbaceae bacterium
CAGCGTATGTTCGGCAGATCGACCGGGCATGACATCAGCAAGCCGATGGGGACGGTCATGTCGGGCGGTGGAGGCAAGTCTGCCCTCGTGTCGGCCTTTCTGGCCAAGCATTTCGGCGGCAACTACCAGGGAGCCGGGTTGTCACCATCCAGGCCCATGGGCACCGTCACCACCAGGGATCACCATGCCCTGGTCAGTTCACACCTGGTCAAGTTGCGGGGTACATGCCGTCATGGCCAGCCGATAACAGCCCCAATGCCGACGGTCACGGCGGGAGGGCTGCATATCGGGGAGGTCCGGTCATTCCTGGTCAAATACTACGGTACAGCGGTTGGTCAATCCGTGGCGGAACCAATGCACACGATAACGACCAAGCATCGGCTTGGGCTGGTGCATATTGCCGGCCAGGAATATCAGATTGCAGACATCGGCATGCGCATGCTGCAGCCGAGGGAGTTGTTTCGCGCCCAGGGATTCCACGACAACTATGTCATTGATCCCGTGGTCAACGGCAGGCCGCTCAGCAAGGCTGCCCAGGTAAGGATGTGCGGCAATTCGGTCAGCCCGTATCCGGCAAAGGCCCTGGTGAAGGCCAATGTCCAGCTGGCAACATCGAGGGCCGCGGCATGACGGCGACCATTACTCCGACCCGTCCAGTTATGCGTTATCACGGCGGAAAATGGAGAATCGCTCCATGGATTATTGCTCACTTTCCTGCGCACAGAATTTACTGTGAACCATTTTCTGGCGCTGCATCGGTTTTCATGCGGAAAAACCGTGTGCATGGTGAGGTGCTGAACGATCTTGACGGAGACATTGTAAATCTTTTCAGGGTGTTGAGAAACAGAAACAAGGCAGCAATGCTGGAGCGTGCCGTGCGATTGACGCCGTTTTCCAGGGAAGAGTTCCAGTTGTCATATGATGCGACACAGGACTCGATAGAACGAGCCAGGCGAACCTTGGTTCGGGCATTTATGGGATTTGGCACAACCTCGATGCGTAAATCGCGGACGGGTTTTCGCGCTCGCACCTACACAAGAAATCAAACGGGCCCTGTGGATTGGGCTACATGGCCGGAGCAGATCCAATATTACGTCCAACGATTGCGCGGAGTGATCATTGAAAACATGGACGCAATAGAGTGCATACAGCTCCATGACAGTATTGACACGCTATTCTATGTTGATCCGCCTTATGTCGGCGGAACGAGAAGCGCAGGATTGCGGGGATATCGTCATGAACTCTCCGATGATGATCATTATCGCCTGATAACTTGCCTCCTGTCGATTGAGGGAATGGTCGTTTTGAGCGGTTATGAAAACGAGATGTACAACGATTTGCTCCGGGGCTGGACAAAAAAGAAACACCAAACCATAGCCGACGCAGGGGCACGGAGGACAGAAGTCATTTGGATGAACTATGAGCAGAAGCAGCAGAATCTGTTCGGAAATCAGCGGTGAGAAATGGAAGGATACTCTCAAAGATTCCCGCAGTACCTGTCCAGGCCGATCCAGATAGTGTGGTTTGAAATCGACGAGGTGGTGATCTTCCTCTTCTGCCTTACAGCGACCCTGATCTATGGCCGCTGGATGTGGATCGTCTTCCCCCTGGCGCAATATCTCTACGTTCGCACCAAGCGGAAGAATGCCAGGGGGTTCCTGAAACACGTGCTCTATATGCTCGGGTTTACACGGATGAAGGGATACCCGGAATATTTTCAGAAGGAGTTCCAGGAATGAGGATGGATATTTTTCTACAGAAGGCCAGCAACCTGTACACCGAAAACCGGTTGCTCAAGTTCGTGATCGCCTCGCTTTCCCTGGCCGTGGTCTTCAATTCGTTCATGGTGTACCGGGCTGTCAGGTACCAGCGCGTTGTCCTGATTCCACCGAAAATGACCGGCACGGTCGAGTTCGTCCAGGGCAAGCCGACCGATCGATACGTGCGGGACCTGTGCCGCCGAATCGTCAACCTGGCGGCCACCTATTCACCGGCAACAGCCAGGGCACAGTTCGACGAGCTGCTCTCCTATTACGCGCCGGAATCGTACCCGGTGGCGTCAAAGGAGTGGTACTCCCTGGCCAGCAGGATCGAGGCATCTCAAGTTTCCTCGGTCTTCTACCTGGAAAAGATCACCATCGAGAAAAACAACACATTGGAGGTATTCGGCACCCTCAGGCAGTTCGCCGCCGGGGATACACCCCTGGACAATGGCAGTAAAACGTACCTGATCAAGTACCGGATCCGGGACGGAAGATTTTACCTTATCTCCATCAAGGAGAAGGTCGAGGGAGGGGCATCATGAAATTCGCGGTAACGATCTTGGCTTTTTCTCTGGCCCTGGCCATGAACGCCCAGGCATCGGATGTGATCCTCCCGGAGGTGCCGACGATAGCGACGGTATCCAGTCACGACATCAACCGGATTGTCTGCCCGGGCCAGATGAATGATCTCATATTCTCCCAGGAAAAGGGCCTGGTAGGCCATTTTTCCGGCAACTCCGCGTTCATCAAGTTCAAGATAAAGGACGACGGTAACGGTGGCTACACATATGCCACCGAACCCAGCGAACTGTACGTGGTCTGTGACGGGGTTGTGTACAGCCTCATCGTCGCGCCCAAGGATATTCCTGCCGTTACCCTGCGGCTGGCATCGCCCAAGGGCAAGTCGTTCCGGAAAAACATTGCCCATTACAAGAACCTGCCCCTGGAGAAACAGGCCCTGCGGATCATCCGGGAAGCCTACAACGACGATTATCCCACCAGCTACAGGATCGCCAGGGCCAGCAAGGAGATTCCCCTGTCGTCCGCCTTTTCCACGAAACTGGTGCAGGCCGTGGACGTGGATGGCGTCGGCCTGCGGCTGAGAAAATTCCGGGTAACGGCCGGGAGCCGAAAGGTCCACGTGGACGAAAAGGATTTTCTGTCATCCGCCATCAGCGACTCCATCCTGGCCGTTGCCGTGGAAGACCACAACCTGAATCCAGGAGAATCCACCAGGGTGTTCGTGGTCGAGAAGAAGGAGGTGGAGAAGTGAGCCTGAAGGAAAAATTCAATGACCTGGAGCCACGACAGAAGAAAATCGTCATCTGGTCCGTGGTCGGCGCCATGATTCTCCTGGTCACCCTGCTTGGCTACAACTCCAGGTCCAGGAGAATCCAAAAGATCAAAATCGCGAAGGAAAAGTCCATCCGGATAGAACCGGACCTGATCCAGAAGACCATGCTCCGAGAGCAACGCCGGCAGCTCGAGGAGATGCAGAAGGAGCTCAAAAAGCTCAAGCAGGACCAGGAAAAGCATGCCCGGAACAGCGGGAAGGAGTTGCCCAGGATTCCGCCCACCGACCAGGAGAGGTTGCCCAGGATTCCGACCGCCGACCAGGTGGTGGAGAAAAAATCAAAGGTCGTGCCACCACCTCCTCCGCCCAGGGAGGAGGAGAAAAGGTGGCCCCTGCCTCTCGATGAATCCAAACTGGCCAGGGCGGCCGCACCTCCACCACCGGCGTCCAAGAAGCCCAGGATGATCGGGGACATCACAATCGTGGCCAACCAGAACGTGCCACCGAAGAAGGATAAAAAAAAAGGCAGGACGGTCTATCTACCACCTTCCTTCATGGAGGCCAAGCTGTTGACCGGTTTCGACGCTTCTACGTCCGGAGCCGGCAAGAGGAACCCTGAACCGCTCCTGCTGCGGATCCAGACCCCGGCCGTGCTGCCCAACGATGTCAAGGCGGAGCTGCAGGGATGTTTCATGATCGCCGAGGCCGTGGGCAGGTTGGACAAGGAACGGGCCGATGTCCGGCTGGTTTCGTTGTCCTGCCTGAGCAACAAGGGCAAGGCGGTCATAGACGAACCTATCAAGGGGTTTGTCACGGATTCCGATTCCAAGGTGGGCCTGTCGGGCCGGGTCGTCTCCAGGATGGGAGCATCCGCCGCCCGGGCCGTCATTGCCGGCTTCTTCGGTGGCATGGGCGATATGCTCAAGGCAACGGCCACCACCCAGTCGGTTTCGCCCCTGGGCACGACCACCTCGGTGGATACGTCACAGATTGCAAAGTATTCCCTCGGCGGCGGCCTGTCCGAGGGGGCAAATTCGCTCCGGGACTTCTACCTGACACTCGCCAAGCAGGCCACGCCGGTCATCGAGGTGGGCGCGGCCAAGAAGGTCACGGTGATTATTTCGGAAGGCAAGGAGCTCAAGATCAGGGAGATTGGACATGATGACGCACTGTAAATCATTGGCGCTTTTGCTACTGGCAACGGTTGCCCTGTCAGCCTGCGGTCCCCTGAAGGACGCGGTGAATCCCTACGAGGAAAATTTCAAATGCAGGGCCAGCGCGGATACGGGGGAGTGCGTCGATACTCCCACGGCCTACAAAGAGGCTCGCTATCCCGACCCGGACCTGGAGAAAGGCTCCGGGCGGAAAGTGACCGGCGCCAGGCTCACCGCCCAGGATCAGCGGTACAGGGCCCTGGTCGGTCTGCTGGAGCAGCCCAGGAAACCGCTCCTGCAGCCCCCGAAAATCCTCCGGGTTCTCCTGCTTCCCTACCGGGGGGAGAATGGGGAGCTGTTCATGACCCGGTACGTCTATGTCAAGATCGAGGATTCCAGGTGGATCCTCACGGATCTGTCGGAGAAGTAAGATGCTTGCCCAACTGTTCCAGCGGGCCGTGCTTGGCCCCAGGTTCGACGATAGCCTGAAGTTCAGCGACCTAGAAAAGATGGCCAGGCGGCAGCCGTTTTCGGCGTTTTTGAATTACCTGGCCTATTACCCGGAGCTGGAAATCTACCTGAACCAGGACTGCAGCCTCGGCATGCTGTGGGAATGCGCGCCACAGACATTTGTCGGCCAAAAGACCGCTTCATCCCTGGAAGGACTGTTCAGGGCGGGCCTGCCAGTCGGCAGCATTATCCAGGTTATCCTCCATGCGGATTCGCATATCGAGCCGCTCTTGAGAAAATACCAGGCGTGCAGAACCAGGATGGATCCCCTGGTCCAGTCCAACAGCAGGGCGGTGGTGGAATTTCTCTCGGCCGGGAAGAAGGGGCTCTCGCAATGCAGCAATATCCCGGTGCGCAATTTCCGACTGTTTGTCGCGGTCAAGATACCCGGCGACTGCCCGGAGTTGCCAGGGCCGAAGGAGTTGGAGCAGGAAGAAAAGGCCACGCCACTTCTGGACATCAAGCGGCAGATTACCGAGACCCTGAAAGCGGCCAAGCTGTTTCCCGCTCACATGGGTCCGGGTGCGCTGCTGGAATGGTGCCGGCGCTTCTTCAACCAGTACCCCGATGACTACCCGGAGAACAACATCAGATCCTACTGCTCCGACATCCCCCTCCGGAAGCAGATCATCAATGCCGACACCATCGTCAGGGAGGAGTCGGACCACATGCGCATCGGCACCAAACATGTCTTCATCACCACGCCCAAGAATTGCCCCAAGGAAGTGGATCCCCTGCAGACCAATGCCCTTTTTGGCGGGATCTGGGGCACGGTTTCGGATGCCGACCAGATCAAGACCGACTTTCTCTATACTCTCAATATCATCTTCGAGAAGGGCTTGGAGATGCAGATCCATGCCAAGTGCAACCTGCTTCTCAACCAGCAGGCCGTGGGCTCCCTGTCACCGTCCCTGCGCCGCAAACAGAAGGAATATCTCGCGGCCACCGACGACCTGGAGCGGGGCATACGGTTCGTCAAGGTGATCCCGATCTTCATGGTCTGGGACGAGGACCTGGAGAAGGCCAGGGATTCCTGTGCCCGCGTCCGGCGGATATGGGAGAACAACGGCTATATCATGCAGCAGGACAGCATGATCACCAAGATCATGTTCCTGTCGGCCTTGCCGTTTTGCCTGTACACGGCAGGCAGGAATCTCGAGAACCTGGAGCGGGACTTCGTGGCTCCCGTGCCAACGGTCACCTCGATTCTTCCCGTGCAGGGCGATTTCCCGGGCGGCGCCGGGGAACCGAAACTCCTGTTCATCGGCCGGAAGGGGCAGTTGGCCAGCCTTGATTTCTTCGGCCCGGCCAATAACCAGAATGTTTTTTGTGCCGCGACAACGGGGGCCGGAAAGTCCTTCCTGGTCAACTTCATCACCTTTAATTACTACGCCTGCAATGCCCTGGTACGCATCATCGACATCGGAGGGTCGTACAAGAAAATGGCGCAGATGCTCGGGGCAAGATTCCTGGACTTCCGACCCGGGATGGAGATCAGCCTCAACCCCTTCACGCATATCCAGGAGCCGGAAAAAGAGCTGAAAGGCGTGGTCCCCATCTTTGCGCAGATGGCCCATGCCAACACCAATGCGCAAGGTGACGATACGGAGATCAACCTGATTCGCAACGCCGTGCGCTGGGCCTGGCAACGGAAAGGGAACGAAGCGGATGCGGATACCGTCTATGAGTTTCTGATCAAGTTCCCTGACGTGCCGGACGCCGACCTGGACGAGATGGTGGACAATATCAGGTTGATCGAGGCCGCCAGGAGCGTGGCATTCAACATCCGGGAATTTACCAGCAAGGGGTTTCACGGGAAATTATTCGCCGGTCCGGCCACCTTTGATATCCGTAGTGACGAGTTCATCGTCCTGGAGCTGGAGCACTTGAAAGCGGAACCGGATCTGTACCGGGTTGTAACCCTGCTGGTCATCAACGCGGTCACCCAGGACCTGTACCTATCCGACCGGTCCCGGCCACGACTCATCGTTTTTGACGAGGCCCACCAATTTCTCAAGAAGGGCGGCATGATCGCCCCGGTCATCGACGAGGGATATCGCCGGGCCAGGAAATACAACGGCAGCTTTATGGTCATCACCCAGTCCCTCCTCGACCTGGAGCATTTCGGGGAGGTGGGCAGTGTCATCAACTCCAACTCGGCTTTCAAGATTTACCTGGAGTCAACGGATTTTGACCAGGCACAGAAGAAGGGATTGATCGACTATGATCCCTTTACTCTCAGGTTGCTGAAATCACTCAAGTCCAGCCCGCCCAACTACTCCGATCTCTTCTTTGACACCCCTTTTGGGGTGGGTGTGGCCCGGCTCGTGGTCAATGACTACGCATACTTTCTCTACACCTCGAAGGGGGAAGAGATCGCGATGATCGAGGAGAAAGTGGCGGCGGGGAAAACGTACCACGAGGCCATCCTGGAGATGGTCGAGCTGAGGAGGAAGGGTGAGTTGTAGGATCGTTCTCATACTTCTCCTGTTGTTCTCCGCCCTGCCGGCCAGGGCGGCGGTAATAAAGGATCTCGGGACCGTCGGAAAGACCTACCCGGTGGTGGAGCCGGATATCCTGGCCGAACTGCGGGATCGGGCCGCCCGACACCAGCCGGCCAGGAAAGAGATCCTGCGGCGGATCAGGACCTACCAGCCGCATGATCTCCAGAAGCTGCCGCCGGCCACGAAAGATAGAACTTTCCTGGTCGATATGACCTATACGCTTGATCATCACCTGGTGGATGGCAGCGGCAGGGTGATCTATCCCAGGGGGTATACTTTCAATCCCCTCGATTATGTCTCCTTTCCCGGTGGCATGGTGATTATCGACGGTGGTGATCCGGTCCAGGTCAAGTGGTTCAGGAAATCACCGTATTTTAAAGATCACCGGGTGCGGCTGCTGATAACCGATGGTTTTGCCCATGACCTGGTAACGCAGCTCCGGCGGCCGGTGTTCTACCTGACGAAGACGGTTGCCAGGCGAATGCAGCTCACCGCTGTTCCTTCTGTCGTC
Source organism: Desulfobulbaceae bacterium (assembly GCA_015489765.1). Taxonomy (GTDB): domain Bacteria; phylum Desulfobacterota; class Desulfobulbia; order Desulfobulbales; family Desulfobulbaceae; genus DRLX01. The sequence continues at coordinate 7,737 of WFZC01000047.1, forward strand.
ATCCAGAAGGGAGACAAGCTGCAGGTAAGGGAAATCTTTTTGAAAAAGGAGAGAAGATGAAGGCAGGGACGTTGGTGCTTCTGGTTGTTCTTCTTTGCGCCGGATCGGCCTGGG
>WFZC01000048.1 GCA_015489765.1 Desulfobulbaceae bacterium
GAGCGGCGACTCGTGGTTGAACAGGATACCGGAGCAGGCAAAGATACCATAGGCCTCGCGGTAGTTGGCCACCTCCCAGAAGGCGGCCGCCTTGGCCACGGCATAGGGACTGCGGGGCCGGAAGGGGGTCTCCTCGGTGGCGGGCACGCCGCCGGTGTTGCCGAAGCACTCGGAGGAACCGGCATTGTAGAACCGCAGGTCCATGCCGAGAAAACGGATGGCCTCCAGCAGGTTGAGGGTGCCGATGGAGATGGACTCGAAGGTCTCCACCGGCTGGTCAAAGGAGAGCCCCACCGAGCTCTGGCCGGCCAGGTTGTAGATCTCGTTAGGCGCGTACTCCCGGAGCACCTGCAGGACACTCCGGAAGTCCACCAGGCTGGCCGAGGCCACCTCCACCCGGTCGCGGATCCCGAGCCGCTTCAGGTTGTGGAACGAGGAGATCTGGGCGTCGCGGGATGTGCCCACCACCCGGTAGCCCTTGTCCAGGAGCAGGCGGGCGAGATAGCTGCCATCCTGGCCCGAGACGCCGAATATGAGTGCTGTTTTCTGTGCCACCAATGGTTTCCCGGCGACAGCGGACCCGGGACGGGCGCGCTGTCGTCTGCTGCAGGTTTCTCGTCGTGCTACTCGTAGTAATTCTTGACCGCAAAACCCTCGCGCCGGCACATGGCGTCGCGCCGGGCCTCTTCCAGGTCAAAGCGGACCATCTCGGCCACCAGGTCCTGGAAACTGGTCCTGGGCTCCCAGCCGAGCTTCTCCTTGGCCTTGGCCGGATCGCCGAGCAGGGACTCCACCTCGGTGGGCCGGAAGTAACGGGGATCGACCCGGACAATGGTCTTGCCGACCAGCTTTTGCTCCGGTGCCTCGACCACGGTGCCGGTCTCGTCCACGCCGCTGCCGTTCCACTCGAGCCTGATCCCCAGTTCCCGGGCCGCCGCCTCGACAAACTCCCGGACCGAGTGCTGCACCCCGGTGGCGATGACATAGTCCTCGGGTTCCTCCTGCTGCAGCATCAGCCACTGCATCTCCACGTAGTCGCGGGCATGGCCCCAGTCCCGCTTGGCATCCAGGTTGCCCAGGTAAAAACAGTCGTCAATGCCCAGGTAGATCCTGGCCAGCGCCCGGGTGATCTTGCGGGTGACAAAGGTCTCGCCGCGGACCGGCGACTCGTGGTTGAAGAGGATGCCGTTACAGGCATAGATGCCATAGGCCTCGCGGTAATTGACCGTGATCCAGTAGGCGTACAGCTTGGCCACCGCGTAGGGCGAACGGGGATAAAACGGCGTTGTCTCGCGCTGGGGGACCTCCTGCACCTTGCCGAACAGCTCCGAGGTGGAGGCCTGGTAGAAGCGGGTCCTGCCGGCCAGGCCCATGGAGCGGATGGTCTCCAGGATGCGCAGGGTGCCCAGGGCGTCGGAGTTGGCCGTGTACTCGGGCTCCTCGAAGGAGACCTGCACGTGCGACTGGGCCGCCAGGTTGTAGATCTCGTCGGGCTGTACCTTCTGGATAATGTGGATCAGGCTGGAGGAGTCGGTCAGGTCGCCATGGTGGAGGATAAACGTGCGCTCCTGCTCGTGGGGATCCTGGTAGAGATGATCGATCCGGTCGGTGTTGAACAGTGAGCTGCGGCGCTTGATCCCGTGCACCTCGTATCCCTTGCCCAGCAGGAACTCGGAGAGGTAGGCGCCGTCCTGGCCGGTGACACCGGTAATAAGTGCTTTTTTCTTCATGGAATTTCCTTGCCGCGGCAATTGTGCAACCGCCGTGGGCTGTCAGTGGATGGTACTGTTGGCAGAATATCGGAGTATATAAGAATCAGGTGAGAAGTCAACCCTCATGGCGGCCGGCAAGCCGGGGAGCGACCTCTTGGCGGAACAGGCGGTACGTCTGCTCGATACCCTCGCGCAAGGGAATCCGTGGCCTCCAGCCCAGGCTGCTGATCCGGCTGATATCAAGAAGCTTTCTCGGCGTGCCGTCGGGTTTGCTGTGATCCCAGACGATCCGGCCCGAAAATCCCACCACGTCCCGGACCATGCCGGCAAGTTCAGCAATGGTCACATCCTGGCCACAACCGATGTTGATGAGCGGATCACCCTGGTCCGGAAAGAGGGAAAAGACCTCATCGCGGCTGCGATGCAGCAGGAAAACGACCGCGTCGGCCAGGTCGTCACAATGGAGAAACTCGCGCCGGGGCGTTCCCGTGCCCCAGACCACCACCTCGTCGGCGCCCTGCTCCTTTGCTTCGTGCATCTTGCGGATCAGGGCCGGCAGCACGTGCGAATCATGCAGGTCATAGTGATCGCCCGGACCGTACAGGTTGGTCGGCATCACGGCAAGGTAATTTGTGCCATACTGCCGATTCCACGCCTTGCACATCTTGATGCCGGCGATCTTGGCCACGGCATAGGGCTCGTTGGTCTGCTCCAGCGGTCCGGTCAGGAGGTACTCCTCCTTCATGGGCTGGGGCGCCAGGCGCGGATAAATGCAGGAGCTGCCGAGAAAGAGCAGGTCCTTGATCCCGGCCTGCCAGGCGGCATGAAGAACATTGGTCTCGATCACCAGGTTCTGATAGATGAAATCGGCCGGCCAGGTACTGTTGGCCAGGATGCCCCCCACCCGGGCCGCGGCGAGAATGACGCAGTCGATCTTCTCCTGTTGGAAAAAATCGTGCACGGCCCGCTGGTCGAGGAGATCAAGGTCGGCGTGATTTCGGGTCACAATATCTTCCATGCCCTCTTGTCTGCACTTCCGCACGATGGCGGAGCCCACCATGCCCCTGTGACCGGCGACGTATAGCCTGGTTCCGACCGATAAAAAGGAACTCTTCATAAGTTATTCAACCATCCGGCGCACGCTCTTGGCACTGCGGTCATCGTTTTTTCTTCTTTCTTTCTCCGCTCCCCGGCGGCTGACAGCAATGCCACGGCAACCCCGAGATCACGGGGGTCATTACCATAACCTTCCCGTAAAGGATTCCACGTCCGGCCGGCATGGATTACAAGCGGAAGCCGGGAATCAAGCGCCGCAGGCAAGACAATGGCACTCCAGCCATGCCCGGTCAGGCGGCGGGTGGCAATCACCTGCGAGTTCTGCAGGAATCTGATCTCCAGAGGGAACCTTTCAGGAAACGGTTGCTCATTTTTCACCAGCATCACACCAGGCCGGCTGCGACCTTCGTCCGGGCCGATCCGGGCCTGCCAGTGTGTCCACCGGTACGCAAGCGGCCTGGCCTCGCTGTCCTCCACAGCCACCTTGCCAAACTGCCATCGGTAAAAACCAAGATCCCTTCCCGGCCCCGGACTCTCGGGTTGCACCTCGCTGACAGCAACCCCAAGGTTTCTGCTGTCCCTGGAGATACCTTCCCGGCGGGGATTCCAGGTCCGCGAGACCTGCAACTCGAGCCGCCCCGTCAATCTACCACTGACCGCGGGTACTGCATATCTCCCTGTCACGGTTCGGGGTCTCCAGAAGGTGATCCGATCAATGGGGGAACCATCCAGCAAGACATCCAGGACAATGGGATCCCTGCCCATGCCAGGAGCATTGCAAAAGAATTTCATATCATAAACCCCGGCCCGGTCCAGTTTCACCACGGCCCTCTTTCCCGTCCAGCGATAGATCTCCCCCTTTGCCCATGTTTCCCGGGGATAAAACCCGAAATACCTGCTCTGTTCCTGGTCCGGGGCATAGATCCGCAAACCATATTTCGCGGCAAGGGCGCGTGACTGGTAGTTTGCGAGGTAGGCGGCACCACCGAGACAGACCAGTATTCCGGTGCTCCACAGTAAAAGCCGTCCTGTCTTACGCCCCCGTGGTGAAAGCACCGAGTCGTCGATAGTCATTGCATAGGCAAAGCACAGAAAAACCAGGAGCCAGGTCACGCCGATATACTGCATGCTCTGGGTCAGGCCGTACAGATGAAAGGCGATCACCGAAAAGAAGACAGCAAGGCTCGTGGTATTCCCGGTGCTCCTGAAATCACGATAAAGGAGCATGAGCATGTATCCGGTTGCCATACACCAGATCGCCAGGCCGGCGACGCCGTTACTGACCCAAAGCTGGAGGTAAAGGTTATGCGGCGTATCAGCCAGAAAACCGACCTTCTCATGTTGCCTGCTATAGGTGGATTCAGGGATGCTGGCCAGGGTGACAACCTGGTATTTGTAACTTTCGTAGCCCCTCCCGACCAGAGGGGATTCCCGACCGATGGCCATGGCATCCTGCCAGATCTTGCCGCGCATGCCAATGGTGCTCAACTTGGCAAAACGCTGCTCCAGCAGGCCCTCGTCACTTCCCTTTACCATATGGAACAGGGAAAAACTCCCCCCTGCGACAAGAACAAACAGCAGGGTATACATACCAGTTGCACCGATCAATCGGACTGTGCCCCGCAGCAAACCCTGTTTGTATGCACTGGCAAAATAATGACAGGTGCTCCACAGCAGGGCGACAATCAGGGGATACAGCAGCCACGCCGTCCTGGACCTGGTCAAGATAACAGCAAAAAAACATACAAAAACTAAAAAATACAATACGGACGCCAACCATGCCCGACCCTTTGCCGCAATAACGAAGACAAAAGGGACAGTGACAACCACGTATTCAGCAAACCAGCCCGGATTGCCGAACAAGGACTGAAGCCTGCCTCTCTCAATGCTCTCCGGGCGCAGCCATTCCAAAGAAAACATGTGATAGTGCTCCAGGATGCCGATACCGGAGGCGGCAAACATGCCCATAACCAAGCCTGCAAACAATGCCCTGAATATCGAACCGGAATGCCGCGAGCGGGCCAGAAGGTGTCCGAACAGGAAAAAAAGCACCAGCCTGTTTGCAGCGGCATAGGGATACAGGCCGGAACCCGGGGTACTCTGCAACAGGGCGCCGGAAAAATCAAACAGGCCCCACAGGGAGGCCAGCCGAATCGCGTGCTCAACAGGCATCTGCAGCAGTGAAAGCAGCGCGAGCAGAACATAGCCGCCCACCAGAAGGCCGAGGCTATTAATATTGAAACCACCGACAGGCGGGGTGGAACGTAGCGCCTCAAAAACGAGGAGCAGGCAGACGAGAGAAAGAACAAATTCGCAAAAGAGGCTCAGAGGCTGATACGCCGGCACCCCGTAGAGGGGGAAAGAGAAGGATGTAAAAAAAACCAGGTAGTTGAGGTACCGGGGGCGGCACATGACAAAGATAACACAGGAAACAGCCGCCAAGACGAGTGCCTGGACGGGCGCAGGCAGGTATGCGACAACCACAAGATGCGCAGCCAGGTTCGCGGCCAGGAAGAGAAGAACTGGAGAAAAAACCAGGATGCCGGGCAAAACCAGCCTTGTCTGTACATGGCGAAAACGCATGGAAACGGTTATCTCTCGTCCGCGCAGGCAGCCTTGATCTTCGTTTCAATCCCCCTTCCACCTCCCTCCCAGGCATACTCGGGGACAATGGCCTTGAGATGTTCTTTCAGGTCTCCCACTGTCCTTGATACTGCGGCGGCCTTGAGGACATCCAGCTCGCGGAGAAGCCAGTCCCAGCTCACTTCCCTGCTCCTGGCAAGCAACAGTTTCGCATGATTGGTCGGCTGAAGTCCTTCGCTTTCGTGCAGTATCTCTTCAAACAGTTTTTCACCCGGACGCAGCCCGGTGTAAATGATCTTTATATCCTCACCGGGAATGAAACCGGACAACCGTATCATCTGTTCTGCCAGGTTTCGAATCAGTATCGGCTCTCCCATATCCAGGACAAAGATCTCCCCGCCCCCCCCCATTGCTCCGGCCTGGAGTATCAGGCTCACTGACTCCGGAATAGTCATGAAATACCTGGTTATCTCCGGGTGCGTCACGGTGACAGGACCACCGGCCTCTATCTGCTTCTGGAACAGTGGCACCACAGAGCCTGCCGAGCCAAGGACATTGCCGAATCGGGTTGTAATGAATTTTGTTCCCGACAGCTTATTGAAATTCTGACAAAACAGCTCCGCAACCCGTTTGGTTGCACCCATTACATTGGCAGGATTGACGGCCTTGTCCGTCGACACCAGAACAAACCTGTCGACGCCATACTGATCAGCCAGTTGGGCAATGGTAATCGTGCCAAAGATATTGTTCCGTACTCCTTCGGCAGGATTTCTCTCCACCATGGGAACGTGCTTGTAGGCCGCGGCATGAAAAACAACCTCTGGTGTAAATTTTCTGAACACCCACTTCGCACGCTCCCTGTTCCGTATATCCCCGAGAACACCGATCAGCGACAGATCGGGAAAATTCTCCGTCAATTCATGATCAATGGCGTAGAGATTATACTCGCTGTGATCAAAGACAATAAGCTGCTTCGGATTCTGAGCAGCAATCTGACGGCAGAGCTCCGACCCGATCGAACCGCCTCCTCCTGTAACCAGCACAATCCGGTTGTGCAGGTATTCGGTAATGGCTTCTGTGTCCAGGGTGATCACATCTCGACCGAGCAGATCCTCGACCGTCACCGCACGCAGTTTGTCCGCATCTATGGTTTTGCCCTGCATTTCAAAAAGCGAGGGCAGGATCTTGTATTCAACACCCAGCTCGTTGCACTTGTTGACATATCTGTTGATGACAGCCTTGCCTGCAGAGGGTATAGCGATCACGACAAGTTCGATCGACAGGACATCAACCATTTCCTCGAGACGATCCCCGTCACCAAAGACCCGAATCCCGTGAATCTCCTTCTTCCATTTGACAGGATCGTCATCAAGAAAGGCCAGCGGCTGATACTCGTCCCGGTGCAGCAGGTCCCTGGCCAGCATTTCTCCAGCCGAACCCGCACCGATGATCAATGTTCTTTTTCCCACATCAGAAGGAATGTGAAACCTGTGATCCTTGAACAACCGGTACATGATCCTGGGCAGGCACAGTCCTGCTGCCAACAACAATGGATAGAGTAAAAAAAAAGACCTAGGTACACCTTCCAGGCGCGTCATCAATGCCATGATGGTGGCAATTATCGGCAATCCCAGCAAAACAGACTTGATGATTCGGACCAGATCCTGGACCGAAGCAAAGCGCCACATCCCCCTATACAGTCCGAACAACCAGAAGATCCCCCCCTGAACAGGTATAGCAATAGCTATTCCCTCATAAAGAAACGGGATCTGATCGCCCGGAATATGCCCGAGGTTGAACCTGATCCATACAGCCAGAACGAAAGAGACAGGTATCCACAGAATATCATGAACAAAGGCAACCCAGCGATTGAGCAAAATCAACTTAATTCTCTGTGTATTCATACGAGGTACACGAGGTTATCTTTGTGTGCACGCCAAGGCGCCTCAAGTTTTTGGAGTCCAGCGGGCTAACATCAACTAATCAGAATCGCTGCGTTCTTGCACCATAGCGACCGCCTGCCCAGATGAGGTGATGGCCAGAGTCTTCACTACTCTCCGCCTCCCCCCTGGCCGATCGTACCTTCAACTATGCACGCCCTGACCCTTTACACATCTGGCAGGGGGGAACCCTATAGTGCAATACCCGGGGACGAGTTTTCTGCACCTGTCCGTCAACCGACGGGCTCATCGCCTGAGAAGCAGAAAAAAGGTGCGCATCAGGATTCGCAGGTCCTCGCAGAAGCCGATGCGACTGATATATTTCTTATATAATGAAATCTTGGCAGGCATGATTATATTAATATAGGCATCTTCCATACTCTTGAAGCCCTGCAGCAGGGCTTCCTCATCCCTGAATTCGAGAGCCGCATAATCAGTTATGCCGGGGCATACGGTCAATATTTCCCTATAATCCTCGGCAAACATTTCTACATAACGGGCAACTTCCGGTCGAGGCCCCACAAGGCTCATCTGGCCAAGCAACACGTTGACAAGCTGGGGCAATTCGTCAATCTTGCTGGCGCGAAGTACCTTGCCGACCCGGGTAATTCTCGGATCTCCTCCCCTGGTAATCGCTGGTCCTGTACGGGAAGCGTCACAGACCATGGAACGAAATTTAAGCACCTTGAAAGGAATAAAATTTCGTCCCACTCTTTTGTGGCCAAAAAAAACAGGGCCTGGAGAATCAAGCTTGACAGCCACGGCGACAACCAGAAAGAGCGGAGAGAAAAGCACAAGCCCTGCCAGCGCCGCGGCGCGATCAAACATGCCCTTACCTGTGCGCAGGTAAAATGAGGCTTTATTCTTATTCTTCCTGAGCCGGCTGGCCGAAGACCCGCTATCCACTACCATACATCTCTGCAACGTTCCGAACCGCCTCCACCACACGCTCGACATCCGCATCGCTCATGGCAGGATAAATCGGCAGGCTGATCGCCCGGGAATAGACATCCCGCGCGACCGGAAAATCATCGGCAGCGAATCCGTATCGTTTCCGCCAATAGGGGTGAAGATGGAGTGGAATGAAATGAACACTTGTCCCGACGCCCTGTTCACTCAACAGCTCAATAAAACGATCCCGGTCTATGGTAAGTTGTTCCAGCTCCAGCTGAATGACGTACAGATGCCATGCATGAATATCGTCAGGACGAACACTGACAGGTAGTCTCATGGGCAGACCCTGCAATCCCTCGCTGTAACGACGGGCAATCGCCCACCGGCGTTCTCTAAAGGTATCAACCCTGCGAAGTTGATGGATACCGATGGCTGCGGCAATATCCGGCATATTATATTTGTAACCGGGCGCCACAACCTCGTAATACCAAGAAGGATGGCTGCTTGTATAGCGGCCGAAGACATCTCGATTTATGCCATGCAGTCGCATCACCTCCATACGACGAGCCCATTTTTCTCGCGCGGTCACAATCATTCCGCCTTCGCCAGTGGCGAGAGTCTTGGTCACATAGAAGCTGTACACGGTAATATCCCCTATCGTGCCAATCATTCTCTTGTTGTAAGTGGAAGGCAGGGCATGTGCGGCGTCTTCGATGACCCGGAGATCAAAACGATCTGCAAGATCACAGATGGAATCCATATCACATGCCTGACCGGCGAAGTGAACCGGGAGTATCGCCTTTATCCTCCTACGTTCTGCCGACGAGAGACATTCAAGATACCTCTCAATAGCAGAGGGGGAGATATTGCATGTGTCTCGATCAATATCAATAAAGACAGGATCCGCACCAAGATACCGGATTACCTCCGCAGTTGCGGTGAAAGTATATGGAGTTGTAATAATTTTGTCACCTGCCTCAACGCCAATACATTCAAGAGCGAGATGAAGTCCTGCGGTGGCGGAATTAACGGCGATACAATACTCCACTCCGAGGTAAGCGGCAAAATCCTCTTCAAATTGCTTCGTTTTTGGTCCGGTGGTGATCCAGCCGCTTCGTAACGAATCAACGACCTCATCAATTTCCTCCTGACCAATATAAGGCAGGGCAAAAGGAAGAAATGCTCTTTGACTCATGGCAGAGTTCACCCGTATGCCTTGACAGTCCCCAAGTCGTCACAGACTTCTAGGGGCAGGCCGTCAATCTTAAAATGCCATGCCAGATTTTCCCCATGTACTTTCAAAAAATTACCAAAAAAGCCGCCAAATCCCAACATGTTGGCACCGCACTGAATACACCGCAATAGCAGCGACTGATTTTTTGACCAGAGACCAGGGATATTTTGCCTCATCATGCGTGATTCGCACGTGCCAGCAACGATGGATGACTCACAGCCAGGTAAAGGCCAGTGAACGGATGACCGCATGATGTTCCTTGTCCAGAAGCGGATCATAAACAGCCTTGGCCTAACCGGACTGGTGCCCGAGGTGGAATGAATATATCCATGAAAAGTTTGTCTTGTGGTCCTACTCAGTTGTATTTCGTAATCTTACGCCCCAGAGCCGCCTGAATCGTACCGAAAAAAAAACCGGCATTGGCCAATAAAAAACTGTAAATCGCACCAACCAGAGGAACCTGGATTTTCCACCGCTGCACAACGTACCCGATTATCCCTGCAAAGAAAAGGCTCCAAAGACCATAATAAACTGCCTGAAATATTGGCGAGCGACTCGCGAGCATTGCGGTCGACAGAGCCAGAGCGACCAACAGATATGGTGACAACCAACGAAGGATCTTGTGAGACCAGAGGGCCCAGCTATAGGCGGGGTAGTGAAAAGGATTCAATAGTTCGGCGCGGGCCCAAGTCCCTTGCCAGTTCCTGAGAGTCATCCGTACCCTGGCACGGAACTCTCCCGAGACCGTCGACGGCATACGGTCATAGGCGATGGCATCAGGCACATGCACAACCTTGTAACCCTGAAGGACGACATCAAGAGGCAGTATACAGTCTTCCCCATAGGCGGCTTCCATTGGCCTGAACAATTCTTTACGTACCGCCATGCAGGCCCCGCTGGCAACAGCAAGAACACCCAGTTCACTCTCAAGTTCCCTGAGCCTGGTCTCGTAGTTCCAATAATAGCCTTGGCTCGTGGAAATACTATTCTCTTGCTCACCCAGAAAAAACAACCTACCCGTAGCGCAGCCGACATCCTGACGGACAAATGCATGTACCAGGTTGACGAGAAAATCCTTAGAAAACAACGTATCACAATCAGTGAATATGATTATCGAACCCCTTGCATGACCAATGGCCTGATTTTGCGTATCAGTCTTCCCTTTACGGTTAGCAGGGCGGAACAATCGAACATTTGAGACATTCCGTGCCCGGCTCTCCACGATGGAATCTGTTGCATCGGTTGAACCATCAGAGGCAACAAGAATCTCAAGTTGTTGTTCAGGATAACCCTGCTCTAGGATATTGTCTATCTTTTCACCAATGCCTTTTTCTTCATTATGAACCGTTACCAAGACAGTGACAGAAGGGACCGCAGAACCAGATGTCTCCTCGGCAAGGTCTTTTTTTTTCATAAAAAACAAAGCCAGCTCAAGGAATAGTCTGTATCCATGATAAACATAATAAACAGAAAAAAGGGACAGCCAAAAAATGAGCTGAGGCATATTAGCAAGATCCATTTTAGAAAAATTGATCAAATTGACGGACGAAATAAATCGACAACAATTAACACTCGATAGACAAGATATCATTACAATATCTTTTGATCACCATACCATTGCAAAAGTCCAGAAATTTTTCGGTAACGCTCATCATTGGGCTTTCTTGATGCGAGCGACGAGGCAAACCTTAACAATGGTCCTCTCATAAAAAAATAAAGAGTTCTGTTAAATTCTATTCGTTGACCAATAGGTTTTCTGGCAAATCCCATTCCTAGCTTAAAATGATCCAGACCTTCAAGGCCCGGCTGCAAAGACTCCAGGCCAATTGATACTTTGTCAACACCAGATCGCTTTAATGTTTCACGCAAGTATACATACATCAAGGCATTATTTGGGTAATACTTCAAAAAATCCCTACTGGAACGAACGATAAGAATGTTCGCACATCCATCGAGGAGAAAGGAGATGATAAACGCCACCATCTGTCCTTTGTAAAAAGCTGCCCAAGCCTCAGCACCCTTCGTTTTGGCGGCCTGCTGGTAGTATTTCTTCCAGTACGCATCATGCCCTTTGGGAACAGAACGGCCCTGACGCTCCATGGTTTCACGATTCAGCAGAATTCCTGTTTCAGACAGGTCAGCAAAATCGACCTGTTCAACAGTACATGCCTCCAGACCCCGGCGGGTCTGATTTCTCGCCTTTCCGGACAGGTGCGACAGATCATAATCCTTGTTCGAGGCCAGCAATATGTAACTCTGGCGTCCCTGGGACAAAGGACAGGGGAAACGCAATACCCACGCTCCCTGGCGAAAAATGGTATTCCTATCCAGATGTCGGGCATCTACCTCCCGGTGGAAAGGAAAACTCATGTAAATGTGTCTCTGCACATCAAACCACCAAAGATCACCCTGCTGGACGACATCATGCCCCATTGACCGGAGAAAAGAGGCGTAACTTTCTGAGCTCATCAGATCACTTTGCGATAAATGATAAATTCTTTGGGGACTACATTCAGATTTCCATTCGACAGGCGATACGTCGCGGCAGAAAACAAGTAATAAGCATGATTAAGAAACCTTATGGCAATGTTTCCATACAGCGGGGACTGTTCAGGGAAAAAACACGATTCTTCAAGACCAAATTTTTCGGCAAATGCGCCCAGGGTGGATCTTGAATAATAAAATAGGTGCACGCCGGCATTCAGCCGGACCCTCTCCCCATACACCAGTCGTGCGACAAGGCCCTTGTTTTTCAGGAGACGAAAGTTAAGCCCGGGTATCTCGACGCAAAAAAAACCTCCCGGTTTCAAAATCCTGACTATTTCCCGGAGATCTTTCCCGGGATTCGGATGAAAGCAGAACGAATCCAGTGACGTTATGATATCAAAGGCCTCTCCGGCAAAGTTTTGGTCGCTTAGAAAGCCCTGGTGTACATTGACGCCGTACTTGCGTTGTGCCGACGCAGCCGCGTAACGGGATGGCTCAACCCCCTCTACATCCCATTCTGGTGAATCACTGAAACAGGAGAGGAAATATCCTGATGCAGCCCCAAGATCAAGAAGTCTTCCCCCGCTATCTAAAAGTTTTTTAATGGCCTCGGCTTCACGATGTAGACTTTTTTCCCGATAACTGGTGAAGTCAACATCCACCCTCTTCTCGTCATCAATGTATTCGTTCTCGAAGTGATTCTTGATCTCCTGTTCAGAAGGACGTGGATTTACGAACTTAAGAGTACATCTCGGGCACTCTACAATCCGAAACCCATTTGATTCGGCAAAAAGAGAAAAAGATTCATCATGGCATAATGGACAAAATTCCAGGTATTCCAAAGGATAATCATTTTCTGCAACCACTTTTCCTCCAATAAACTTTCCTGATCAGCATCCGTAAAATGCCAGGATATGATCCTTCATCGCAACAAGGATCCCCCAGAGTAAAACAAACAAGCAAAAGTAACCAATAAGGATTGAGACAGGTAGACGACCATCACGATAAAGAGCATAACACTTTGCGATAAATATCGACATTTCACCTGCACACCAGGCAAATGCAGCACCATCAAGCAAAGATTTCCATTCTGGAAGGACGAGAACACATAAAAAAGTAGTCACACCGACCACAACAGAGCAGGCATCAAGCCAATTGAGATGCAAGGCGTTAAGAAGATATTTCAAGGCAAAATTGATGGCTGAAATATAAAGCCCAGGTGCCAATCCGATGACCACCGAGGCTGCCGGCAGATACGCGGCAGGATAGGCAATTGGTATAAACCAGGGAGCGATCAGTGCTCCCAATATGCAGGAAGGAAAAAAGAGCAAGGCTATCAGCCGTATCTTACGACGGACAATAAGTTCTGCATCCTGGTAGCGCCCGGTCTCTATACATCTGGCAAGGGAAGGAAACGATGCAACCGTTATGCTGGTAGCCAGAAATCCCGCCGAAGTAACCAAGACAAAGGCAACCCCGAACAGTGCCACATCTCTTGTCTGCCCGAGTATTCCCAGCGAGAACACACCCAACCGTTGATAAAAGGCCATCAACAAAAACGCCAAGCCGATTGGGAAGGCCTTTTGAAGAACTCCCGGAACCTTCCGCAATACCGCCGAGGCCATGATCTGCCGGCAGCTAACCACCAGTTTACCGACAAGCGGTAGGCGAGATACAAAAAAAAGCCGCAAGAGGTTGCTTGACAGCCAGCACAGCAACAGCAATGAAAGATCAACACCAAACCAGGCTGTTATCGACAACAGCAGAGCATTGCCAACCCGCCACAAAAGAACAGAAACGGCTTCAACATCCAGCCTTTCCGTGCCTCGTAAAAACCAGAGAAGAGGATCCGTGGCGGGTTGGGTGACCGCAATAAGGACACACAGGACAGCCTCAATAAAATTTAACAATTGCCACGGAATCAAAAGAACAACAGTTGCCATCAACAGGGAGAAAACTCCCTTGGCAACAAGAGCGAGAAACAAGGTTTCACCAATGGACTTTCCAAGGGCAAAACGGCGCACCGCCCAGATGCGGACACCAAAATCCGATGTCATTTCAGCCACCCCCACCAGAGCGGAAGCGGTGACAAAACCAGCAAAGGTATCGACGGAAAGCAGCCTGGTTAGAACCAGAATAAGGATAAACTGAATTACCGATCCACTGGCAGTGGCGAGTGCATTAAAGGAAATATTACGCTTAAAACGGCTTGATGATTTCATGCATAATCTGCATTATGGGGAATAGCCTGACAACTACCCACAATTCTCCCTGGATAACATATGGGGCGATCCAGGAATTTTTGAATATTTGCTTTGATTTTCAAAAAGTTGATCAGTAACGCATGGTAGTTTGCTTGTGACTATAAACCGCCTCCCGATATTGTTATTCATGCTGTTTTTGCTTTATTAAAGGATGGATTATCGTAACACATTGAAAATGTATCTTTATTTGCAGCGTATTGTCCAGGGCAATTTGTGGGTAATTGTCAGGGAATAGTAGGACAAAAAGAATCTATCATATAGAAAATTCAACAGGACCTATGAGGTTGGCTTACTGACCTGGCGCTGCCCATTGAACTAGATGCAAATGATAGAAAAAAACCAACAAGAAACCAAAAAAGCATCCCGTTGATAGAAAAAGCGAATATTCCACTTACAGTAGTTAACTCCCTGCCAAGATAAAAAACTACCATGGATACGACAGCAATACTTAAAGTAGTTGTACTGAGCAGTCTATTAGCCGTTCTTATCAGCCAAACAGGCACAATGAAATACAAGAGGGCACCAAAGGCTCCAAGGCCACCGGCTATCTCCAGAAAACCATTATGTGGCGAGTCATAGTCTTCGTAGCCTTTTTCTGCCAACCTTTGCTTCCAGTTGAATTGTCCTATTCCTGCCAGCCAATGTTCGGAGGTGATACGCAACCCTGCCTTCCAGACGCCCAATCTATTGCCGGTCTTTAAAACTTGAGGTTTGATTCTCAGAATACCTAGCAATTTATTGTTAGGATTAAAGTATTTCCACTTGGGTATGTTTTTCACAGATACGACATGCTCTTGAAGTCTTGGGCTTTTCAGCGGTTTCTTATACTGTTTCCACAAAATTGAAACCGAGGCAAAAAACAAAGCAACAACAAACACACCAGATAAAAGCAAAGACATACCCTTTGGCCAGCGTATTTTCCAGCGCCTGGCCAGCCAGTACCAGACGAGAGCAGCCAAACATCCTGACATGAATACCGATTTACTTAATGAGGTAATCAAGGCATAAAAGAAGAGAAACAAAAAAGTGGCGGAGACCTTGCGCTCAAACCAGTTATACTGAATGCCAACAATTACACATCCAATACCAACAACAGAGAATAGGGCGAGTGCATTTGGACTCTTGATGGCTCCATAAAGACGGGTGGAACGATTCAGAAAAGTACTGGGGATTAACCAAGAATACCTAGTAAAATAATACAAAAACGAGACAACAATAACAAAAGAAATACCAAGTAAAAGTATATTGATACTATTTTTCTGAACACGAGGAAGATTTTCTTCATAAGAAAAAATTAACAAAACCAAAGGAGCAATACTAATAGTCAAAAAAGTAAACCATGATTTAGCATAGCCGTGTAAGCCAGACCCATTAACCCATAATGATACTAACGAAATAACCAAAAAGCACAGATCAAATAATACTAAATGAAATACTTCAGATGAAATTTTTTTAGGTTTATATAGAAAAATAACGGCTGAAAAAATCCACAAAATGGAAATTGCAAAATATTTTGCTGCATACGTGGCAATTGAGTCAAAAATAAAAATACCTTGCAATGGCATCAAAAAGATAAATATCATAAGAATATTAACACAGATCTTGTGCATCACAAATTACCCCTTCACCTTTACCGCAACAAAATGCATCACCCCGTTAAAAATTCGTATAACATAATCGTATAGCTTATGATAAACCCTCATATACCTAGAATATTTTATATCAACATCATAGCCTAATACCAATAAAGTATTTCCAGCTTCATTTTCAAAAACTTCCAACTCCTTTTTTGTTAACATATTTTTATATCTTGCTATAGAATTAGTGCTAATTGGTCTCTCTACATTCTTATGACGCTTAAATCGAGTCAACTTTTTTGCCGATGATGTCTTGTAAAACATCAGCATCTTCTCATCAAATTCTATGTCTAAAAAATTAACAACATCCTTTAATGTATCCTCAGGTGCCGAAACCAGTTTCTCATACTGTAATGTGAAAAAACGTTCCGGCCCCAGCGACAACTCTCCAAGAAGGCCGTTCAGCACCCGATAATTCCATTCTTCCGCAACCATAAGCGGCGTTCGACCGCCCCAAAAAGGCTCTTTCTTCACCGAGGCGGCCACGTCCCTGCCATCCCGCACAATATTGATAAACTTGGCGTTTGGATAAAGAAAATTAAGATACTGCAATGAGTTAATGTACCTGGGCGTCTTATCCCCCCAATATTTCAAACTGCTTATATCGCCTTCTGCCATGGCTAAAATAACGGCACGAATCACTTCGGCATAATCGGGATCTTCGGTCAGAAAATTTAATATTTTCTGAGAGTCAGGCACTGTCTCCCATTTAGATTTTTTACGTAGAATCTGCAAGATATCTTGCAATAGACGCATAAGATTTCGCCGCTGCGCCAAACATCCATATTTTTCCAGATTCGCACCTATATAGGGGATAAATACTGTCTCTTCAGGAACAAAAATTTTTGGATGAGAATTAAGAATAAGACGCAACAGGGATGTGCCAGAGCGATAACATCCAAAGATAAATAATGGAGCCAAGTCTTCATGAATCATCTATAACCACCCAATTATTAAAAGTTCATGTCTCAAGCCTAGCCCTCATCCTCTTACACTCCGAAAAACAAGATGCAGCCTGCTACCTGGATACACAGCAAAAGGAAGGGGGTCACACCTAACTCCACCTGACACGAGGCAGAATCTTCTTTATGTCAATATGATCTTTATATTCCATAACTTGCTTGATCATGGAATGGATAACATCATCTGTCATAAAATGGGGCTGAAGCCCAAGATCAATCAATCCTGAATGCGCGGCATTATAATAATGCTCTTCTTTTTCCTTACGCGGATTCTCGATGGACTGAATCTGCACCTTAAGCCCCATCTGGTTGCCGACCCTGGCTATTCTTTGCGCCAGGTCGTTGACTGAAAACTGTTCAGTAAACTGATTGAGGATTCGCAATTCGCCTTTTTCCACCGGAGAATCCAAGGCCAGCGTCACACACTGCAGGGTATCTTTCAGATTCAAGTATCCACGAGTCTGCCCACCCTTGCCATAGACAGTCAAAGGAACACCAGCGACAGCCTGTACCAAAAATCGGTTAACTACAGTACCAAAAATATCATCGTAATTAAAATGGGGACGCAAGCGGACGTCTAGGTCGGCCTCATCGGTGGAAAGACCATACACAGGACCCTGCATCAGATCTGTCACCCTCAGGCCATACAGCCTGACATAAAACCATAGCAGATCCGTATCCAGAATCTTGGTGGTATGGTAAAGACTGCCTGCCTGACGGGGATAAAGAAATCTTTCTTTTCTTCCCTTATGTTCGACATCCAGCCATCCTTCCTCAATATCAATGTTCGGCGTCCCATACTCGCCCATGGTACCAAGTTTGATAATGTGGCAATCAGGCACGTGTTCAAGTACAGCCCATATCAAATTGAATGTCACGCCAAGGTTGTTGTTCAACGTCAGACGCGCCTCGTTAAAACCACTCATCGAGTAGGGAGCGCTCGGCTGCTCTGCATAGTGAACAACTGCATCAGGAAGAAAATCCCTTACAACCTGCTCCATGGTGCGATAATCGGCACAGTCTCCAATTTTCACCAAAACTTCCCTATCAGTCAGTGCCTTGAATATTTCTGCCCTTCCATTCAAATTAGGCACAGGTACCAGAGCCTCGGACGAAGTCATCCTGGATATATTCCTGCGCAGATAATTATCCACGACGTAGACTTCATGACCTTTTGCAGCCAAATTCATAGCCGTTGGCCAACCGAGGTAGCCATCACCTCCCAAGATAAGCACCTTCATAATCCTTCTGCCAGTAACAGATTATTCTTAAACAGGTATTCTTTTAATTGTTCCACATCCAGTACGGGTTGGATGGAGGAATTATACGGTGCTTCAATCCCGACTTTGCCCATTCCTGGATACTCATGCCTGATTGACTCATATACAGACTTGAATGCAGGAAGAACAACAAAATAGTTATCCAACTCCAGTGTTCGCCGTGTCTCCTCCTCGTTCATCAATTCTTCATAGAGTTTTTCACCAGGTTTAGTGCCAATGATCCTGATCTCGATATCACGATTACTGCCTGATAGCAACTCGATCATTGCTCTGGCGAGATCCAGGATGCGTATGGCGGGCATTTTGGTGACAAAAACCTCTCCACCACAAGCCATGAAGACAGAATTAAGAACCAGAGAAACAGCATTTTCCACAGTCATAACAAAACGGGTCATGCCGGAATCCGTCAAGGTAACCGGTCCCCCCTCCTCAATCTGTTTTCGGAAAATAGGAATCACCGATCCTCTCGACCCCAGTACATTGCCAAAACGTACCGAGGCAAAAATAGGATCACTCCTGTGCCGATGAGCATTCGCTGCGGTCATAAGACGTTCCCCCATCAGCTTGGTGGTTCCCATCACGTTGGTTGGATTCACTGCCTTGTCAGAGGAGGTAAAAATAACTCTATCTACACCGTTTGCAGTAGCAGCATCAATAACATTTTGTGTGCCGAGAATATTGGTCAAAACAGGATCTCTCGGAGTTTTTTCACATAAAATAACATGCTTCAATGCTGCAGCATGTAAAATAATATTGGCCCCCTGGGTCTTCCTCATCAATTTATCCTTGTCCCTCAGGTCCCCCAGGTAAAGATGCACATTTTTGCATCCCTGATATTTATTACTCAGGAAAAATAACTCGGTCTCGTTATTATCAATCCCTATAATTTCAAGAGCTTCCCGAAGAACAAGCTGCCGAAGCAACTCTTTTCCAATTGTACCGCATACGCCAGTAATGAGAACACGCTGACTACTCCATTTATTCATAATAAGTTACCTCATTATTCTCCTAAATAGCTCCAGATAGACTGAATAACGCTATCATAACCATTCCGAGGTGCCCCCTCCTGTTCAGAGATGATCATCAGGCAGGACGGGAGCAACAAGAATGCCTGTGAGCGTAATGCCGCCAAAAGGTACCTGGATGATTTTCACTGGGAGCACCCGTCCCTCAAGACCATTGTCATCGAAGATAGCGTGAGTTCCAACGCACCCCATATTCGGGAGTTACAGCGTCACGATCTCCGCTACATTCCAGGCACCAAACAGGATGATCATCAGTACCTTTTTCAGACGGTTGACGAAACGGTGGCAGATATGATAACAACGCAGTTTCAGATATATAACCCAGACGAAAAAGACCTGTACCACTGTATCCTTTTCCTCACAACAACGCTCCCTTGAACACTGGCTTTTACCCACAACTCTCCCTGAACGTTATCCTGCCCCCGATGGGGTAGTGGTTAACCGAAGAACTTCCAGGCACCGCTCAGCCAGTCAAGGGCCACCAGACCACGCCAGCTGGTTGTTGTCCCGGGTGGGCCTCAAGAAGATTGGGGCATATATCCGTCAAGGCGGGCTATCATGACCATGGCCTCGCCCAAGGTGGGGGATCCGCCGGAGAGGCATTGTTATCGATGTGGGCGGTCAAGGCCTTCCACTCTGTCTCTTCCAGCAGCTCGGTGCAGGGCCAATCCGGTATCTCGCGGCCCTGCTTGGTCAGAAAGTAAACCCGCCAGGCCACGATCATATCCAGGGCCAGGCATGATTTGATCGCGTCACCATGACGTAGAAGACGATCCTCGATCCGGCAGCCACTCTTGAGCGTGCGATGATAAACCTCGATTCCCCAGCGGACACCGTACCAGTTCAACCGTTCGCAGGCCTCTTCGAAACTCTCCACGGCCACCGTGGTCAACAACAGCCATTCGAGACGCCTGCCACGGGCAGGTTTCTTCCGCTCACGGGCCG
The DNA here is from genome assembly GCA_015489765.1 of Desulfobulbaceae bacterium. Taxonomy (GTDB): domain Bacteria; phylum Desulfobacterota; class Desulfobulbia; order Desulfobulbales; family Desulfobulbaceae; genus DRLX01. The sequence goes on from WFZC01000048.1 coordinate 20,020, forward strand.
AAACCGCCCACAGGGTAACGGGATCAGAGCCTGCTTTGCTTTTCGGCGGAGCAAGGATTACCTGGCCGAAACGGATATCCAGCCGGGCAACCCGTGCCTTGTGCCCGGCTTTGGCCGGAACACGAACTTCCTGTATGCCGGCAAGGGGGCAATCTGATATGTGTGTCCAGAGATTCTCCTCGCTGTCGGCCAGGGACCGGGCGTGCTGAACCCGGACGAGCAGGTCGGGGCTTGCCGGTTGTTGTGTCTCCAGAAACAGTTCATAGTAATCGGCCTCCCGGTCCCCGACACTGACGATTTTTTTGCCCGGGCAGGTCTGCTGCAATGTCCTGGCGGCACCAAGGCTGTGCAGCCACTTGATGCCTTCGGGGACCTTGCGGAATTCTTTCTTTTTTCTGGCCCAGGCCTGGACATCGATCAGGCCAAGGGGAACCCCCTGGTCGGTGAAGGCCATGGTATCGTGCACCAGCAGTCCCTGGGTCTTCTTGGCATCGATGGGTCCCAGCCCCTGGGCGCCGCGGATAGCATTATAGTTCAGGGAGGTCGTGTCCTGAACGGCCAGGACAACGCCCTTGTGCTTTCTGACCCGCTCTGTGGTGGAGTGGTAATGTCCCTGAAGAATCGATGCCATATCAACCCGCTGGTTACGGAAGAACCGATATGCCCCTTTCAGGGCCGCTTCTCCCCTGCATGCCTGGTGAAGCAGAGCTTGGGGGTTGGCATAAAATTCACGGCACAACCTGATTGCCCGGCGGTGCAGTCGTTTGTCACCCAGCCCGGTATTGGCGAGTTCCGCTTCGATCCAGTCCCTGGGCGGAGTCGGCTCTCTGCCCCCGAGGCGACTGCGCCAGTCAGCGGTCAAGGGCAGGACAAAGATCTCTTTGGGGGAGAGATCGTCATTGTTGTCCCTTCGTCCCCGGCCGCTGGTGC
>WFZC01000049.1 GCA_015489765.1 Desulfobulbaceae bacterium
AAAACTCTCTGCAGCTGTGTGTTGTATGCAGGGAAAGAATATATCCTTTGAGTGGTTATTGCCCCCTCCGGTAGAGACTTGTTTCACCTTTGTTCCGTGTTTTTCTCTTTGCATCCCGGCAATCGTCCTTAAATTTTGCTGAAATACATTAATGTAATCAGGCAGCCGTTTCCGGATATACCCTCATCACATTGTCTTGGACTTGGCTACATGGTGCCACGAGGTGGAATAGAGCGTTTTTTATTCATAGGGGACAGCTTTCGTGAGAATTTGAAGTCTTCTTGTATGGAATTACTTTGTGCCGCAATATTTTTCCAACTTTCTTCCTGTCGGTTTTTTAAAAGGAAAAATGGTATGTAAATTGCTTTTGTTACAATCGTGCACTACATATAATACCACTATGTATCCTGAAGAAGACCACGTAAGGGATGGTAAGATGAATATAACACGCGTAATATCGATGGTACGGACCGTCCATACTGTTTCTCCGGGGGCAGCGGCGGTAGCTGTGTCCACCTGTCGGAGTCATTATGTTTCGTCGCCATATGGAGACAAATGTGCAGGCAGGTAAGCACAGGGCAGGGGACCTGTCGGGATCGTCACAGCTGATCGTGGAGCCGGAGCGGTAGTATCGGTGAAGAGTCAAGTCAAGATCTGTTTCGCCCGGAGGCTTTTGGTTTGAGGACGTGTCAAAATTTGTATCCATCGGGCGACATTTTCCACCATGTTGATGCATGATAGCGGCAAGGTTGTTCTTCTCTGCAATAGATGATCGAGTGCCGAACGGTACGGATTCATCAAGGAGCTATAAATACAGTAAAAAATGACAAGGAGGTGAAATATCAACGTAATAAAACAACCGTTAAGTTGTAATAAATAATTACTACAAAAAAACAGGAGGCCCATGTATGAAACGTGGACTGTTGGTTATTTTTGTTCTGCTGTCGTTTTCTCTTGTGGTCATCGGCGAAGGGTTTGGTGATGATGAAAGCAGCGGCGGTGGAACTCTGAGGATAAGCAAGGCCGAGTGGGATCAGGCCAAGCAGAAACTCAAGGTGAAGGCCACCGAAGGGAATGGTCGGCATACGCTGACCGCGCACTACGGCGGCACCGATTATCAGATGGAGTATAAGAAGGATAAAAATCGTTATGAACTTAATGTAAAACCGGTCTGTTACGCACCGATTCTGACCGTTGAATCGACGTCGGGGGCATCAGCAGCCAAAAGCGTCAAGGTCAAAAACGGCAATGGTGAAGGTTTTGCCTGTTCAGACAGCGGCGGTGGATCGACCGGCGGCGGTTCCAGCGGTGGCGGCGGTTCAACCGGGGGCGGTAACACCACTCCCTCAAGGGATATTGTTGTTATTGCCACCAATGATCTCGGCATGCACTGTACCTGTCCGACGGCTGAAACCTTTGTTGTCTTGCCTCCGTTTAACACGCTGCGCGCGCAGGTTTTTGAGAGAAAGGGAGAGAACCCCGATGTACTCTCGGACCCGAGCGATATCCGGGTTGAGTATCGGATCGTGGAGAATACGGATGCAAGCCTGAAAAATGATCCCTATTTCAAAGGGTGGATCGAATTTGGTCCCAAACTTTTTCCCGGCTCTCAGTTTCTGGGCAATGACGGCCGAATCCATGGGCTGACCGGGGCGACCTTGAGCGGTAAAATGGAAGCTAAGAAAGGCTGGTGGGAGGTAACCGGTGTTCCTGCGTTTCCGGCCCTTGATCCCAAAGGTGTGGAGAATGATCCCATTGATCCGGTCAACGGGGCCAAGAGAAATCCATACCTGACGGCGGTTGTCGATGTTTATGATCAAAACAGCAACGAGCTGCTGGCCTCGACCAGTACGGTTGTTCCCGTAGCCTTCGGCGGTTGCTGTAACTGCCATCTGCAGGTTGCAAAAGACCATGGTCGTCCAGGGACGCCGAGGGATTCCTTTGAGGTCATGGGGCAATTGCATCAACAGAACGGCTCGGGGATAGATTTTTCCAAGATCGATCCGGACGGTGACGGAATCGGCGGACCGATCCGTTGCTCCCAGTGTCATCTGGATCCGGCCATGGGGGAAACCACACCTCCTGGAATTCCCGGATATAAGACCTCCGACAAGACATTTTCAGAGGTCGTCCATAAGTTCCATGCCGAAAGTTCGGCGGTGGCGAAATACGATCCGGATATTGCCAAAAACTGCTATCAATGTCATCCCGGTAACGGTGTGAACTGTTTTCGCGGCCAACATAAAACAAAGGGATTGTGGTGTACGGACTGTCACGGTGATCTCAACCAGCGCATAGCCCGGAACCAGTTGAAAAAACCCTGGTCGGCGGAAACCCTGCCTAAATGTGAGGATTGTCATTATAATACCGCTGAAGGCAAAGGTTATCAGCATGTCTTTGGCGGCAGCTTTTTAAACAGCATGGGACATGAGGGCAAAGTCCTCTGTTCCACCTGTCACGGCACTCCGCATGGACTTTCACCTTCGACTCTGGCCAAAGAAAATGATCAGAACCAGAGGCTGCAGGGTGATCCTCGGGCTATCGGCAAATGTGATGTCTGTCATAACGGTAAGAGTAACATCTGGATGGTACCGCCCCATAAGGGTACGCCCGGTTACAGCGGCGGTGGATCAGGTGGCTCCGGCGGCGGCACCGGCGGTACCATTGATGTCGCTACTGAACTTGCCACAACCTGCCTCAAGTGTCATGGAGACCGTCGCAGTAAAGTGAACTGCAACAACAGTAAATGGCTGGCCCATGACGGCTCCAAGGTCAGCAGTGCTGTCTTTGTTGCTGTTTCAACCGCGCTCACCGGCTCCAACTGCGGCGGCACGGGTGGTTCCGGGGGTGGAGGAACCGGCGGCGGCACAGGCGGTACCATTGATGTAAACAATGAGCTTGCCACCACCTGTCTCCAGTGTCATGGAAACAAGAGCAACAAGGTAAGCTGCAGTAAAAGTAAATGGCTGGCCCATGACGGCTCCAGGGTCAGCAACGCTGTCTTTGTTGCCGTTTCAACCGCGCTCACCGGCTCCGACTGCGGCAGCACGGGTGGTTCCGGAGGTGGAAATTACGGAGAAGATGATGACTGAGCGGGTATTGCTTTCTTCCGCAATAATTATGGGAGAATAAAGGCAAAAAACTTCGCTGAAAGGAAATCTCCTGTACCTCGACGTTAAAAAAACCCGTTGGACCAATTGGTTCGGCGGGTTTTTTTATTGAATAAAAACTTTAATCTTTCAAGTCGTTCTTTGATTCCATCAGAGAAAATCGAGGTGCAGCAGGAGGATACCAGCCAGCAGCAGAAGCAGGGCAATCAGGATGATTGTCGCCCGACGGCTGGCTCGTCTGGCCTTGTCCTTTTCCCACCAGGTGGAGGGACTGATGCCCTGCAGGTGAAAGGTGATAATCCCGGCCAGATTGATACAGATAATATTGGCCAGGGCAAGGTTGAGGGCGCGGGCCCCCAGGTGATACTGGCCGCTGCCAAGGAGCAGGCCGCCGGTTACCAGCGGCGGCATCAGGGCCACGGCAACCATGACGCCGACCAGGGAAAGTTTGCCGCCGCCGGTCAGGGCCAGAACTGCGGCGCTGCCGGAGGCAAGGGCCAGCAGAAGGTCCGACCAGCCAAGATGGGTCCTGGCGCTAATGGCGCCATTAACGGGGCCCACATGGACCGCCAGACCGATGACCGTGCCAACGAGAATTGCCAGGGTCAGGCCAAGCAGAGTTGTTGTAACGGCATACCTGCCAAGATCGGTGTCACCCAGGGTGTTGGCCAGGGCAAAGGCAACATTTGGCAGCAGCAGCGGGGCCAGCACCATGGCGCCGATAATGATGGCCATGTCGTTGCGGATCAGGCCGATGGCGGCAATGATTGCCGACAGGATAACCATGGCAACATAATTAAAGGATAACGAGACGCCGGGGGCAACATCGTTGTACAACTCCTGCCTGCTGATGCGGGCCGGTTTTTTCCCTTCTTCCACCTCTCCTTTTTTTTGTTCCTCTCCACCAGACTGTTCATTTTCCGGGCGCGGGATCACTGCCTCCACCGGCAGGAGAACGGCCCGGGCCCCAGGCAGGGGCTGCAGATATGTTTCCAGGGCATTGAGAACGGCCTCGACCCTGCCGGTCTCCACCAGCAGATGAATGCGGGCCTGGTTATTCTCAAGGTGGTCCTGCCAGGAGGCGCATATACTGATGCCATAAAGGAGCTCGCCGATATCCTCGGCCCTGCCCTCGGGTAAAATAATTTCAATCAGCTGATATGCCATAGTCGTATCCAATACTGGAAGTTGTCTTTGTCCTGAGCTTTTCCGGGCTTGCGGTTTTACGTTTCCTGATTATTCTATCTGTTGATGGCGTCGTAAAAACTTCGATCTACTGCGTCGTGTGTCCTGTGGCGATTCGTGGGCATACTACATGTATAGTCAAGACCCACCACAGAACACTACCCCTTGTATATCTGTGTTTTTACTTAGCCATCTTTAAGCATTGTCTGGACTTTGTACGAGTTCATCATCTGTTAACACTGGAGAAAGAAGTTTCACCGATAATCAGCAGCACCAGGCCGGGGATGATCTATGAAGAAAACCAATTTTACATTCGGCAACGGCAAAAAACCGGAAATCGAGATCAATAAAACCACCAATGAAAAATTCTGGCAAAGCCCAAATTTTACCTTTTGGATGTATGTTCTCTTTATTCTGATCTCTCTCCAGTTTTATCAGGGATATAAACAGGCCCGGCAGGAGGAAATACCCTACAGTCAGTTCCTGACCTATGTCAAAAAGCATCAGGTGGCTGAGGCCGTGGTCACGGACAGGGTTATCTCCGGCACCCTGACCCTCAAGGATGAGAAAACAAATCAGCCCCGCCGTTTTATTACCGTTCCCCTGATGTGGAACAATGACCTGGCCATGACCCTTGAAAAAAACGGGGTCAAGTATACCGTCCGCCAGAATGCAAACTGGCTGGGAAAATTTCTTCTCAACTGGGTCCTGCCCTTTGGTCTGCTTTTCCTTTTCTGGGGCTGGATGGCCAAACGAATGGGCTCAATGGGCAGGGATGTCCTCAATATTGGCAATAAAATCCATATCCATCCCGCTGATCTTCCCAAGGTCACCTTTGACGATGTTGCCGGCCTTGAGGAGGCCAAGCAGGAGTTAAAGGAAAGCGTTGATTTTCTGAAAGATCCGACCCAGATCCAGAAGCTCGGCGGCCGCATGCCCAAGGGCGTGCTGATGGTCGGCCCTCCCGGTACCGGCAAGACCCTGTTGGCCCGGGCCGTTGCCGGTGAGGCGGAAGTGCCCTTTTTTTCTATCAGCGGCTCCGAATTTATCGAGATGTTTGTCGGCGTCGGCGCGGCTCGGGTGCGGGAACTATTCGAGCAGGCCCGGAAAAAAGCGCCCTGCATCATCTTTATCGATGAGCTGGATGCCATTGGCCGGGCCCGTGGTATCGGCCCGGTCATGGGCGGCCATGACGAGCGGGAACAGACCCTGAACCAGATCCTGACCGAAATGGACGGCTTTGATCCGTCCACCGGCGTGGTGGTCATGGCAGCCACCAACAGGCCGGAAATACTGGACAAGGCCCTGATGCGCGCCGGCCGCTTTGATCGGCAGGTCCTGGTCGATAAACCGGATCTCAAGGACAGGGAGGCCATCCTCAAACTGCATGCCAGGAAACTGACCCTGGCCGACGACGTGGATCTGAAGGTCGTGGCCCAGCGGACACCGGGGTTTGTGGGGGCCGACCTAGAAAATATCTGTAACGAGGCGGCCATCCAGGCCCTGCGCCGCAAGGCGGATGCGGTTGCCATGGCCGATTTCGAGGCCGCCATCGACCGGGTTGTTGCCGGACCGGAGAAGAAACACCGGGCCCTTAATCCGGATGAAAAGAAACGGGTCGCCTTCCATGAATCCGGACATACCCTGGTTGCGGTGACCGTTCCCACCGGCGAACCGGTGCACAAGGTGTCCATAATTCCCCGCGGTGTTGCCGCCCTGGGCTATACCATGCAGCTGCCGGTGGATGAAAAATTTCTGTCCACAGAGGCGGAACTGAAGGACCAGATCGCCATTCTTCTCGGCGGCCGGGTGGCGGAAGAGATCATTTTCGGCGATATTTCAAGCGGCGCCTCCAATGACCTGGAACGGGCCTCGGAAATCGCCCGCTCCATGATTACCCGGCTGGGCATGAGCAAAAAACTCGGCCCGCTGACTTACGGCAAACATCAGGATCTGCAATATCTTGGCATCCAGGGGCAGGAAGAGCGTAATTTCAGCGAGGCGACGGCGCAGATGATTGACGAGGAGGCCCGGCAGATCGTCGAGGAGCAGCACCAGCTGGCCACCACCATTCTGACCGAAAAACGAAAGGTGCTCGATGCCCTGGCCGCCCGGCTCGAGGAAAAAGAGGTAATCAGCGGCGAAGAGGTGGAAGAGATTGTCGACCAGGTGGAAAACAATGGATAACAATCAGGAGACAACCATATCTCGACAGAGTGGAGCTGAAGATTCCAAGGAGTTGCTCACCTTAAAAGAGGTCATTGCCATGGGGGTCGGCGGCATGGTGGGCGGCGGTATTTTTTCCGTCCTCGGCCTTGCCATTGCCCAGGCAGGACACGCGGCGCCCATTGCCTTTGCCCTTGGCGGTATCGTCGCCCTGCTGACCGGTATCTCCTACGCCCGGCTCGGCATCGCTTTCCGTTCCGACGGAGGTTCCTTCACCTATCTGGAGCATGCCTTCAAGCATCCAAATGTTTCGGGGATGGGTGGCTGGCTGCTCCTGGTCGGCTATATCGGCACCATGGCCCTGTATGCCTATACCTTCGGTGTCTATGGCACGGCCATGCTTGGTGGGGCAGGACAGGTTCCTGGCATGCATCACCTTCTCGAATCATTGATTTTACTCACCTTTCTGGGGATCAACCTGTACGGGGTCAAGGCCAGCGGCACCAGCGAATTGATTATTGTTACGGTCAAGATGCTGATCCTTTTTCTTTTTGGCGGTATCGGCCTGTTTTACGCCAGGCCGGACCACCTGCTGCCGGTCTTTAACAAGGGATATGGCGGGGTTGTCATGGGCGCGGCCCTGATTTTTGTCGCCTACGAGGGGTTTGAGCTGATCCCCAATGCCGCCAACGAGATGGTGGACCCGAAACGCAATCTGCACCGTGGCATTCTCTGGTCCATCAGTATCACCATCGCGGTGTATGTCCTTGTCTCGCTGGTTGCGGTGGGTAACCTGTTGCCGGAAGAGGTGGCGCGCTACAAGGAATATGCCCTGGCCGTGGCCGCCAAACCCTTTCTTGGTCAGGCGGGATTCCAGCTCATTGGCCTGGCGGCCCTGTTTTCAACCGCGTCGGCCATCAATGCCACCATGTTCGGCACCGCCCGTCTCGGCATGGTCATGGCCACGGAAAAGGCCCTGCCGGCGGTTTTTGCCTTCCGCCGCAAGCAGAACAATATTCCCTGGGTCAGCCTGCTGGTCATCACCGGCCTGACTGTTGTCTTTGTCAATCTTGCCGACCTGACCATCATTTCCTCCTTTGCCAGTTCCACCTTTTTACTGATCTTTGCCGCCATCAACCTTTCCGCCCTGCGCTTGCGGGCCAGGATTGAAGCAAGTATCGGGGTGGCGGTTGCCGGGCTGGCCTGTTCGCTGGCATCCTGGCTGGCCCTGCTGGTCTATCTCTCCCAGTCCAACCGGACCAGTCTCTACTGGATAGGCCTGCTCTATCTGGCGGTGTTCTGTGCCGAGGTGCTGTTCTCCAAGCGACGCTGGATCATGCGCGAGGTGGATCGGTTAGAGGCGGGATAAGCAAGCAGGGCGCCGGCGGCCTCACCGCTATTTTTCCCTGGCGCTGCTCCCATTTTCACGGACAAGCCGATACACAATGCCAAGGGCAAAGACACTGAGTGCCAGGGCTGCCAGGTTACCGGGATTCATGGTTTTGATGTCCAGGATGATAAATTTTCTCGCCAGGGCCAGCAGGGCGATGAGGAGTACGGTCTTTACCTGCACGACATGATCTTTTCGTTCGATCACCTTGATGATGGAATGTTTGAATTCCATGGCGATCAACAGGGTCATGATCATGCCGAATATGTGTTTGAAAACCTTATGGTCCAGGGGGTCGAGCATGCCGATCACCAGCATCTGGTAGACATCAACGGTGAGTCGAATAAAGGCGATCAGGACGATGACGGCAATCAGGCCGGTCAGGCCGATGGAGACAATATCCTCATATTTTTCGTAGGCATTGATAAACCATCCCTGTGATTTCTTCTCTTTGTTCTGCATGCGGCTTACTCCTCTTTGCGCGACTTTCCGATTGGCGACAGTTTTCTCTTTCGATGATTTCTTTCCCGGTTTTGCACCTGGGAGATGATCAGTTGCGCCTTGTCGGGATTCAGGCCCAGTTCTCTCCGGTCCGTGTTCAGGTCTTCCATGTCCTGTTCCGTCAGCTCACCATCTTCACGGATGAGTTGCTCGACCTCGGATTCAAATCGTTCCCGGCGCAGACGTAATTGTTCGGTAAAGCCGGAGGCAATAATACCGGCGGGCAGGGACACCAGGCCGACACCGACAATGGTGATCAGGGTGGCAAAGATCTTTCCGTAAACGGTTACCGGGGTCACGTCGCCATAGCCCACCGTTGTCAGGGTGACAATGGCCCACCACATGGCATGGGGAATGGAACCGAAGGCCTCCGGCTGGATCTCATGTTCAAAGGTGTAGATACCCACCGAGGCGAAAATAAAAATAATAAACATCAGAGTCATCGCCACCATCAGGGATTCCGCTTCATCCTTGAGTACATCGGCAAGCAGGCCAAAGGCCGGGGAATACCGTGTCAGTTTGAACAAGCGCATCAACTGGAGGAGAACCAGGACCGATGTCTGGTCATAGCCGGACGCCAGAAGAAAAAAGGGGAGAAACGATGCCAGGTCCACCAAACCCATAACGGAAAAAACATAATGGAGCCGACAGGACAGAGTAGGCCGATCCGGGTTCTGTTCAGGACTGCTCCAGAGCCGCAGCAGGTATTCCAGCAGAAAAAACGAGGAGGCAAAGGCCTCCAGGGTCATGAACAGGGAAAAATATTTGCTGGCAATGGATGGTTCGCTCGACAGGACCAGGGCAATGGCGCTGACAAGTACCAGCAGGACCATAAATCTTGAATGGATCTTTTTCTCCACTTCTGGTCCCAAGAGATGGAGAAAACGATAGATGCGGACACGGACAGACTGGGATGTGATTGTATCTCTACTCATGTTTCCTCGGTATAGATAAGCACTGCCTTGAGATCATGCTCCTCTTCCAGGTTACCTCCGAGGGCAGAGGCAAGGATACCAAAGGTTGCCATGAGCCGGGCAAAGTGGAATGCCGGCAGCGGTTGGCCGCCGAGTCCGGCCCAGCCGGCGAGTACGGATTCCGGCATTATCCGGATAACGCCAAGTGAGATCAGAAAGAGATTTATCCAAAAGGAAATCATCCCTGTCAACAGGGTGCCAAAGAGAATAATCCGGGAACGGACCGCCTGTTCCATCATTTTATCCGATCGGCCAACCGCTTGCAGATTCTGACCAAAGTAGAGGGACAGGGTGGCAAGCAAAAGAATGACGGCAATAATGAGGTTAAGCCAGTCGGAACGGATAGCTGCTCCCAGTTCCCAGGCCTCGCCGCTCAGGAAGAGAAAAATGACGGAAACGGCGGTGGCGGCGGTGAACCTGCCAAGGTGGAGCATCATGCGCCAGGAGCGAAAGAACAGGATCTCCCGGACAAGGGAAAGGCCGTCGCCGATAAGGACCTGACAATAAAATTTCCATGCTGTTTTTCCGGCGGTGGCTGTTTCTTCGAGGCGGGGATCGGCAATATCCTGCAGAAAATCGGCCAACTGCTGTTTTTCCTCCTCACTCCAGTCCAGCGGTTCCCGGTCGGTCCAGAATTCCCGAGGCTTCATGACCGAGGTATCATTATGGTCCAGGCCAAACAGATGGCCGAGCACGTGGCGGCAGAGTCCGAGTACGGCCCTGCGGGTTGCCGTCACGTTGTCAAGGTCAAGCATCCGGGCCATGGAGATAACTCCGGTCTCGAGCATGGTGGACGGAACCCCGCTGGTGGCCTGGTCAAACCTGGCCAGGAGGGGACACGAGGTCGCTACCAGCATAAAATCAAAGCCATACTCAATCTTTATGTCCGAACCAAATTCAAGCAGGGCCAACGGGTCCTGGGGCGTCTCCCGGGGGAAATCATGCCGGGACAACACCTGAAAAATCCATTGAAAATCGGGTACGTCCCGTTGCAGTGACCGCTCCAGCTCTTCGACCACTTTCCGGGCGGCGCGGTATATCTCCGGCGATTCCGCGCCATCCAGGGCCACGCCTATTGTCAGGAGAGGCTGTTCGTTGTCCAGTTGATGAGTGGTGTCCGTCATGTACTCCTGTACCTGGCAGCGGCCAGGGTGCTATTGTTTTTTTACGAAATATTGTCTTTGTGGAAGCAACAGGTACATGCATCCGTTTGCCTGACAGCCATGTGAAGGCCGGACCCGTGCTGTTCGAACTTGGGAGCAATAGAATTTACAGGAGAAATGTCCTTTTATCTCTCTCTTTTTTTTATTTTTGTTCCCGTGCTGGTTGTTTTTGCTCCCTGCGGGTTGTCACAGGGACTTATGTGGGACTGGATTGGCAGGTCACTTCCGGGGCATCGGGATCATTGGTCCATTCGTTTCCGTCGATGAGAAATTTGAATTCATAATTTCTTCCGAGAGGCAGTTGCTTACGTTTGTAAAAAGCGCCATCTTTTTTCCGGTGCATCTCTTCCGGTTTCCAGTCGTTCCATTCTCCCACCAGAGCAGTCGACGTGACATCACCATGCGGCTGAAATGTAAAATTCACCCATGCTTTTACACCCTTGGGATTGATTGTTATCATAATTCCTCCCTGTGAATTTGTATCCGAAAATAAGGTTACGCATGTTTTTTAGCCTAACCTGTTGATTTTCATGTTCGTTGTTCCCCTTTCTCCGTCGCGGCCTGGACAGCGGTAATGGCAATTGTATGGACGATATCTTCCACCAGGCAACCCCGGCTCAGGTCGTTGACTGGTTTTTTGATGCCCTGCATGATCGGCCCGATGGCGATGGCCCCGGCGCTCCGCTGCACCGCCTTGTAGGTATTGTTGCCGGTATTGAGATCAGGAAAGATAAAGACCGTCGCCTGTCCGGCAACCCGGCTGTCCGGCATCTTTTCCTTGGCGACCTGCGGATCGATGGCGGCGTCATACTGCATTGGTCCTTCTATCAGCAGATCGGGCGCCTTTCGCCGGGCTGTTTCCGTCGCCAGTCGCACCTTTTCAACATCT
>WFZC01000050.1 GCA_015489765.1 Desulfobulbaceae bacterium
CCGGTCATCAGCGATACCGAGAGAATGGAGGTGGCGGATTTAGTGAGACCAAGCTGGTCCATGCCCAGGGTATTGATAACAAGAACAGCCAGCAGGCTGATAAAGTAAAAAAAAGAATCACAGCAGACAGCAAGCAGAAGCAGGGAATCTCCGGCCAGGGCACGCAATTCATGAATGGACTGCAGGGGTCCGGTCCAGGGAAAGGGAATTCTGCCCCCGGTTGCGGGACGTGAATAAACGCCAAAAGAGGCCAGCACTCCAAGAAGGGCTATACAGACAACCCCGCCGGCCACTACCAGAATCCCGAAGGGAATCCTGGTCGGCAGCAGGTGCAGGTCAAGGGCGAAACCGGCCAGGGCCATGCCAAGAAGAATGGCAACGGTGGTCACCAGCTTGAGGATGGAATTGGCCGTGGTCACATACTCGGGCGGGTACAGTTCCGGGATGGAGCCGTTTAATGCCGGACCAAAAAGGGTCGACTGCAACCCCATGAGAAAAACCATGGCCAGCACGCAGGTCCAGTTCATGGTCACAATGCCGTAGGCGCCGATCAGCATGGCCGCAAGTTCGAGAAATTTTACCCCGATCACCACCCGCTTTTTGGTGAACCGGTCGGCAAGCCAGCCGCCCCAGGCGGAAAAGAGGATAAAGGGCAGGGAAAACAACTCGGTCGCCCTTCCCTGCAGTCCGGACATACCGGCCCCGACAGCAAGGAGCAGGACCGCCTGTTTGAAAAAATTATCATTAAAGACTCCGAGAAAATAGGTCACGGCCATGGCAATAAACCGTTTCCGTGCCTGTCTGATTTCCTGTTGCATGCCTAACCCCTGAAAACACTGTTCCCTGATAATACTTCATTCGTTGGTTTTCTTTTATTACAAGAGTTGTGCCGGAATGAAATATTTTGTCATAACCTTAATTTGTCGTTGTTTTTGTTCATCCTTGTCGATGGCGGGATATTGGCTTTTCTTATAATTGACAAACAATGTATACATGCTATACAATAATTGACCATGAAACCAATATTTTGTGAAAAAAAACGCGCTTTTTTGCGCCGGGTTGCCGCGTCCATTTATGCCAATCCCTTTACACAGGCCCGGCATGAGGCCGACTGCCGGTTGACCGGTCTGGCGCTGGATACCGATCCCGATTTTGTTCTAAAAAAGGCGATACAGATGGTCAACAGCAGGGTCGAGGCCATGACCCGCGCCGGCAACGCGCACCTGTCCGTCTGCGATCCCGGCGATCGCCCTGCCCTGGCCAACCTGTTTCTCTTTTTCCTCTTCCATAAATACCTGCCCCTCTTTGACCGCCATATCGGCAAACAAAATCAGACCACCCGGTGCCTGGACCTGGATTTTGGGACCAAGCTGGAGAAAGAGATGGCGGTCTTTGGTTTTTCAGCCAGAGAGAGCAACCAATACATTGCCCTCTTCTTCCAGATGCGGCGGGCATTTTTCTTTATTCACACAAGCCTCATCGGCAACAGTCCCTGCATGGAAAAGCTGCGCGCCCGTCTCTGGAACACCTTGTTCACCCATGACATCAGGCAGTACACGCAAAACCTGATCAATAAACTTGAAGACTTTTCAACCCTGCTGGTCGGCGAAACCGGCACCGGCAAGGGGTTGGCAGCGGCTGCCATCGGCCGGTCCGGTTATATTTCCTATGACGATAAAACCCACCGCTTTACCACCAGTTTTACCCGCGCCTTTCTGGCCATCAATCTCTGCCAGTACCCGGAGCAGCTCATAGAGTCGGAACTGTTCGGTCATGCCCGGGGAGCGTTCACCGGAGCCGTGACCGGGCACCAGGGAATTTTTGCCCGATCAAGCAGGCAGGGAGCGGTTTTCCTCGATGAAATCGGCGAGGTCAGTATCCAGACCCAGATCAAGCTGTTACGCATCCTGCAGGAACGCACCTTCAATCCGGTGGGCAGCCATACAAGCCTGCGTTTCCAGGGACGCCTCATTGGCGCAACCAACCAGGATCTTGGCCGCCTGATAAAAGAGGGAAAATTCAGGGAGGATTTCTATTTCAGATTATGCACCGATACCATTTCCCTGCCCTCGCTGAAAAAAAGAATAGACCAGTATCCGCAGGAACTGGATCTGCTGGCAAACCACCTGGTCTCCAAAATAGCCGGTACGGGGACAAAAAAATTACAGGACAGAGTAAGGACGATACTACAACGGCCGGAAAACAGGGACTATGACTGGCCAGGCAATGTCCGGGAGCTTGAGCAGGTGGTCCGCAGGATCATTCTGCACGGATCGTGTCGGTTGCAGAGACAACTGAAGCAACAAGATGAACCCGGCTGCCCCATCTTTGCCCAGCAGCCGACCGTGGCTGAACTGATCAGCCATTACTGCCGTCTTTTATATGAAAAACATAACAATTTTCAGGCAATTGCCCGCATTACCGGCCTTGACCGGAGAACCGTGAAAAAATATATTGAACAGGGAGAATAAAAAAAGGCCGGCAACAGTTGTTGCAACTGTTACCGGCCTGGATACAGAAAAAAAAAGGAAAAATTATTTTGCGGCGTCCTTGACCGCATCAGCCGCAGCGCCGGCGGCTTTCTGGGTTCCCGTCAGCGCCTCTGTTGCCTTTTCTGTGGCAGCATCAACAACCTTATCTGCCTGTTCCTTGGCCACGGCGACAGCCTTGTCCTTGGCGCTGTTTACAACCTCTGTTGCCGCGTCTTTTGCCGCATCGGTCACACCCTTTGCGGCCTCGGCCGTTGCCTGTCCGGCAGCGCTTTTGGAAACACCGGTTGCGGCCTTCTCTGCGGCCGCCCCGACACCGGAGGCATAGGCTGAAAATGCAAGGCCCAAACTCAAGGCTGCGGCAACACTAATACATAAAATGGTTTTCCTGCTCGTCTTCATAGATTTCTCCTGAAAAAATTGGGATGAAAAAATTCGTCAACGCATGATCTATAGTTTCAGGTAGAAACATATACCCGGCCAGATTCTTTCTTCCCACTAAAAATACGGTAAAGACACATAAACAAACAGTAAAAATTTCCAACAAATATGAATAGTTCGGCTACGCCCTGTTATCAGGAATGACAAAAGGCAAGGGCCTCGGAGGCAATTCTCATATGTTCTTTCTCGGCCTGGGCAATGGCAAGAAAGGACTCTTCCATGGGACCATCGGCAAAATAGTCGGCCATATTCCGATACAAATCATAGGCCGCATACTCTATGGCAATGGCCATTTCGACAATATCCAGGCAGGGATCATCATGTTCTCCATCAAGGAATTTTTGCATGGCCTGGACAGTCCGGCCACCCTCCAGCACCTCTCCGGGCAGGGAGTCATAGAGCGTGTCAAAAGGTTCCGCCTGGGGATATTCCTGTTGATAATAGTGATAGATCAGCCGGGCATGGCCCTCTTCGGCCCTGGCAAGAAGATCAATAAAACGAGCAAACTCCTGCTCCCTGTACCTGGCAAGGACCTGGGAATAAAAGATGTAAGCGCCCTTTTCCATGTCCATGGCCCGATAGAGGATATCTTTTGCCTTGCCCTTAAGGGGGAAGATCGTAATTTTGGGAAACTCGGGAACAGCATGATCATTCCAGCCTAAAATACCGCCAATGAGGTTATAAATTCTCTCCCTCGGTATTCGGCCGGAACCGGCAAGCAGGGCCGCAGCCTGCGACCTTTTGCCGGAGCGTCAGTAAAAAATAACATCCCTGTCCACGGGCAACTCGCCGATACGGGCCGAAAGCTCTCCCAGCGGCAGCAACCTGGCACCGGCAATGTGGCCTGCCTGGTATTCTTCATGCTGCCTGACATCGATGAGCAGGTATTCGTTTTCCTGATGACTGTGCATGTAGGCCCGCAGGCCATCAGCATCGAGGTTGGTAAACTCTGCATTGGCCATGTTCCATTCCTCCTTTATCGAATATTTAGGGCACAAGGTGTGCCGGTATCCCAGCCCCAGTTCCCCGGAACGCTGTTAACGGACATCAGACAGCCTGCCCCGCCAGGCAGTCCGCCCCCTGGGGTAGGAAAATTCAAGACTGTTCCGCTTAACGCCCACCCGCAGCCCCTTGCTCAGATGTAGTTCACTGCCGGTTTTCCCGTGGGTGACCGCCTGTTGTACAGCCAGTATATGGGCGTAACGGGCCGGACAGCCAAGTGACCAGAGCAAGCGTTCAACAAGCCTGCGCTGAAGACAACCGTGCAGGGTAGCAAATACCTGCCGATCCAAAAGATATGATTCTCCCTGGCCACCGGTACTGGGTCTGACCAGCCGTTGCCAGCACTCCTCGACCTGACCGGCAAGGTAATCTTCATCTTGCTGCAGATTTTCCGCGGTTTTCAGGAGGGCCTTTCGTATCCCTGGATCAAAGTCTTTTTCCAACAGGGGCAGCAGAACATGCCGCACCCGATTTCTCAGGAAACAGAGGTCATCATTGGAGGAATCATGGCAAAAGGCAATTCCACACCCCCCAAGATATTCCAGCACCTGCTCTTTTGTGGTCTTCAGCAGGGGCCGAATCAGGTCATCGTTGCGCAGCCGCATCCCGGCAAGGCCCTTGCGGCCGCTGCCGCGTAACAGCCGCAGCAAGACCTCTTCCGCCTGGTCATCGGCAGTATGGGCAACGGCTATGGCCCGGGCCCCGTGTCGACGGGCGCAATCACGCAGGGCCTGGTATCGGAGCAGCCGGGCACCATCCTCAAGGGAGCGTTTTTCACCTATGGCAAAATCTTTTGTGTTGACGGACAATATTTCATATGGGACTTCAAGGCGTTGTGCCGCCTGTCGCACACAATCAATTTCCCCGGCAATTTCCAATGGGCGCAGGCCGTGATCAACATAGGCGGCAACCAGACTGCATTGCAGCGCAGGCCGCAGGGAGGCAAGGATATGGAGAAGGGCCATCGAATCCGGGCCCGCGGACACGGCAACAATAACCGCGGTTTCCGGGACAATGAGCCGGTGATCCCGTACGATACGCCCGATGGAACATTCAAGGTTCACCATTATTGAAAACAGCCTGGGAATGGAGTATTGAGATGCGTATTAGTTTTTCCTGCACTTTTCCCGACAGAGAAGAAACCGACCATGACGGACGTGGAATACAAACGCCTGATTCGCGATCACCTGTCACGGGCATACATGCTCAGTGATGAAAAGATAGATCTCTTTCTGCCCCGTTTTCTTGCCACCCTGCAAAGCCACCTCGACAACCTGCAACGTCCGGTAGCGACGAAAAGTCTCGAGGAACTGAGCAAAGCCGCCCACACCCTGAAAGGAGCTCTCCTGAACCTGGGATTGAGGGAACTTGCCGACATTGCCTACCAGATGGAGCTGCACAGCCGGGCCGGCGACAGGGGTTCCGACTACCAGACCTGGGCCGAACAACTGGCCCGGGAAATCAATATCATTACAACAACCGAAAACGGGAATACAGCCGACTGACAATACCGCTGACCCCATAATAACAGGTCATCGGCAACGATCAGACGGCCATGCTTCACTATTCAGCGTCTTTAAATTCGGCAATCAAGGCCTGGATGGAGGCCTTGGCATCGCCGAAATACATCCGGGTGTTAGGACGGAAGAACAGGGCATTCTGGATGCCGGCAAAACCGGGATTCATGGAGCGTTTCAGTACGATAACGGTCTTAGCCTTAAAGGTCTCGATAATAGGCATGCCGTAAATGGGACTGTTTTCATCCTCTATGGCCGCCGGATTGACCACGTCATTGGCTCCGATGACCACGCAGACATCCACCGAATCCATTCTCGGGTTGATCTCATCCATCTCCACCAACTGGTCATAGGGCACGTTGGCCTCGGCCAGCAGGACATTCATGTGGCCCGGCATCCGGCCCGCCACCGGATGGATGGCATAGGAAACTTCGGTGCCATTGGCCTCCAGCAGGTCGCCAAGCTCCTTGACCACATGCTGGGCCTGGGCAACAGCCAGACCATAGCCGGGGACAAACACCACCGAATCAGCGGCCTCGAGAATATAGTAAACATCCTCGGCCGATGCCGGTCGAACTTCACCCTGGGGACCATCTCCTTCAGCGACTGTCACCGCGCTGCCGAACCCGGAAAAAAGCACGTTGGCCAGCGAACGGTTCATGGCCTTGCACATGATATTGGTCAGGATGATACCGGATGCCCCCACCAGAGCGCCGGCAACAATCAGGATGTTATTGGAGATGACAAAACCGGCGGCACAGGCGGCCAGTCCGGAATAGCTGTTAAGCAGGGAAATAACCACTGGCATGTCAGCGCCGCCGATGGGCAGGGTCGAGGTGACGCCGAATCCCAGGGCCACCAGGACGATAAGGATAAACAGGGTATAGCCCCAGCCGTTTGCCGGGCTCAAGGCAAAAAGCGCGGCCGCCAGCAGGGCCGTTACCAGGATAGCGCCGTTGATCAGGTGCTGCCCCTTGAAGACAACGGCCTTCTGGGTGATCTTACCGCTCAGCTTGCCAAAGGCCACCATGGAGCCGGTAAAGGTGACCCCACCGATAAAGGCGGACAAAAAGGCGACAATGGCGATAAAGGTCGACACCTGCGGATGCTGATGATATTCGGCCCAGGCAAGGAGCAGGCTTGAAATACCACCGAAACCGTTGAACAGGGCCACCATTTCCGGCATCTGGGTCATTTCCACCTTGTAGGCGCTCACCAGGCCGATGATGGTTCCGATTCCCATGCCCAGCATAATCCAGCCATAGGAAAGACCGCTGGCAAGCAGGGTGGCGATAATGGCCAGCAACATGCCCAGGGCCGACAGCAGGTTGCCCCGCCTGGCCGTGGACGGTGAACTGAGCATCTTCAGGCCAAAGATAAACAGCGCCGCCGAGACAATATAGACAAAGTTAATGGCAACAGGGCTCATTGTGCGCCTCCCTTGGCCTTCTTCTTGAACATCTCAAGCATTCGATTGGTTACCGCGTAGCCGCCGACCACGTTGATGGTGGCAAAGATAACGGCCAGGGTGCTCAGAAAAATCGCGAACCCGAGATGTTCGGATTTAAGCGAGGCCAGGGCGCCGATCAGGGTAATACCGGAGATGGCATTTGAACCCGACATGAGCGGGGTGTGCAGGGTGGAAGGCACCTTGGATATCAGCTCAAAGCCTAAAAATATGGCCAGGACAAAAATCAATGTCAAATATACAGCTTCCATGTGTTCCTCACTTTTGATGAACCCGTAAAAAATTCCCAAACTTCTAAAAGATGGCTAAGTAAAAACATAGGTATACGAGGAGTAGTGTTCCGGGGCGGGTCTCAACTATACAGGTAGTATGTTGTGAATCGCCCCGGAACACACGACGAAGTAGATCGAAGTTTTTACGACGCCATCACTTTTTCATAATGCTCTTGTACATTTCACTGAACAAGGCGCCGTTATGGGTAATAAGCGCGCCCTTGATGATTTCATCTTCAAGGTTCAGATTGAACCGCTTCTCATCCTTGTCCCAGAAATGATCTATAAAATTCCCGAGGTTGGATGAGTACATCTGACTGGCCGTCATGGCCACCCGGCCGGGCAGGTTGCCCAGGCCGATGACCTTCACCCCGTCGATTTCCACGATTTTATCCACCTCCGAACCTTCCACATTGCCGCCGGTCTCCACAGCCATATCCACAATGACGCTGCCCGGGGCCATGGCACTGATCATGGGGCGATCGATAATGCGCGGTGCCGGACGCCCGAACAACTGGGCCGTGGTAATGACAATATCAGAGGCGGCGCAGGCCCTGGCCATGGCCTCCTTCTGCCTGGCCATCTGCTCCGGCGTCAGGGCCTTGGCATACCCGTCCTTGGTCTGGCCGGTCTCGCCGAGATCGACCTTGACAAATTTCGCCCCCAGTGATTTCACCTGCTCTTCGACAACCGGTCTGGTATCAAAGGCGTCGACCCGGGCCCCGAGCCTGCGGGCGGTGGCGATGGCCTGCAGACCGGCAACACCGACCCCGATGATAAAGACCCGGGCCGGTTTGATGGTGCCGGCCGGGGTGGTCATCATCGGCAGAATTTTGTCCAGCTGCTCGGCTGCAATAATCACGGCAACATACCCCCCCAGATTGGCCTGCGAACTGAGCACATCCATCTTCTGGGCCACGGTGGTTCGGGGAATCATCTCAAGGCTGATGGCGCTGATACCGGCAGCTTTCATGGCATCCACCATCTCCACCTCGTTAAAGGGGTCCAGATAGCTGACATGAATACATCCCCGGCGCATCAGGTCGATCTCCTCCATGGGCGGCTTTCGTAACCGCAGGATAATGTCCGCAGTCTTCAGCATATCCCCCCGGGACGTGCCGACCTTTGCCCCGACCCCGGTGTAGGCGCCATCTTCATAGCGGCAGGAGAGACCAAGGCCCTGCTCGATTTCCAGCTCTGCGCCAAGTTTGACCAGTTTTGCCGCTGTCGGCGGAATCATGGCCACCCGGGTCTCACCGGGATGGGTTTCTTTCATTACCGCAATTTTCATATATTTACTCCTTCCCTGAAGAAAGCAGGCCGGTCCTGCAAAAGGATGTTGTTTTGTC
>WFZC01000051.1 GCA_015489765.1 Desulfobulbaceae bacterium
GCCTCGGACCGGCTGGTCGACAGCCCGGCCATGATCGTCAATGTCGATGGCTACATGACCTCTTCCATGGAGCGGATCATGCAGGCCCAGGGCGGTGAGCTGGCCATGGCCGGGAAAAAGGAGCTGGAGATCAACCCGGCCAGCCCGCTGATGAAAAAACTTGCGGCCGTGAAAGAGGAAAAACCCGAGCTTGCCGCCGATATTGCCCTCCAGATTTATGACAATGCCATGATCCAGGCCGGTCTGCTGGTCGATTCCCAGGAAATGGTCAGCCGGAATTATCGCATTCTCGAGCAGATTGGTGGTGACCAATAATCGAACCTGTCGTTTTGTAACGACTCTTGTCTTGAAAAAGGTTGTGTTCACGATATATGAACACAACCTTTTGTATTTTTTTGTTTGGATCCTGTTGTCTGTCGTTGCTTTGTCATCTGAGCAAGCAGGAGAGAAGGGTTTCTGTTTGGTCCATTCCCCTTTTGTCGGAGCATGATTATGCGTTCATTGCTGTTGGTCCTGTCCATGTTGGTGCTGCTGGGCGGTTGTTCTTCCAAGGAACCTGTCCGGCATCTGGCCGCCGAAGCGGCAATGATTCAACCGGGGGTAACCACCAAAACGGCCCTTATTGCCACCCTGGGCCAGCCCAATGGCCGGCGCACCGTTTCACCGGGAGTGGAGGAGTATGTATATTATGCTGACCAGAAAGGAATGTTTTCCGGTATGCCGGTGGTGGGTTCCTGGCTTGGCAACAAGGGATATCAAATGATCATCGTCACCCTGCACGGGAACCTGGTGACGGATTGCCAGTTCCGCACATTCAGCGAGTCGGACCAGGATTGGGTGCACGATTTTTCCTGGGAAGAGGTCAGGTGAGCACGGCCCCTTATGATATCAACCGGGAGCGGATGGTTGAAGAACAGCTGATTCCCCGGGGTATTGTCGATGCCGGCACCCTGGCCGCCATGCGCACCGTGCCGCGGCATGCCTTTGTCGACGATGCCATGGGCTACAAGGCCTATGGCGACCATCCCCTGCCCATCGGCAGCGGCCAGACCATTTCCCAGCCCTATATCGTGGCCCTTATGACCCAGGCGCTGGGACTTACCGGCAGGGAAAAGGTGCTGGAAATAGGCACCGGCTCCGGGTACCAGGCCGCTGTCCTGTCCCGGGTATGCGACAGGGTCTATACCATTGAACGGATTGATTCCCTGCTGGTTCGTGCTCGCCGGGTTTTCGACCGTCTCCATTACCTCAATATTGTTTCCCGGATCGACGACGGTACCATCGGCTGGCCCGATGAGGCGCCCTTTGACGGTATCCTGGTGACCGCCGGCGGGCCGGAAATCCCGCCGCCCCTGCTGGCGCAGTTGGCCGACCCCGGCCGCATGGTCATTCCGGTTGGCACCCGCGATCTGCAGGAGCTGCAGCTGGTCACCAAGGAGAACGGCGAGATAACCGTTGTTCCCATCGAACAGGTGCGCTTTGTCGACCTGATCGGCAGCCACGGCTGGGCGGACTGAAGCTCTCTTCCTGTTTTTTGCATTTCTTTTCCCGCCCTCTCTTTTCCCTGAAAAATAGAAATTTATTGAATTATTTCTGTTTTCGCTGCCCGGAATGTGGCAAAATAGATGCAGTCGTCAGGGCCTGCTAAACAACCGGCAATGGACATCAAGACAAAGGGTGAATTATGGGCGTGCTCAACAGTGAACAGCTGCTGGATATTCTGATGGAGCAGGGATTGCTCAGTGAGGAGCAGCGGCAGTTTGTCATCCTGCACAAGGGAAAACAGCGGCAGAAGATACTCAAACGCTACGGCGGCCGCCGCCGGGGTGACCAGCATAAACTTGAACGGGGCTTTCCCGACCTGGTTGACATCGTTGTTGCCATGAAGATGACGCCGCCGGGGAAAAAGGACATTGTCCTCACTGAAGAGATGATCATGCGGGCGGTGGGCAGGTCCATGAAGATTCCGTTTAAGAAGCTTGATCCGCTGGAACTGGACATGAACGTCGTTACCAAGACGATCCCCAAATCCTTTGCCATCAATCACCTTATTCTGCCTGTCGAGGTCAGGGACGGGGTGCTTGAGGTTGTCACCTATCACCCGGATAACAGGACTGTTTTAAAAGATATAGAACGGGCCAATCAGCTCAAGGTACGTCCCTATCTCTCCACCCGCACAGACATAAAAAAGATACTGGCCGAATTTTTCGGGTTCCAGCGTTCCATCAGCGCCGCCGAGACCCAGTTTGGCGGTGCCGGCGAGGGTTCAACCGTGGATATCGGCAACCTGGAGCAGTATGTCCGGTTGTCGACCACCAAGGAGCTGACATCCACTGACCAGCATATCAAGGCCGCGGTCAATCATCTCTTTTCCTATGCCCTTGAGCAGCGGGCCAGCGATATCCATGTGGAACCCAAACGCAATGTCTGTCTGATTCGGTTCCGCATCGACGGCGTGCTGCACACGATCTATAAACTGCCCAAGGCCGTGCATTCGGCCATCACCTCGCGGATAAAATCCCTGGCCCGCATGGACATTGCCGAGAAACGCAGGCCCCAGGACGGCCGGATCAAGATCGGACGGGCCGGCGGCAGGGAGGCGGAACTCCGTGTTTCAACGGTGCCGGTTTCCTTTGGGGAAAAGACGGTGCTGCGAATTTTGGATCCGGATGTCATCTTTCAGGACCTGGACGGACTCGGGTTCTCCCAGCGGGACCGGGCCGTGTATGATAGCTTTATGAAGGCGCCGCACGGTATTGTGCTGGTGACCGGCCCGACGGGCAGCGGTAAATCCACCACCCTCTATTCCACCTTAAAACAGATTGCCAGCCCCGAGACCAATATCATCACCGTGGAGGATCCGGTGGAGATGGTGCATGAGGACTTTAATCAGATTTCGGTCCAGGAGCAAATTGATGTCACCTTTTCCACCATTCTGCGCAATATCCTGCGCCAGGATCCGGACATTATCATGATCGGCGAGATTCGTGACCTGGAAACCGCGACCCATGCCGTCCAGGCGGCGCTGACCGGCCACCTGGTATTTTCCACCCTCCATACCAATGACGCAGTCGCCACCATTGTCCGTCTTGAGGACCTTGGCCTTGAGCCCTTTCTCATCGGTTCCACCATGCTGGGCGCGCTGGCGCAGCGACTGGTACGCCGCATCTGCCCCCATTGCAAGGAACAGTACGAGATCGAGGCGCGGGAGGTGCAGAAACTTGGCTTTCCGGTTGCCGGTGACCACACTTTGCAGCTGTACCGGGGCAAGGGCTGTAAGCTCTGCCGGGGAACCGGCTATTCCGGCCGGTTGGGCATTTTTGAGATCTTTCCCATGTCTGAGAAGTTGAAAAAACTGGTTGCCGAGCGGGCCGCCGATTCCGAGCTGCGGCGGGTGGCAGTGCGCGAGGGTATGACCACTCTGCGGGAAGATGCCTGGAACAAGGTCCTTGCCGGCAAGACGACAGTGGAAGAGGCCCTGCGCGTTACGACCAGTGATTTCAATTAATTTTCCGGCGCTAAACAGGAAGGAAAACAGAAAAGACAATGGGGAAAAAGATAGTCTGCACAAACAAAAAGGCCTTTCACGAATATCATATCGATCAGAAGATCGAGGCCGGCCTGGTGCTGACCGGTCCTGAGGTGAAATCCCTGCGTGCTGGCCGGGCAAATATAAAAGACGGGTATGCCCAGGTCAAAAATGGCGAAATTTTTTTATATAATGTTCATATCTCGCCCTACAGCTTTGCCGCTCGCACGGACAATGATCCCTTGCGGGTGCGTAAACTGCTGCTGCATAAACGGGAAATACGAAAGCTGATTGGTAAATTAAAGGAAAAGGGGGTTGCGCTTATCCCCTTAAGGATTTACTTTATCGGCAATGGCAGGGCCAAGGTGGAGATGGGCCTTGCCCGCGGCAAAAAACTCTATGACAAACGGGCCGCCTTAAAGGAAAAGCAGTCCCGGCGCGAGTTGCAAAGAGTTATGAAAAATGATTTTTAATTTTTAAACTTGTACTTTTGTTTCGAATTTCGACATTCGTATTTCAAAAAAACATGGGGGTGAAACGGATTCGACGGGGATACAAAAGCTCAACGTTGCATGCCGAGTGTTCCGTCAACTCGTAAAACAGATGGAATCTTAAATATAATCGCAGACGATTATAATTACGCAATGGCAGCATAGTCTGCCTTGCCGTCTTCCCGGCCCGCGCCCGTAAGGCCGGATGAAGGCGTCGACTCTTCGGGCTGGCCGGTTGGATGTGCCTGTTATCCGATCGGCGAGACTTTAAGCAGGCTGGCACCTGGCAATCCCCTGTTCCAGGTGAGAGCCGGGTGTGAGACCAAAACCTGGAACTAAGCATGTAGAGACGTGAGGGGAGTATTTCCGGACGCGGGTTCAACTCCCGCCACCTCCACCATGCTTCGCCCTTCGGGCTGCGCATGGCAGGCCATATTTAATTAAATGCTTTTTTGTTAAATTTTTCTTCAACTGCTGCACAAAGCATGCCCTGCTGAGCTTGAAAAGCTACGCAGGGCTTTTTTTATGGGCAGTGGAGTAGAACTAGGTGTGCGGCCACGGCTTCCGTTCCATGGCCTCAACCCTGCTGTATGAACTCGACTGGCCGCATGCCGCCATCGAGCTTCAGGGGATCATGTCCACGGCAATAATGTATCCGCCGCATATAATCATGCCGAACACCTGGAAGTGCGGACAAAAATGATGCAGGCCTGGGGGGATCATCTTGATGAGTTGAAGCTCCCCTCTATGGCTGATATTTCCCGGTTTGGCGTCTAAAGGCTTAGTCGTGGCAGCGAATGATGATTCTCACTTGGGTTTTCGGCCTGAAATCAGCACCTCGTCGCAAAGCCTGATATAGCGCGGCCTGACAAGGGGGGCATT
The DNA here is from genome assembly GCA_015489765.1 of Desulfobulbaceae bacterium. Classification (GTDB taxonomy): domain Bacteria; phylum Desulfobacterota; class Desulfobulbia; order Desulfobulbales; family Desulfobulbaceae; genus DRLX01. The sequence goes on from WFZC01000051.1 coordinate 4,903, forward strand.
TTTTCGCGTGTGCCTACGTTATTGCACTACTATTTTAGATATTTTTTATGCCAAAAACCTTGTGCGGTTGAGGAGTTG
>WFZC01000052.1 GCA_015489765.1 Desulfobulbaceae bacterium
AACTGATGGTAAGTTGCTGCTAATTATATGGATTCCGGCCAACAACCTGCCGGAATGACCCAGTTGCAGGCAATTCAGAGCGTCATCCCCGCAGTCTGTTGGGCGGGGATCCAGACTTATATCACCACTTATTGAGAAGTTACTGTTTTTTTAGCGTAACCTTTTGATTTTCATGGTTTGTTGTGCCGCCAAGCCATGCTGGTTTATCCGAAAATAGCCCGCGTAGCTGTGTTCTTTCGGGATATTTCCACCATTTGTTGAGACCGGAACGTAAAATATGGTCCGGCCATGCTGGTTTTTACGACAATCGGTCGGATCTATCAAAAATCCTTGCCTTTTTTTCTTTGGTGCGAGATACTTATCTATAACGGCAGCATTGCTGAATGACTGAACATTCCCGGGCGCCAAGGGTCTGCAGGAAGACAGGTGCGTACAAGACTGCACCACAATTTCGACACTTACGCGGAGTATATTATGCTGGTTCTGACCAGAAAAGCCGGTGAAGGTATAATTATCGGTGATTCCATCTCCATTAAAATTATTGAAATCAAGGGCGGCAACATTCGTATCGGCATCGATGCCCCGAGGGAGACAAAGATTTACCGACAGGAAGTTTTTGATCGAATTAAACAGGAAAATGTCGAGGCCACGAACTGGAACCTCGATGATCTTGATGCATTAAGCGCAAACCTTGCGACCAGGACGGTGAAAAAATGAAAAAAATCATGACGCGCTTTGGTGAAGTTGAATACGACCCTTCCAATGTCATTACCTTTCCCGAGGGTCTCATCGGCCTTGAGCATCTGCATAACTTTATTGTCATGCCCAACAAAAAGGAAGGCCCGCTGTTCTGGATTCAGAGTGTGGACGATCCTGACTTCGCCTTTGTGGTCACGGACCCGACCAACTTTTTCTTTGACTACCAGGTAAATGCCGATGAGGAAGAGAGAAAAAAACTGGGCATAGGACCCGAAGATGACTATTTCGTTCTCACCATTGTTTCCATTTCCCCGGAAAAAGAGATCACCCTCAACCTGGCCGGACCAATTCTGTATTCTCCCGTAACCAACAAGGCCCTGCAGGGCATTATCGAAGACAGTCGCTTTGATACCAAAACACCATTGCCCAAGGCAGAACCGGCGCAATAAATGGGGCCTTGCAACGTGCCATGGAACATCTACACTCTTGCGTGGCTGTCAGGGCCTGATATTCGAGCCTGACTGAAAAACATACTTCTCTTTCATTCCCTTATTCCCTCTCTTTATACCACTGTCCACTTGCGGGCAGTGGTTTTTTTTATGCAGAGTGCATATTTCTGTTGTGAATGACAGGGGCGGCTACGGCCGCCTTGCCAGAGGCGTTGCCCTGTCTGTATGCAACCACCATCCCAGGCAAATAATTTCGCTCCTGCAAGTATATATTGTCATCGTTCCAGCAGCAATAGAATGAAGTTTTCCAATGCCATAAAAAAAAGACTTAACTCTTTGGGCAAAATGTCCGAAGAGTGGATTGAGAGACAGTAAAGGGCAGTATCTGAGAGATGTTACGTTTGTATCGTAAGCCGATTGGTCAACAGTTGACGACCAGGGCTCAAAAATTCATGGAGGATAACCATGGCTTTAACGATCAATACGAACGTAGCTTCCTTAAACGCCCAGAGAAACCTTGGCCGTACCCAGGGTGAACTTGCCACATCTATGGAAAGACTCTCTTCGGGTCTTCGTATCAACTCCGCCAAAGACGACGCCGCCGGCCTTGCAATTTCCGACCGCATGACCTCGCAAATCCGGGGTCTCAACCAGGCGGCACGCAACGCCAACGACGGCATTTCCCTTGCCCAGACCGCGGAAGGCGCCATGCAGGAATCAACCAATATCCTGCAGCGGATGCGTGAACTTTCGGTCCAGGCAGCCAATGCCACCAACTCCGCTGCCGACAGGGCTGCCCTGCAGGCAGAAGTCAACCAGCTGAAAACCGAGATGAACCGCATCGCCCAGTCCACCACCTTTAACGGCCTGCGCATTCTGGACGGCTCTTTCGTGTCTCAGCAATTCCAGGTCGGCCCCAATGCCAATGAAACCATCGGCGTTTCCATCCAGTCCATGGCCGCCGACGATCTCGGCAGATATGCCGTCTACGCCACCAACCACACGGCAAACCAGGGAACAGGTTCCTCGGCAACTGCCAGCGCCAACGCCGTAACATCCAATACCATCGGCGCGCAGAACCTTACCATTACCGGTTCCAAGGGAACTACCAATCCACCGATTGCCATTGCAGCCGGTGCAACGGCCTGGAAAATAGCCTCCCAGATCACTAATGCCGCCTCTCAGACAGGGGTAACGGCAACTGCGCGTACCGAGGCCACCATAGACAACCTGTCAGCCGACGGCGTTGTTACCATGACCATTGGTTCCGGCGGCAACACAGCAACCATAAACGCCTCCGTGACCCAGTCCGACCTTGGTGAATTGGCCACAGTAATCAATGACCAGAGCGGAACCACCGGTGTGACGGCCAAGGTCAATGCAGGTAAAATTACCCTGACCCAGGCCGAAGGCAAGGATATTGTTATCACTGATTTTACCAACAGCGCAGGAGGAACCGTTGATGTGACCGGAGCTGATAATCATGCAGAACAGCTTACCAGCGGCGGAGCCGATTCCACCCGTGTTGCCGGCACCATTGAATTCTCTTCCCAGGATTCATATACGGTTTCCTCCGATGCAACCGCTGCCGCCGGCTCCATTGTTGACGGCGACCAGATTTCCGCTCTTGAAGAAGTGACAACCATAGACATCAGCACCGTGGAAAATGCCAACAAGGCCTTAAAAATTGTTGATGCAGCCCTTGGCAAGATCGATGCCCAGCGCGGCGATCTCGGCGCCCTGCAGAACCGGTTTGAATCCACCATTGCCAACCTGAAAAACGTGGCCGAAAACCTGACCGCGGCCCGTTCCCGTATCCGGGATGCGGATATCGCCCAGGAGACCTCGGAGATGACCAAGGCCAATATCCTGCAGCAGGCCGGTGTCTCAATTCTCACCCAGGCCAACCAGACCCCGCAACTTGCCCTGCAGCTGCTGCGAGGATAACAGGTCAACAGACAAGACAAGATTTTAATCCATGACAGTAGGGGCGAATTTATTCGCCTGCCCATGGCACGGCGGCTGAAGCCGCCCCTATAAAGTTTGTCTTACGGGTCAAAATTGCCTTGACTGAACTGCAAAAGATGATACCCGTGGAATCTATCTCACACCTGTTCAACAAAATTTTACGGAACATAAAAAGAACAATGAAGATTATCACATTCAAATATAACCGGCAGGCATCGGCAATCTGCACATCCACCCTTATGGCAGACAAGGAGTATGCATGGAGAAATGTATACCGATTGGCGCCACGGCCGAGCGAACATCAATATGACCATGAGGTTCAATCCCGAAAACATCCCCGGGAATACGCCGTTTCAGGAACCTGGCAATAAAAATTCCGGCAGGAACGGCTGAAACAATCGTGGCCAAAGCCTCTCCTACCGGGGAAGGAGGACGGGATCCCCTGCTCGCGGATATTTATTTTTTTCTTTGTTTGAGAAAAAATAAAAAAAAAGCCTAAAGTTTTTTTTGCGGGTGTTCGATACGGAAAGTAAGGGAGAACATCTCCCGAACTTTTGACACCAAAAAAAAATTTAACAACAACCGATAAATTCATCCAAGGAGGCGCTAATCAGCGAAAACTGTTTTTAATCTTCTTACTTTTTACATTTTTACTTTTTGTTACTTTTTAAAGTAGTCGGCAAGGATGCCACTTTTTAGAATAACCCAACAACATATTCAAGGAGGAATATCATGGGTCTTACAATCAACACAAACGTAGCTTCTCTCAACGCCCAACGTAACCTGGGGGCAACCCAGAACAACCTGGCCCGTTCCATGCAGCGTCTCTCATCCGGTCTCCGGATCAACTCTGCAAAGGACGACGCCGCCGGTCTGGCTATTTCCGACCGGATGACCTCTCAAATCCGTGGCCTCAATCAGGCCACCCGTAACGCCAACGATGGTATCTCACTTGCGCAGACCGCTGAAGGCGCCATGCAGGAATCCACCAACATCCTGCAGCGTATGCGTGAGCTTGCCGTTCAGTCGTCCAATGCCTCCAACTCTTCCGCTGATCGCGGCGCACTCCAGGCTGAGGTCAATCAGCTGCAGGAAGAGATGGACCGTATTGCAGGAACCACGACTTTTAACGGCCTGAAGATCCTCGACGGCACATTCACCAACTCCAAATTTCAGGTCGGCGCCAATGCCAACGAAACCATCAGTGTTTCCATCGGCTCCATGAAGACCACCGATCTCGGTCGTTTTGCCGTAGCCGGCGCAAGCGGCAGTGGTGATACCGGCGCAGGCGCCGCAACAGCTGCTGGTGCTGATACCAGCGGCGGCAATGGAATTGCCACCCAGAACCTGACAGTTGCCGGTGAAAAAGGCTCCAAGGTTATCGCTGTCACAGCTGGAGATACGGCAGAAAAAGTGGCCAAGCTGGTCAATGACAATGCCGGTGATACCGGCGTTGAGGCAACCGCTGTTTCCAAGGCGGACCTCTCCTTGGCTGCTGCCGGTTCAGTCAGCTTCAAACTGGGAAGCGGGTCCGGACAGCCGGACCAGACCATCAGCGCCAACATCACCGATACTGGTGACTTGAGCGCTCTGGCCAAGGCCATTAACGACGTCACCGGCAAGACCGGGATCAAGGCGGAAGTCACAACCAATGGTCTGCAGTTGTCCCAGTCCGACGGCAAAGATATCAAGATAGAGGACTTTACCACTTCCGCTACTGGCGCAGGCAATACAACCATGGATGTCAAGGGACAAAGTGGCGCGACCCAGACCCTTGACAGTGGAACGGCTACCGATTCCACCGTGGTTGCAGGCACGGTCGAGTTCACCTCCAAGAGTTCCTTCTCGGTCTCTTCCAGTGTGGCTGACTCTGCCGGTAGTGTGATCGACGGTGCTGCCGATGCCATCACGAGCTCCGATGCCGAGACAGTCAACGCCATTGACATCTCCACGGTCGACGGCGCCCAGAAGGCCATCGATGTTATCGACAAGGCCCTGGGTACCATCGACTCGGAGCGTGGTGATCTTGGCGCTGTTCAGAACCGTTTCGAGTCCACCATTGCCAACCTGAAAAACATCTCGGAAAATGTTTCTGCGGCCCGTTCGCGGATCCTGGATGCGGACATCGCCCAGGAGACCTCCAACATGACCAAGCAGAACATCCTGCAGCAGGCCGGTGTGTCCATCCTGGCCCAGGCCAACCAGGCCCCGCAGATGGCACTTTCCCTGCTCAGGTAAACCCTAACCCTGTCTGGAATTGCCTGGCAATCCCAGACAGGCATTCTTTTTTTGTAGGAGCCCGCTCCTGCGGGCGATTTCAAGGAATTATCCCGGTCATATGCCTTGCCCGCAGGGGCGGGCTCCTACAAATTGCACAATCGATTTTTTTTTCACAGGGAGGTGAAAAAATGAATATTGAAGCAATCAGCACCAATACGGTTGTGCCGCCGAGGATCGATGAACCGGTCCAACAGGTGGAACGCAGTCATGATGCAGCGCAAAAAGAAGTCCAGACCGATGCGGTATCGCAAAAAAAGGTGCAACCAGAGGAACTCCTCAGTCAGATCAAATCACTGACCGATGATGGCCGCTACAGCGTCAGGTTTGAAAAAAACGACGATATCCATGAAATGGTCGTAAAGATCGTTGATCAAAAAACCGATGAAGTTATACGGCAGATACCGCCGAAAGAGCTGATCAACCTGACCAAATACCTTCAGGAACTGCAGGGAAACATTGTTGATACGGTAAGCTGACAAGCCGTATTCGGCAACAGTCCCGATTATAATGGTTTTCCAGTTGACTCCCGGACACAGGGAGAGAAGGAGCAGTGTTGCCTGCGAACAGATTGAAATGACAACAGAGGAACAGGACCGGAACACGGAGTAAAGGCATGACTATTCAATTTGGCGGACTTGCGACAGGAATGGACACCAATTCCATCATCAATAAATTGATGAATCTTGAGCGCATGCCCATTGCCAACATAGAGGCGGACAAAAAATGGATGAATAACCGTCTGTCCGCCTTTACCAAGCTGGACGAAAATCTCCATTCTTTTCTTGATTCCATAAAAAATCTCGGTAAAGCCGATACCCTGCAGAAACGCTCGGTCAGTCTGAGCAGTGAAGACTACCTGAGCGCTTCGGTCTCCAGCAAGGCCCTGCCAGGCACCAGTTACCAGATCGAGGTTCAGTCCCTGGCCCAGGTCCAGAAGTCAGTTTCCCAGGGCGGTTTTTCCGCCAAGGACAGCAACTCCTTTCATACAGGCACCATCTCGATCACGGTGGGAACAGACAGCCATTCCATTGAAATAACCGAGGACAACAATTCCCTGGAAGGGATCATGCAGGCCATAAATGATGCCGATATCGGCGTCAAGGCCGGAATCATCAATGATGGTTCCGACGATCCCTACCGGCTTGTCCTGACCGGACAAAACGTGGCCACGGATTTTTCCCTGGATGACTCCGGCCTGACCGGCGGCGCCGGCACCGATACCCTGGGTCTCTTTGAAGGCCCCGGCGGTACGACCAATCCCCCGACCCAGGAAGCAACCCGTGCCCATGTGGTGGTCGACGGAGTAGATATTTACAGCGACTCCAATACCCTGACCGAGGCCATTCCGGGCGTAACCCTGGACCTGGTCCAGGCAAAGACAGGCGAGACGACAAGTCTCAGTGTATCTCTTGACAAAGAGGCCATCAAGTCGACCATTGAAAAATTTGCCGACGGCTACAACAAGGTGGTCAGTTTCATCACCGGTCAATCCGTTATTGAAGGAAAAGGCGGTGGTGTCCTCAAGGGTGACTCGGGTATCAACTCATTAAAACGGCATCTGCAGAACATGCTGACCACCCCGTTTGATAATTCAGGAGTATTCACCACCCTGTCGCAGCTTGGTTTTGAAACCCAGAAAGACGGTACCCTGACCGTAAACAGTGAGACCCTTTCCAAGGCTGTCGATGAAAATCTGGACAGTGTTACCACCCTGCTGGCAGGTGAAGACGGCAAAGACGGCCTGGCCAAACAGTTCCAGGATTACCTGGAATCCATGACCAGTTCAAGCACCGGTATGCTGCAGGGCCGCAAGACAAGCATCAACAACTCGATCAAACGGATGGACGACCGCATCGAAACCATGGAAGCACGACTTGCTCAACGGGAAAAGACCCTGCGCGCCCAATTTACAGCCATGGAAACGCTGGTCAGCAATATGAATGCCCAATCTTCCTTTCTTGGCCAGCAAATGACGGCCATTTCAAATATGATGAACAGGTGAAATCAATGAACAGCTACACCAATAACTATCTTGCCAACAAGGTGAACACCGCATCTCCGGAGCAGCTCATGCTCATGCTGTATGACGGCGCTGTTCGTTTTGCCTCCATGGCAATCAAGGCCATTGAAGAAAATACCCCGGACAAACGGTCCTATTATATCAATAAAACCTATGCTATCCTGGCCGAGTTTGCCGCCACCCTGGACCGTAACCAGGATGCCGGACTGGCCGAGAATCTCGATGCCCTGTACCACTACATGCAGCAACGACTCATGGAGGCGAACCTGCACAACGACCCGGCGCCGATAGTCGAAGTCAAGAAAATGCTGACCGATTTGCGCCAGACCTGGGCCAAGGCCATTGAACTGGAAAGGCAGGAAAGGGTTGCCGCCGTTGCAGGAGGCGCTCCCCTGGGAAAGCCTGAATACAAACCATTGGCAGCGGCAATGTAAATATGGAAAATTTTCAGCAACTACTCCGCCAATCCGTTGTCCAGCACCAACGTCTGCATAAACGGTTAAGCGCCATTGAAAAAAGACTGCCCATCCTTGATCTTGAATCAACAGTCCAGGCGGCCGATGACATGGATGCATTATTTACCGCCATCCAGATGACCGACCAGCAAATTCTGGCGGTCCTGGATGCTGAAATCGCAGCGGAACACAGTGATCTTATAGAAGAACGACTGCGGCTTGGAAAAATTCTCCAACAACAGTATCAAATGATACTGCCTAAATTAAAAACCAGACTGGCCGGTTACAAGGCCGAGTTGTTTAAGATCAAACACGGCCTGCAGACCATGGGCGGATACACCCATGGGGCAACAAAATCGGGGGGCGGTATTATCGACACTTCCAACTAAAGAAACAACAGGCATGTTGAACGGCTGTTGCTCCCACTCGCCTGACGGATCGGAAAAAATACTTTTTTTCTTCTTCCCGGTATGGCAAACTATAGATAATATTCTCACCATGGTAGCAGGGTCCGGTCGTCAACGCCCTGCTTTGCGCTTTTTTTACTCTTTTACCAGAGAGGAGTTGTCCCGTGCCGACGCTTGATGAAATTTTCACGCAGATAGAGACGGACAAGGCTGTTCGTATTGCCCTGCCGATACTTGGCGCAACAGAGAAAAAACGAATCAGTTGCGTCTATCAAGAGACGACCCCACCTGAATTTCTCCTCCTCTTCACCCCCGGCAGCCTGCCGGCCGACAAAATCGATTTTAACAGAAAAGCGGTTGTTCTACTTGATATCAAAGGGCAGAACATCTCCCTGGCAGCAGACATAAAAGAAAAAATCAATGATCAGGCCCTGCGCCTTGTTGGCCGGGAAGTCATCCAGCATGAACAGATGCGTGATTTTTTTCGGGTTGACGTGTCTGCTCCCCTGGTGGCACGACCGGCGCTGGCAAAGGACCAGGAATGGAGCTTGAGCGGGGAAACCGTTGATGTCAGCGGCTCCGGACTGCTGGCGGTCTTCAAGCAGCCAATCAACAAGGGAGAACCTGTTCGGGTTGAATTGATCCTGCCCACCGGAAATGGTGAACCAATAAAGGCGATTGCCCACGTGGTCAGAAGCCGAAAAATTGATGATGATCAGTACCAGATAGCCCTTCATTTTGACACCATCGATTCCGAAGACCGGGACAGGATCATGGCCTGTTGTTTTGAAATCCAGCGCAAACATCTTCGTCTCAAGGTACAGGTAAAAAACCCGGAAAAGATTTTACCCAAGCACTAACCACAACCCTGCCCCCCAGGATCCAAATCCGGATGCAAGACCGATGCGCCCCGGGTGCCATGCGATCTCAATCCTGACGAACAGTATCCTGCCCAACAGGCAGGATATCCACCCCAGCCTCCTCCAGCAGGGTGATGGCTGTTCCATGATGTTTTTCAGGGACAACGATCTCATCCGGTTTCAGGGACAACAGCCAGTTACCGACCAGTAAACCCCGCTTTTTCTCTTTCCGTGCGTACGGATTTTCCACAAATTGCCTTTTGAGAATCCGGTCTTTTTTCGTGTCCTTTGTTTCAATGAGAAACCAGGGCGCGCGTACAAAATGGCTGGACATCTCCCCTTCCGGTTTGTCCACAGGTATGATGCGACGCACAATTCCATCCGGAGCAAAATGGGGACGAACCCTTGCCATGACAACCAGGGGAAACTTCCTCGGTATCAACTCCTCCAGCCTGTCGGCCACATGATCGGCCAGTTTTGCCGACTCCGTTTTCATGAGCACATCCATGTCCACGATAAAACGTCCCCCGGCCGTGCGGCTCAAACATTGCTTGACCCTGGTAATACGTGGATGTTCCTCGACCATGGCAATGATCTGCCGTTCCATCTCCCGGTCCATGGAGGCATCGAGCAGGTCCTTTAAAGCGGTAAGTAAAAGCGCCCCGCCTGCCCGCAGGACAAAAACAGCGACCACTGCCGCCGCCCACCTGTCAAGCGCGTACCCGAACCGTGTTGCAAGCAGGCCCAGAAAAACAATGGTTGTGGACAGGGCATCGGCAAGATAATCACGGGCATCGGCCTGCAGGGCCGGTGAATTGAGACGACGGCCTTCCCGCAGCTGATAGATGCCGAAAAACAGGGCAACCAGCAGAGACACCCCGGCCACCGGCAGGGCAACGGCCACATCGGGCAGCTGTTTTGCTCCAAAAACTGCCTGCCTGGCAATTTCATAGGCGGCAACGATAACGGCGATGGAAGTCACCAGGGTGGCAACGGTTTCCGCCTTGTACAACCCGTAGGGGAAGGATGGATGCTCGCGTCCGGCCACATAAAGACCGACCCAGGTGGCCAGGGATGCCAGCACATCGGTACCAGAATGGATGGCATCGCCGATCAGGGCCGTTGAGCCGGAAACTATTCCGGCAACTCCTTTGGCTGCGGCAAGCGTCAGGTTTATGCCGATGGACAGCGCCGCCCGGTGGCGGGCGGAGCAAAGGTCCCGTTGTGATTGCTCAGAAGACATGCAAACTGTAACCCTGTCGATTCTTTTACAATTTCAGACAAACCAGCATAACTTAACCATAGTTTCAGGCCACAGCCACAAGCAATAATACCTATGATCTGAACTGCCTGTTACCTGCAGAGAGGGTCTGAAACGTTGTGGAACAAGAAAAGATCGGCAACAACCAATACCCCTGCAGGCCCGGAACCGGATTTCGGACCACTGTACCGATGACAGATAGAAATTCCAACAGGGAATTTCCGCAAAACCTGCAACTGAACTGTAAAAACCCACTGATTGCAGAGTTTTTCGCTTGCAAAAGTTATTGACAGTGATCATTGTTTGGTGTACCTAAACAATGCATCGGGATGCATGATGCCATATCATCTGTTTTCCCGTCCGTTTCCCTTATTCGAGGCCATGCCATGACAAAAAACCACCCGGATATTTCCTGCCACTGCCGCCGGGGCAGAAACAACCACTGTTTTCTGCGTGAACAGCCCTGCCCGGTTGATGCCCGCCCCCTGTCCCGTACCTGTGGAAAGCACCGGGTCAAGGTATGCAGGATTAAAGGCGACCGGAAAATTTGCGCAAAAATGGCAAACCTCGGAATTATGCCCGGCACGGAGATGGATTTGCTCTGTCGTCGGGGCGGCCGGCAGTGCATGGTCAAGGTCAACGGTGCAACCTTGAGTATTGATGCGGCAACTGCTGATAATCTTTTTGTTACCTCGGTGTAGGATATATTTTTTTACCGTTGAATTAGGGTATCCTAAAAATATCAAAACTCCTTAATACTACACGATGCAGAATTTTTTTGTCTTCCTCATTGTTCTAATAGCAGCCTTTTTTATCGGTAGACGCCTTATACGTTTATTTCTTCCCGGTCACACCCCATCATGCGGGTGCGGATGTTCCGGCTGCGGTAGCGCTGCCACCTGTTCATCAAAAAAGAAAAAATCCTGTTAAGAATGCTGGAAAAAATTCTCTGAATTGAGGGAGCTTTAAGCGAATCAGGTTTTCGTCACTCTTTAATGGACATCCAACTTCTTCTCATTTATTGTTTCCCCGGCATCACATGAAACTGCGAACAATGAAAACCGGTCAAACCGGTAAGATCCACGCCATTACCGTACAAGGTTCCCTGGGACTTCGCCTGTGTGAAATGGGCCTTGTCCCTGGCACATCCATCAAAATGGAAGGACGGGATCCGGTCAAGATTCGTCTTCATGGCCAGGTTCTTACCCTGCGCAATAACGAGGCCGATCATATTGAAATGAATGTGCAGGAGGAAGAGCAATGAGCGCTGCCCTTTCCATCGCCCTTGCAGGCAATCCCAATGCCGGCAAGACCACCCTGTTCAACCGGCTGACCGGCGCCCGGCAGCATGTGGGCAATTATCCCGGGGTGACCGTCGAAAAGAAGGAAGGATTTTTCACCTGGAAAGGCCATGAAATCAAGGTGACCGACCTTCCCGGCACCTATTCTCTCTCCGCCTATTCGGTCGAGGAGTTGGTGGCACGTGATTTTATCGTCAATGAACGACCAGATGTGGTTGTCGATATCGTTGATGCCTCAAATCTTGAACGAAACCTGTACCTAAGCTGTCAGTTCCTGGAACTCGGCGTTCCGGTGGTTATTGCACTTAATATGATTGATGTGGCCCGGAGTCGGGGCATAGAAATTGATGCGGACAAACTTGCCGAACTGCTGGGGGTGCCGGTTGTCCCCATCATCGCCCGTTCAGGCAAGGGAGTAGACAAACTCTTTGATACCATTCTGGAAACGGCCGGAACAGCAAAAAATATTCACCCTGTTATGCTGCGTTACGGCTTTGATATTGACCAGGCGCTCTCGGAAATGCTCCCGCTGATCGAGGACAATAACCTGCTGACCGACCAGTACCCTGCCCGCTGGATCGCCCTTAAATTTCTGGAACATGATGAACAGATTCTGGAAAAGGCAAGAGCGGCAAATGCAGGTCTCACTGACAGACTTCTGCAAATCTGCGAAAAGATTACCAATCATCTTCAGCAGACCATGGAGGTATATCCCGAGGCGGTCATCGCCGATCATAGATACGGTTATATCAAATCCGTGCTTCACCAGGGGGTCATACATGAAAAATTTGTCGGCGACCGTCTCTACACATCGGATAAAATAGATAAAATAGTTACCCACAGACTGCTTGGCCCTGTTATCATGGCGGCTGTGCTTTATGGCCTCTACACCTTTACCTTTAACTATTCCACCTCCCTGGTCGATCTGCTGGCAACGGTGTTTTCCACAGCCGATACCTGGGTCAACGCCCATTTGCCCGACGGACCACTTAAATCAATGATCATCTCCGGGGTTATCGATGGCATGGGCGGCGTACTCGGCTTTGTCCCCATTATCATGTTCATGTTTTTCGGCATCGCGGTGCTTGAAGACTCGGGCTACCTGGCCAGGGTCGCCTTTATGATGGACCGAATCTTCCATTTTTTCGGCCTGCACGGATCATCGGTCATGCCCTTTATCGTATCCGGCGGCATTTCCGGCGGCTGTGCGGTTCCCGGTGTCATGGCCACCCGTACCCTGCGCTCGCCCAAGGAACGAATGGCCACCCTGCTGACAGTGCCCTTTATGAACTGCGGCGCCAAACTGCCGGTCCTGACCCTGCTGATCGGCGCCTTTTTTTCCGCCCACCAGGCCCGGTATATGTTTCTGGCCACCATGGCAGCCTGGCTGGTGGCCCTTATTGCCGCAAAATTCCTGCGCATGACCGTGTTACGGGGCGAATCAACGCCCTTTGTAATGGAGCTGCCGCCCTACCGGTTTCCAACCCTCAGGGGCCTTGTTATCCATACCTGGGAACGGACCTGGCAATACATCAAAAAGGCGGGTACGGTTATCCTTGGCATCTCCATCATGCTCTGGGCCATGATGACCTATCCCGGTCTTCCCCAGGACCAGGTGAATACATTTGCCCGGCAAAGGCAGATAATTGAACAGAAACTACAGCAACTGAAAACTGATGCGACAGCAGACGACAACATCCGGCCTGCAGGTTCCAACCTGATGGTGGAACTGGAGACGCTCAACAGTAATGAGGCCCGGGCCCGGCTGCGCAACTCCCTTGCCGGCAGAATCGGTATTGCTCTGGAATCCGTCAGCAGGTATGCCGGGTTTGACTGGCAGACCAATATTGCCCTGGTGGGTGGGTTTGCCGCCAAAGAGGTCATTATCTCAACCCTGGGCACTGCCTATTCCCTTGGCGACGTCAGCACCGAGAATACAACAAGTCTCAAGGAGCGGCTGGCAGGTGACCCCCATTGGAACCCTGTGGTCGCCCTGGCCGTGCTTGCCTTTATCATGTTCTATGCTCCCTGTTTTGTCACCATTGTCTGTATCGCCAGAGAGGCGGGCTCCTGGAAATGGGCCTTTTTTTCCATGACTTTCAACACCATCTTTGCCTTTGCCCTTGCCGTCTGTATCTACCAGACAGGCCTGTTTCTGGGCCTTGGCGGATAGTTTGTGTACAGGTTTTGAAACCGGCTTCGACCCTCCCACCCCTTGACATTTCCCGACTGCGAACACATAGTAGCTGGCAACCGGCAAGGTAACATTGGCCAGCGAGGAAAATACTTGCCCTGTTTGTGTCGGTCGAGGTGCAGTATGGTACATATCAGAAAAAAACATTCTCAAGATCTCCCTATCTCCGGTGACAGGACAATCCTTGTGAGCACCACTAAAGTACCACCGTCAAATGCGCTCGGTTGCGAACCGGTCCACCCACCGGCGGATATTGCTCTTTCTCTTACGCCATAGCCTCTCCCTGCCATTTCCCGCCTGTCCCGGCCGATTTTTTCCATTTGGACTTAAAAAAAATCCTCCTGGACAGGTACCGGAATTAGCCGCCGGGGCCATGGCCGGTAATTTCCGGCCATTGTTGACAGACCACCCGGTTAATACAATAACACCTGATGAACTCGTAAAAAGTCCAGACAATGCTTAAAGATGGCTAAGTAAAAACACAGATATACAGGTAAGCGGAGCGTAGCGGAGACTCCGAGGAGTGGTGTTCTGTGGTGGGTCTTGACTATACATGTAATATGTCGAGAATCGCCACAGGACACACGACGCAGTAGATCGAAGTTTTTACGACGCCATCACATCTGATTGCCATAACAAAGGAAACAACCATGCCAAACCAATCCATTGTCCCCTCCCCGGAAACCATCCCGACCGGGAATACTCTGAGCAAAGAAGATGCCCCGTCCTCCATCCAGGAGATCAATGAGGCGGTCAAAGAGGCCTCGGCCTGGGTGCCGCTACTTAAATCGGAAATAGGCAGGGTCATTATCGGCCAGCAGCACCTGATCGACAGACTCCTGATCGGTCTGCTTGCCGGCGGCCACATCCTGCTGGAGGGTCTTCCCGGCCTGGCCAAGACGCTTGCGGTCAAAACGCTTGCCTCCGCCATATCCACGGATTTCAGGCGCATCCAGTTCACCCCGGACATGCTGCCTGCCGACATCATCGGCACCGAGATTTACAATCCGCGCGCTACCGGCTTTGAAGTCAAGAAAGGACCGATTTTCGCCTCCATGATCCTGGCCGATGAAATCAACCGCGCCCCGTCCAAGGTCCAGTCGGCCCTGCTTGAAGCCATGCAGGAGAAGCAGGTGACCATCGGCGAGGAGAGCTTTGACCTGCCCGAACTTTTTCTGGTACTGGCGACTCAGAATCCCATTGAACAAGAGGGAACCTATCCCCTGCCCGAGGCCCAGGTCGACCGGTTCATGCTCAAGGTGCTTGTCGATTATCCGGACCGGGATGAGGAACGGCGCATCCTGGATA